>CAYUGC010000176.1:0-7602 GCA_964444085.1 uncultured Bifidobacteriaceae bacterium | reverse complement strand
GATTTCTTTATCAACCGCCGGAATCATTTTTATGGCAAGCACAGCGTCACCAATACGGCCTTGGCCATCGGCATCACCAAGACCAGCAACGCCGGCATTCCGCTCGCCCAACCCACCAACGCCGTCGTCTCGATTATCGGCTGGGACTACAATCCGGTTTCGGGCAATCAGGATGAGGAATTTGTCCTGTTAACCAACGCCAACAATTACGCGGTGGATCTTTCGGGCTGGAAACTCGACGGCGGCACCCAGTTTAAATTCAAGTTCGGCACGGTCATCCCCACTGGCGGGACGCTCTACGTTTCCCCCAACACCAGGGCTTTCCGCAATCGCGCCGTCAGCCCGCACGGTGGCGAGGGACGGTTCGTCATCGGCCCTTACAAAGGCCACCTCAATGCCTGGGGCGAATCCCTTACGATCAAGGACGACACCGGACGGCTGGTCTGCTCCAACAGCTTTGTCGGCGCGCCCTCGCTGGCGCAGCAGTTCCTCCGGGTGACGGAGATCATGTATAATCCCTCGCCCGCGCCGGCCCTCACCAATGACGAGCAGCTTTTTGAATACATCGAGCTGCGGAATATTTTGACGAATCTCACGCTTGACCTCACCGGTTGTCGTTTCACCAACGGCATTGACTTCAGCTTTACCGGCAGTGCTGTGACCAGTCTGTTGCCCGGCCAGCGCGTGCTGGTGGTGCGCAATCTTCCCGCCTTCACCGCTCGTTATGGCGGCGGCGTGCTGATCGCGGGCGAATTTGCCGGGTCACTGGACAACGCGGGTGAAACCCTCCGCCTCGAAGACGCGACCGGCGAAAAAATCCTGGATTTTGCCTACAACAATTCCTGGTATCCCATCACCGACGGGCTGGGTTTCTCGCTCGTCATCGTGAACGACCTTGCGTCTTGGGATACTTGGGACAAAAAATCAAGCTGGCGCGCCAGCGGCGCGCTCAACGGCAATCCCGGCGCGGCGGACCCGGCCGCACCGGCGTTCCCGAGTATTCTCGTCAACGAAGTCCTCGCGCACACCGACCTGCCGGATCGCGATTCCGTTGAGCTGTTCAATCCGGCCGCCACCAATGTCAACCTCGGCGGCTGGTTCCTCACGGATGATTTTTATACCCCGAATAAATACCGCATTCCCAACGGCACCACCATCAACGCTGGCGGTTATCTTGTCTTCAACGACACACAGTTCAACACCGGGACCAATGCCTTCCTGTTCTCCGAATACGGCGAGTCCGCCTACCTTTTCTCCGGCGACGCCAACACCAACCTGACCGGCTACTATCACGGCTGGGATTTCAAGGCCTCGCCCAACGGCGTCAGCTTTGGACGCTATGTGGACAGCCAGACCAACACGCAATTCGTCCTGCAAAGCACGAACACGCTTGGTGCTGCGAACGCCTTGCCACGCGTGGGGCCCATCGTCATTTCCGAAATCATGTATCACCCGCCGGACCTGACCAACGGTGTGGATAACGACCTCGATGAATTCATTGAACTGCAGAACCTTACCAGCGCAAGCGCCCCGCTTTACTGCACGTTTACCAACGAGTCCGGCTATGGCCTCGCCGCGCTGACCAACACCTGGCAATTGCGCAACGCCGTGGACTTCGATTTCCCCACCAACGTCACCCTCGCTGCTGGCGCACGGCTGCTCGTGGTCGGCTTCAACCCCACCAACAGCACGCAGCTCGCCGCCTTCCGCTCGCTCTACAACGTTTCCCAAACTGTGCCCATTTATGGTCCGTGGGCCGGTAAACTGGACAACTCCGGCGAGCAGATTGAACTCAAGTATCCCGACAAACCGGATGTGACCAACACCAATGTTTTTGTTCCTTACGTCATGGTCGAGCAAATTAATTACAGCCAGGCCGCGCCATGGCCGACGAATGCGGACGGGCTGGGCAACTCACTCCAACGCCGTGTCAACTCCAGCTTCGGCAATGACCCGACCAACTGGTTCGCCTCCGCCACCACTGCCGGCGCCGCCAACGTGCCCAATACGCTGCCCACCGTTTCGCTTCTGGCTCCGGCCAATGGCGCTTTGTTCGGCCGCCTGCCTGGCATCACGCTCTCCGCCAGTCCCGCCGACGCCGACGGCACCATTGCCGATGTAAGTTTCTACGACGGCGCAACGCTCATCGTGACGCTGACCTCGCCACCGTGGAATTATCTCTGGACAAACGCCCCCTTTGGCACGCGCTCAATCAAGGCCATCACGGCGGACAACCTCGGCGGCATCGCGCAATCCGCCGTTGTCAGCATCACCGTCACATCGCTGCCGCCCAGTGTCACGCTCACTTCACCGCTGAACGGAACCAATGTCGTCTTCGGGACGCCTGTCACGCTTTCCGCCAACGCGACCGATTCCGACGGGACCGTAGTCAGCGTGGATTTTTACGACAATGGCAGCCTGCTCACTTCCGTGCCCGCGCCGACCTTCAGCTACCAGTGGACGCCAGGTTCCGGCGGCGCGCACGCCATCAGCGCCATTGCCCGCGACGACAGCGGTGCCACCAGTCCGCCAGCCTCGGCCACCGTCCAAGTGCAGGCGGTTCTCGCCAATCCGGTGCTGATTCCGCTCAACGCCAGTTGGCGCTATCTCGACACCGGTGTGAATCAGGGCACCAACTGGATTGCACCGGCGTTCAATGACAGCAGTTGGAACAGCGGTTTCGGACGGCTGGGTTTCAACAACGGCAACAGTGGATTCAATACCATTCTCAGTTACGGCACCGATGCCAATAACAAATACCCGACCACTTACTTCCGCCGGCAGTTTGTCGTTCCCACGCTGGTGAACATGACCAATCTGGTGCTGGAATTCCAACGCGACGACGGCGTGGCGTTTTATCTGAACGGCACGAATCTTTACCGCGACAACCTGCCGGCTGGAACCCTGACCTATTCCCAACTGGCCACCAACTGCGCGGACAACGGGGCGACGCTTTTCTCCGTCACCCTGCCGACCAGCAGCCTGATAGCCGGCACCAACACGCTTGCGGCGGAAGTTCACCAATCCTCCGCCTTCAGCAGTGACCTGGTATTCGATGCGCGGCTCACCCTGCTCGGCACGGTGGTCGCCCCGGCCATCGTCTCGCAACCGCAAAGCGTCACGCGAACCAGTGGCCAGCCGGCGTCATTCCAAGTGGTGGTGGCCGGCAGCACACCGGTGAATTATCAATGGGCACATGAGAACACCAACCTCGTCGGGGCCACACTTGATGCGCTGAACCTGCCGGCGGTGAGTGCCCTGGATGCTGGCGCGTATTTCGTACAGATAGCCAATGCCGCCGGCTCGGTGACCAGCAGCGTGGCCATGCTGACGGTGATCCTTCCTGACAGTGACGGCGACGGGATGCTGGATGCCTGGGAGACGGCCAACGGCCTGATCGTGGGCGTGAACGACGCGGCCCTGGACCCGGATCACGACGGCATGTCAAACTTGCAGGAATTTTTGGCGCACACAGATCCGCACGATGCCGCCAGCGTGCTGGCGTTGCGCGCCGCGTCGGCCGGTAACGGGCAGGTCGCCCTGAATTTCCCGGCGATGGCGAATGTGACTTACACCATTCAAATCACAGATACGTTGACGCCATTGAACTGGCAGACCTGGCAGCAGGTGGTGTCTGCCCCGACGAACCGGGTGGTGACGCTGACGAATTCTCCCGCCGGTCCGGTCGGTCGGTTTTTCCGCATCGTCACGCCGGCGGTGCCATGAAAGTGGAGGTTGATATGGACATGAAAAAAACTGACTGATACGCTGGCATGATTAACCCCAAACACCTTTGACCGAAGACGTTTAAAGATGAATTAATCAAGTCCGGCATAAATTTGCCGAAAAAAGAGCAAGCCAAGCTGCCATGACTGGAGACAAATTACAGGCGACCCGTTTTGAGCTGAAATACCGCGTGACTGCGCAGGTGGCGGTTCGGATGCGGGAATTTATACGGGCCTATCTGGTGCCGGACGAATACAGCGAGGGCAAGCCGGATTACTCCTATCACAACCACAGCCTCTATCTGGATTCGGACGACCTGAAGCTCTATTGGGACGTGCTGAACAGCAACAAAAACCGCTACAAACTCCGCATCCGTTATTACGACGACAATCCCGCGTCGCCGGTTTTTTTTGAGATCAAGCGCCGCATGAACGACGCCATTCTCAAGAAGCGGTGTGCAGTGCGGCGCGAGGCGGTGGCGCAGTTGCTGGCGGGGCAGTTGCCGGAGGAACAGCACCTTTTCTCGCCCAGTCCGAAGAGTTTCGATGCGATCCATGAATTTTGCTATTTGAAAGAAGATTTGCAGGCGTCGCCCAAAACGCATGTTGCCTACCGGCGCGAGGCGTGGGTGAGCGAGGCGGACAATTCCGTGCGGGTGAGTTTCGATCGGGACGTGTGCAGCGCACCGAGTTTCTCAGGCGAACTGAAGACGGAGCTGGAGAATTTTGTGATGCCGTTCACGCCGGACGTGATCCTGGAACTGAAGTTCACCGGACGTTTCCCCAACTGGTTCCGCGAAATGGTGGAGCTGTTCGGGGTGATGCAACTCGGCGCGGCGAAGTATGCCGACGGCGTGGATCAACTGGGATCAGCCCGGCTCAACCCGACGTATTTTCCGCACGAACATCAGGATTTTGTGGAGAAACTGCTGGAGCATCGAACTCGCAAAACCAGCCGGGAAAAAATTAATGAATTGAAATGACGCCATGGAGAATTTGCTGAACACCTTTGCCAGCGCCGATTATTCGTCGCAACCATTGAACATGATGGCCCTGCTGCTGGGGCTGGGGCTGTCCTTTCTGGCCGGCCAGGCCATCGCCTGGACCTACATGGCCACCCACGCGGGGCTTTCCTATTCACGCTCCTTCGTCAATTCACTGGTGGTCATACCCATGATCGTTTCCGTGGTGATGATGGTGCTGAACAACAACCTTGTCACCGCGTTCGGCCTGATGGCGGTGTTCGCCGTGGTCCGCTTCCGCAACGTCCTGCGCGACACGCTGGACACCAGCTATGTGCTCACCGTGCTGGCGGTGGGGATGGGCTGCGGCACGCAGCGGTTCTCGATGGCGGTGATCGCCACGGTCGCCCTGATCCTGGTGATGTTTTATCTCTGGTATACCTCCTACGGCATGCGGCACCGCTACGACGTCATCATCAACCTGCACTGGGCGCGTCCGCTGGTGGATCTGGCCTGGATGACCCGCGTGTTGGAACGGCACGCCCGCAACCTGCATTGCGCCACGCAGCGTTCCGGCGAAGCCACCGCCGGCACTGATTTTTCCTACCGCCTGCTGCTGCGCGATCCCAACCGCGTGGATGATCTCATCCAGGAATTGCGCGCCGTGGAAGGCGTTTCCCGCGTCACCGCCATGAAAGCCCAAGAGGAGTCCGAATTGTGAACCCAGATCCTTTACCTCCCATCCCGAGTCCGGCCGCGCACCATTGGCGCCAGTTTCGCGTCAATGTCCTGCCGCATGTCACCTTCGTCGTCGTCCTGCTGGCCGTCATCTGGCTATGGGGCCGCAACCTCGCCAGTCCGCTGCTTACCGGACAGGCCGAAGGCTTGGAGGCCGATGTCGCCAGCCCGAAAGCCGGGCGGATTTCGCAGCTCAAGGTGGTTCTCTATCAGGACGTCAAGGCTGGCGATCTCATAGCCATCGTGGATGCCCTGGATCCGCTGATTTTGAGCAACACCGTGAATCTGGCGCAGGCCGAGATGAACGCCATCCGCGCCGATGGCGGCTTCCGCCCCACCGACAAGGTTCGCTATGCCGAGTTTGAATTTGAATGGCTGAACCTTCGCTCCGAACTCGCCGCCCTCAAATCCCAGCTCACCTTTGCTGAACTCGAATTGCAGCGGGCAATGAAGCTGCTGGAGGACAAATTGATCAGCCAGTCTGAATTCGACCAAAGCAACACCACCTTTAAGGTGGTGCAACAGACTTACACAGAAAAACAGGCGGTCGTCGCCGAGATGGAAAAACAGTTGAAGGAATACAATCCCACCAACTCGGAGCAATCGAAATATGTGAACGCAGCCCTGGCCGTGGCCGAGGCGAAATTTCATGTGGCCGAGGCGCAACTGGCCCCGGTCAAACTGCTGGCCCCGATCAGCGGGCGCGTCCGCACCCTGTCCAAGCTCGCCGGGGCCACCGTGTCCACCGGCGACCCCATCGTCACCATTTCCAGCCAGGAGGTGAGCCACATTGTCGGCTTCCTCAATCAGCCGCTGCGGTTGGAACCCCGGGTGGGCGAGAAGGTCACGGTCCGCAGCCGCAGTAGGCAGCGTGTGGTCGGCGCGGCCATCATCACCCAAGTCGGGCCGCGCGTGGAGATGTTTGATTCGCCGTTGCGGACGCGCGGCATGGGCACCTCGCAGCAGCGGGGATTGCCCATCTTCATCAGCGTTCCGCCCAATCTTAATCTCCTGCCCGGCGAACTGGTGGATTTGACGCTGGACACCAAGACTCCGGCAGGAACCTAAACTATGATCGGCGCATTTCTCCCAAGGACGTTCGCGCTGCTCTTCGGTTTGTGGTTTGCACTCACCGCCACCGCGCAACCGGCGCGGATCATCCTGCTGCGCCACGCCGAAAAACCGGCGGATGAAACGGAGATCCACCTTTCCGAACGCGGCCAGGAGCGCGCCCGCGCGCTGACTGCATGGGCCACAAACAGTCCGGCCTGGGGAACCAACGATCGTCCTGCCGCCGTGTTTGCTTGTAAACCCACGCTCAAAGCCCCCAGCCAGCGCGCCATCGAAACCATCACTCCCTTCGCGACCCGGCTGCAATTGCCCGTCCAGACGCCGTTCTCCGCCAAAAACTACGCCGCCCTGGCGCGACAAATCCTGAACGACCCGACGTTGAAAGGCAAAACGGTGGTCATCTGCTGGGTTCATGACGAACTGCCACAACTGGCCCAATCCTTCGGCGTCAAATTCGGCGGCGATAAGTGGAAAAAGAATGTCTTTGATCGTGTCTGGCTCATCACCTATCAAGACTCCGGCGCGGTTTTGAACGAACTGCCGCAACAACTGCTGCCGGGCGACACCGCCAACTGACTCAAGCTCTAAACAGAACAATTCAGTTTTTAGAGCGGTTTAACTAAAACTGTGGCCAATTAGAATTCGCTGGCGTTCTCCCTGCCCATGAGCTGGAGCGCCGGCATTTTGCCGGCTTTGGGCAAACGAATGACGGGGATCGCCAAGCCAAACCGAGAAGGGCGCGTTTCGTAAATCGGATATGCAAAGCCGGCAAAATGCCGGCGCTCCGTCCGGTTCAAGGGGTCACCGCGCGAATCAGGATTCGGCGAATTCTGTCCAGCGGGAGAGGGATCAAAGACCGCCAGTCAAAAACGGCCACAGCATTTCTTAAACCGCTAGTGTGATGGCTGTAATTAAGCCACAGCCATCCCGCTCCTCACGTCGGCTGGTAAGGCTTTGAAATAGGTTTCACTCCGGCAGGAACGCGGCCAGCGCATAGACCAGCGCGGCGTTCCAGTTGATGGCGATTTCGTTGGTCTTGAAATCGCCCTGGTCATCATGCCAGTCGGTGGCCTTGGGATGCGGGCCGCCGACGAGATAACCGGGCC
>CAYUGC010000175.1:0-7623 GCA_964444085.1 uncultured Bifidobacteriaceae bacterium | reverse complement strand
GACCGTTTGCACCGGCTCAAAGGCACGGAAGTGATGCTCCAGTATTCGCCGGAAAGTTTTTCGGCGACGGAGGTGGAATACGCCAAGGAAGTTTCCGAGGCGGTCATGGACGTGTGGCAGCCGACGCCGCAGCACAAGATGATTTTGAATCTGCCAAACACGGTCGAGGTCGCGATGCCCAATGTTTATGCGGATCAAATCGAATGGATCTGCCGCAACATCAAGAACCGCGACTCGCTCATCATCAGCTTGCACGCGCACAACGACCGCTCCACTGGCGTGGCGGCGACGGAGTTGGGAATGTTGGCCGGGGCCGACCGCGTGGAGGGAACTTTGTTCGGCAACGGCGAGCGCACCGGCAATCTGGACATCGTCACCGTGGCGTTGAATCTCTATATGCACGGCATTGATCCGAAGTTGGATTTCTCGAATCTCCATTCGATCATTGATGTTTATGAGCGCTGCACCGGCATGACGGTTCCCGCGCGCCAGCCTTACGCCGGTGAACTGGTCTTCACTGCGTTCAGCGGCTCGCATCAGGACGCCATCAAGAAAGGTTTAGCCGAACGTGAAAACAATCCCGGCATGCACTGGGATGTGCCGTATCTCACGATTGACCCGGCGGACATCGGGCGTGAATACCGCGAGGTCATCCGCGTCAACTCGCAGTCCGGCAAGGGCGGCGTGGCGTATTTGCTCGAAAGCGAATTCGGCATCGAGTTGCCGAAGGACATGCAGCGCGAGTTCGGACCGATTGCCAACGACGCGGTGGACCAGCTCGGCCGCGAGGTCAGCGGCGCGGAGTTGAAGGCGATGTTCTGGAAGGAATACGTCGAACGCACTTCGCCGTGGCAGTTGTCCAGCTTTGAAACGGAAAGCAAGAACGGCGTCGTCAAATGCCGCGCGAAATTCCTGCGCTACGGCGAGCCGGTGGCGTTCTCCGGCGAAGGCAACGGCCCACTGGCGGCGCTTGTCCATGGCTTCGGAACGGTCGGCGCGCGCTTTGAAATCTCCAATTACAGCGAGCACGCCTTGAGTTCCGGCGAAGGCGCGGCGGCCATCGCCTACATCCAGATCAAAACCACCGACGGCAAGACCCGCTGGGGCGCGGGCGTGGACACGAACATTGAGCTGGCGTCGGTCAAGGCCGTGTTGAGCGCGCTCAACCGGCTTTGATTTTGAACACCACAAAATCCCACTCGTCAAACCGTTGCAAAGTGCTAAATTTCAGCTCCACATGAAACTGCTCCGGACATTTTTTGCCGCCGCCAGCCTGCTTTTTGCCGCCGGAATTTTTCCCGTCGCCGCACAGACCAACGCCGCCGCTGCCACCGCGCCGGTTTATGTGCCGGATTACACGCATGCCGGCGAACCGCTACCGGACGGCGTGCTGGCGTGGGATGAACTGACGAAGGCGGTGGACGCCACGAACGAACAGGCGTTCGCGCGTTTCAGCTTTTCATTCACCAACCTCACCACCAATATGGTGGCCGTGCTGTCCGTGCAGCCCGGGTGCCATTGCACGACCGTGGAACTGCCGCCCACGCCGTGGTTGATCGCGCCCGGCTCCAACGGCACGATCAAATTGAAAGTGGATTTGGCGGGCAAGTCCGGCACGCTGTTCAAGACGGTGAGTTTCACGTCGGACAAGGGCCGTAAAGACCTCATCCTGCGCATCAATATTCTGCCGCCGCCGGCCATGCCGGAGATGACCGAGGAGCAGCGCACCGCCGGCCTCTTGGCGGCGAAGGCTGACCGGCAGGCCGTTTTCAAAGGCGATTGTGCGAGCTGCCACCTGAAAAAAACCGAGGGCAAATACGGCCAGCAGCTTTTCGACGCCATCTGCGCCATCTGCCACGAGGCGAAAAACCGCGCGACGATGGTGCCCGACCTCGCCACTCTCCAAATCCCGACCAGCGACGAATTTTGGCGCACTTGGATCACCGCCGGCAAGGCCGGTTCGCTCATGCCGGCGTTCGCCACCTCGCAAGGCGGGCCGCTGAACGATTTGCAGATCGCCTCGCTGGCCGCATATCTGAACGCGATTCATCCGTCCAAAGTCCCGCCGCCGACCAAATGAAGTCCGCCTGACCTTCGGTGGAACTTGTCCTGCCGAATCAAGACACACCGCTTGCGGATTTTTCAGCGCCCGCTATCCTGTCAACCATGACTGCAAAACTGGTTGACGCTAACAATCACGGCAAAATCGCCACGCTCGGCGAAAAAGTTTTGATCGGCGGACAAATCTCCCGCGACGAGGCGCTGTGGCTTTTTAACCTCGAAACGTCCGCCGACATTCTGGATTTGCTGTCCTGGTCGAACCGCATCCGCGAGCAGTTCAAGGGCAACAAGATTCATCTTTGCTCCATCGTCAACGCCAAAGCCGGCGCGTGTTCGGAGAATTGCAGCTTCTGCTCGCAGTCGTCGCATTACCAGACCGGCTCGCCGAAATATGGCTTCGTTGACCCCGAACCCGTCGCCGAAGCCGGCGAGGAGGCGAACAAAAATTCCGTCACCGCCGTCGGCCTTGTCGCCGCGTGGAAAGGCTTGAATGAAGGCCCGCTATTCGACGAGATTTGCGAGCGCGTCCGCGAGATGAAGGCGCAGGGCAAGACGCGTCCGGATGTTTCCCTCGGCATCATCAAGTCGCAGAAGATTGCCGACCGGCTCAAGGAAGCCGGGGTCGAGTGCTACGGCCACAATCTCGAAAGCTCGCGCCGCTTTTTCCCGAACACCTGCACCACGCACACGTTCGACGACCGGCTGGAGACCATCGGCTATCTGAAAAAGGCCGGCATCAAGATTTGTTCCGGCGGCATCATCGGCATGGGCGAGACGCGCGAAGACCGCTGCGACCTCGCGTTTGAATTGAAGGCCATCGGCGCGAACGTCGTGCCCGTGAACATCCTCAATCCGATTCCCGGCACGCCGTTCGCCAAAAACGAGCCGCTGCCCGTGATGGAAATCTTGAAGACCATCGCGTGTTTCCGTTTCATTTTGCCGCGACAGGAAATCATGATCGCCGGCGGCCGCACCGTGAACCTGCGCGACGCGCAAAGCATGATTTTCATGGCCGGCGCGAGCGCGCTGATGGTGGGCAATTATCTCACCACGCTGAACCAGCCCGTGGAAAAGGATCTGCAAATGCTCAAAGACCTCGGCCTCGATCCGAACTGGGACAGCCACGATTTCAGCGACCAGGAAGAAGGCGGCTGCGGGTGCGGAAAAGAAAAGTGCGAGACGGAAATGGAACTGGCGACTGCAAAATAGCCGCCGCACAAAACATAATCAGATTCCCGAATTTCTTTCGCGGTTGTTTTTATAGGCAAACGAGGAAATCACCCTTGGTTTCTTTGTAATAAATCCGTGCATGCTGCTTCTTATATTACAGAAAGCTCATGGATATTGCCGAACAACAACAACGGTTCACCGACTGGACGCGCGAGCATGGCGCGATTCTGCATCACGTCGTGAACGGTTTTGCGGCGGGTGATGACCGCAACGATTTGCTTCAGGAAGTGTTGCTGGCCGTCTGGAAATCCATTCCGCCATTTCGCGGCGATGCCAAACCGACTACCTATCTTTATCGGGTCAGCCACAACGCCGCCCTGCTGTGGGTTCGCACGGAAAAGAATTACCAGCGTCGGGTGGAGCAATTCGGCGCATCTTCCCCTGACGGGTTCGCCACGGACGCGGATTTGCTGGCCGACGAACGGCTGGCAAAAATTTACTCAGCCATCCGTCTGCTCAAGCCGCTGAACCGTTCACTGATGCTTCTATCGCTGGACGGGTTGAGCTATCGCGAGATGGCAGAAATCCTTGGTCTTTCGGAAAGCAATGTCGGTGTAAAAATCAACCGTATCAAAAACCAACTCACCCAAACCTTGAAAGGAAATCACCATGAACCCGAATGAAATACAGGGCGCATGGAATTCACCACGCAACAATCTGCCGACTGAAGTGCAACAACAATTGGCCCGGAAATTCGCCCGGCAGATGATCCGTCGTCGCCGCTTCCAATTCATCTGGCTGA
Organism: uncultured Bifidobacteriaceae bacterium; assembly: GCA_964444085.1. Classification (GTDB taxonomy): domain Bacteria; phylum Verrucomicrobiota; class Verrucomicrobiia; order Limisphaerales; family UBA11358; genus UBA11358. Next base: position 3,590 of record CAYUGC010000175.1, on the reverse strand, counting down.
TCAACACGTTTGTCTGGCTGTCGGTCATCACAGCTTTAGCGATCTGGAGCATCGCGGCTGGCAAAGTAAAACCCGGACAGGAATGGGGTTTGTTCCCGCTATTGATCACCCCATGGGCATTTGCCATCCACTTTCTACGGCGGTATCTGAAACCAGCCTCGCCCGCCGCGCCGGGTGAATTGTCGGTCATTGACTCATTGCGAGCAGCGCTAGATTCCAACCGGACAGCGCAATCGCATTTGAAACTGGTGGCCGGATTATTCGCCATCGTGATTCCACTGCTGGCCTTGGTGATGCGGCAGTTGCACGTTTCTGGAAAAGCGTCGTCAAACGAGTTGGCATGCATGGCGGCATTTTTCGGAGGGACTTTGTTATTGAGTGGTGGTGGCATCGCGGCTCGATATTTTGGACGCCTGTTGCCGCAACAAAAACAACTTGATGCCGTGCTCGCTGAACTAGGATGCATGAACGATTCCACTTTAGCTTCACCGGTCGCTGCCACCTCGTCCACCCTCGCCAAAGATTGAACCGGCGGACCGGTCTGGAGCATCCGAATAAAACTTCTTTGCGTTCCGGCGGCTATGCGTGAAATTCTCCGCGTGCAAAAGCTCGGCAAAAATCACGGCGGCTACTGCGGCGAGACGATTGACATTCGCGCCGTGTTGCGCGAGGTCGAAAACGCGGCCCGGCAACACGGCTGGGCTTCCGAGATTTTTCACGAGGCCAACGGTTTCAAATTGCCCGCGCTGCATCGCGCATCGCGCCTCACGCCCAATGCCCCGCGCCTTTACATTTCCGCCGGCATCCACGGTGACGAACCGGCCGGGCCGCTCGCGGCGTTGAAGCTGATCCAGGAAAACCGATGGCCCGAGAACGCAGAGTTTTTTCTAATGCCGTGCTTGAATCCCATCGGCTTCACGCTGAACCGGCGCGAGAATGCCGAGGGCGTGGACTTGAACCGCGATTATCGCAACTCAAAGTCCGCCGAGGTGCGAGCCCATTTCGCGTGGCTGGAACGGCAGCCGGCGTTCAGCCTGTATCTTTGCCTGCATGAGGACTGGGAATCGAACGGTTTTTATCTCTACGAACAGAATCCCGACGGCAAACCGTCGCTCGCGGAAAAGATGATCGAGGCGGTGAAGCAAGTTTGTCCGGTGGATTTGTCGGAAACCATCGAGGGCCGCGCGGCGCACGGCGGCATCATCCGCCCGAACCTCCTGCCGCACGAACGTCCCGACTGGCCGGAGGCGTTTTACCTGATTACGCAGAAGGCGCGCCAGGGCTACACGCTGGAAGCGCCGTCGGATTTTCCGCTGGCCACGCGCGTGAACGCGCTGGTCGCGGCGGTGAACACGGTCATCCATTTCAACCACGGATGAACACAAATGGGGGCAAGCGTCCTCGCGAGCCGGACGTCGCCGGCACCAGCGGTTATTTATCCGTGTCCATCCGCGTCCATCCGTGGTTTAATTTCGGCGCATGAGCAAACCGGCCAAATCGCAGTGGGACTTCGGCGAACTGTTTCCGCCCGCGGAAACGCGCAAGGTTTTGTCCGTCTGGGAACTCACGGCGGACATCAAGCGGCTGCTCGAAAAACAAATCGGCTCCGTCTGGGTCAGCGGTGAAATCACGAATCTCCGCGCGCAAAGTTCGGGGCATGTTTATTTCACGCTCAAGGATGTCGCCGCGCAGTTGAGCTGCGTGCTGTTTCGCGGCACGGCGGCGGCGCAGCGGGGCCTGCTGGCGGACGGACAGAAAGTTTTGCTGCAAGGCGACGTGACCGTTTATGAGGCGCGCGGACAGTATCAACTCATCGTCCGCGAAGTGGAATTGCAAGGCGTGGGCGCGCTGCAAATCCAGTTTGAAAAGCTGAAGCAGAAGCTCGCGGCGGAAGGTTTGTTTGCGCCGGAACGGAAGCGGCGGCTGCCCCAATATCCCCAGCGCATCGGCCTGGTGACGTCGCCGACAGGCGCGGCGATTCGCGACGTGCTTCACGTCATCCAGCGGCGCAATCCGGGGCTGGAAATCGTCCTTGCGCCCTGCCGCGTGCAAGGCGACGGCGCGGCGCGCGAAATTGCGGAAGCCATCCGAACACTGAATGAATTTTCATTCCGTAGCAGCCGAGGTGACGAGGCTCAAACCTCAAAATCGGAAAGCAAAAGTCAGAGCCTCCTTACGTCGGCTGCTACAATGGGATTGGATATCATTCTCATCACGCGCGGCGGCGGGTCGCTGGAAGACTTGTGGGCGTTCAACGAGGAAGCGGTGGCCCGGGCGATTTTTGAGTCGGCGGTGCCCGTCGTGTCGGCGGTCGGGCACGAGATTGATTTCACCATCGCGGATTTTGTGGCGGACGTGCGCGCGGCCACGCCGAGCGTGGCAGCGGAAATCATCACGGAAGGCGTTTTCGCCAGCCGTGAATTTGTCGGTGAAGCACCCGCTTTGCTGCAACGCGCGGCGCGGCGTGGTTTCGATTCGGCGACAGAAAGTCTCTCACAGCTTGGCGGGCGGCTGGCGCGTTTGCATCCGCGCCGAAAGCTGAACGATTCGTTGCAGCGGCTGGATGATCTGCAGTCGGGACTGATGCGCGGATTGAAGACGGCAGCGCGTTCACGCAATTTGGTTTTGGGAAATCTGGCGGGCAGATTTTTGCGCGCGAAGCCGGCGCTGGCCTTGAAAGCGCGGAGGGAAACATTGCGACAACTGGAAAAACGGCTGAATGCGCTCGGCCCGGAGCAGGTTTTGGCGCGCGGCTATTCCATCACGACGGATACGGCGAGCGGGAAAGTCCTGCGCGATGCCGCGCAGGTGTCCGCCGGCCAGACATTAACCACCCGGCTGGCAAGCGGTGAAATTTTCAGCCGCGTTGATGAGTGATTCGTTTGTCTCCACGCTGGACGCGGATAGGGTTTTTCCTTATTTTTTCACCATGTCAAAACCAGCCAAGGCCGGAGATGCGGCCAAGGGCAATGTGCCGTTTGAAGAGGCCCTCAAAAAACTTGAGGGCGTCGTCGAGGCCATGGAGGCGGATGATTTGCCGCTAGAAACGCTGCTCGCGCGCTACGAGGAAGGCGCGCGGCTGGTGAAAATCTGCCAGGAAAAACTCGCCGAGGCGGAAGTGAAAATCCAGCAGCTCGAAAAGACCGCGGCGGGCGAACTGAAACTGAAACCGCTGGATTTGGCCGCAGAATGATTTAGAAACCACGGCTGGACACAGATGCACACGGATTCGGAATGCGGCATCGCACCGGTAGAATTTAATCCGTGTTTATCCGTGTCCATCCGTGGTTAAATATTTTTAAGAATTTATGAGCCGATACTTGGACATGGTGGACGGACCGGAGCACGTCAAAAAGCTCACGGTGCCGCAATTGCAGGAACTCGCCGGCGAAATCCGCACCGAGCTGATCGAGGGCCTCGCCAAAGGCGGCGGCCACCTCGGCCCGAACCTCGGCGTCGTGGAGCTTTCCATCGCGCTACACAAGGTTTTCACCACGCCCAAAGACAAATTTGTCTGGGATGTGAGCCACCAGGTTTATATCCATAAGATTTTAACCGGACGCAAAAACCGCTTCCGCACCATCCGCCAG
>CAYUGC010000174.1:0-7831 GCA_964444085.1 uncultured Bifidobacteriaceae bacterium | reverse complement strand
ACCATCATGCCGAACGTCAGCCGGTCGCGCCGCATCTGGATGAACTCCTTCAGCACGACCGCCCAAAGCCGTCGCCAGTTGAACGCGTAGCGGCTCATGAGAAATTATCCTTCGCGGTTTCCATCAGGCTGATGAACACGTCTTCCAAGCCCGATTCAATTTGCGTCCAGCGATGGCCGTTCGCCTGAAACGGCGCGATGGCCGCGTGCAATTTTTCCGCGTCGCGCCCGCTGACATGCAGCGTCATCCCGAACGCCACGACCTGCTCCACGCCAGTCAGCCCGCGCAGTTTGTCCGCGAGCGGCGCAAGATTTTCACCGGCAATTTCCCACGTCGTCAGCCCAGCGGTTTTCACGACCTCGGCCACGGTGCCGTGCGCGAGCAAGTTGCCGTAGGCGATGTAGCCGAGCCGATGGCAGCGCGACGCCTCATCCATGTAATGCGTGGTGATGAGAAACGTCAGCCCATCCGCCGCGAGCTTGTGGATCTCCTCCCAAAAATCCCGCCGCGCCTTTGGGTCCACACCCGCCGTCGGCTCGTCGAGCAGCAGCAGTTGCGGCTCGTGAATCAGGCAGGCCGCGAGTGCGAGGCGCTGCTTCCAGCCGCCGGAAAGCGTCCCAGCCAGTTGCGTGCGGCGCTCGATCATGCCGAGGCGTGCCAGACTTTTTTCTACGGCCGCTTGGCGCTGCGGCAACTCGTAAAGCCGCGCGATGAAATCCAAGTTTTCCTCGATGGTCAGATCTTCGTAGAACGAAAATTTCTGCGTCATATAGCCGACGCGCTTTTTGATCTCAGCGGATTCGCGGCGGAAATCGAAGCCGAGACAGTTGCCGCTACCGGCGTCGGCCTTGAGCAAACCGCAGAGCATCCGCAGGAACGTGGTCTTGCCGCTGCCGTTCGGGCCAAGAAAACCGTAAATCTCGCCGGGCCGCACCTGCATGGCAATGTCATTGACGACGGTGCGCGTCCCGAATCTTTTCGTGACGCCGCGCACGTCAATGGCGAAGCTTTTATCAGTCATTTTTTGCTTCCCGTTGTATATTTGGTGCGGAAATTATCTCTGGCGAAAGGTTGAAATCTGAAATATCTAAAAGTGTGGACAGGGTTTTGCCAAAAGAATCTGGACTACCGTAAATGCCGTAAGCATCAAGGCCTAGCTCCGCTAACGTGCGACGAAGTTCAGGTTTCAACTTTGCTAGAACAGAAAACTTACGGATTGGTGCTTTTAAGCCATTCAGTTCTATTTCATCTAAAGACTTAACTGCGTAGTCATTTTGAAAACTGGCAATCGTAAAAATACTTCTTTGACGGTCGGTTCTTTCAATTTTTACAGGACTAGAAAAAACATGGATGTTTTTTCCACAACCGCAATTCTCAACTTTGTCCAATCTCATGTCGCCAACATGGAGTCCGACCAAGTCTGAATTGGCAGCCGCCAACTGAAAAACCGCTCCGGGAACAGAATCGTAGGTTTTATCTGACACAGCGAACCACAAACCAATGAAAGGGTTGCTCGACCAATCGAGTAATCTCGTGGGAGCGCCGTGATGTTGGGCGAAAGCTAACACTTCCATATCTGTGTAATCAGCCAATCTGAATCTGCTCCGGAACTCTGTGATCACTTCATTTTCAAATTGTTTTAAGATGAGAGGGTTTTTGGAGTTTTCACGGCAGAGGCTGGGAATCAATTTCCAGCTGTCGCAAGCATGCCCTCGGTAAGAAATGATTGGCAAGCGGGTCGCGAAAACACGAAATTGTCGCGCCCAAGACAAATACATCGCGAGAAATGCGCAAGCCTGATCAAGTTCGACCTCGCCGACTTTAGTTGTTTTATCTACAGCCATTTTAGAATAGCGATTTAGCTTTCAAACGCCGCGCTGTTCCGGCGGCCAGATGACTTTGTGCTGCTGGATCTGGAACCGCACCGGCAGCGCGTCGGCGATGATTTTCTCCACGAGTTCCTTGCGCGAAATCGGCGTGTGGCCGGCGGGAACTTTTTTCAGCGCGGCATTTTGCTGCGCCGGAGGCAGCGGATGCACCCACGAAAAGAGCAGCGGGCATTTCGCCGCCAAACCGTGCGCGGTGATTTGCGATTTTGCCCATTCGTAATCCTGCTCCGTGCCGATGACGAACTTGATTTCGTCCGTGGCTTTCAGATGCGCGAGGTTGGAAAATAAATTCCGCTCCACCTCGCCGCTCGACGGGCATTTCAAATCCATGATGCGGCGAACTCTTGAATCTATTGGCGAAATGTCATGCGCGCCGCTCGTTTCAATCAGCACGGTAAAGCCGTCGTCGCAAAGTTGCTTCATCAGTGGCCGGGAGTTTTTTTGAAGCAGCGGTTCGCCGCCGGTCAATTCGACCAGCGGCAATTGCGGATTGCGGATTGCGGATTGCGGATTTAAAAATGGCAGCGCGAGCCGTTTTACTTCCGCCAAAACCTCTGCGAGCGTTTTCTTTTTCCCTTCGGTGAAGGCGTAAGCGGTGTCGCAATACGAGCAGCGCAAATCGCAAGCCGTGAGCCGGATGAAAATGCACGGCAGGCCGGCGAAGGTGCTTTCGCCCTGCAGGCTCAGATAGATTTCGTTGACGACCAGTGTTTCAGCCACGCCGCCAGTTTAGCGCCTGGAAAAAAATTTGCCACAGATGAAACATGGATTGAAGCCGCCGGCGGAACCGGCATAATTCATGAAATGAAATTCCCCGCGTGCACCGTGCTATTTCTTGCGCTTGCCGGCAGCCGGCTTTGCGCCGCCAGCACAAATTCCTTTCCGGTCACGATCCAGGTTCACGCGGACCAGCCGCTCGGTGAACTGAAACCCATCTGGCGCTTCTTCGGCGCGGACGAGCCGAACTACGCCTACATGAAAGACGGCGAAAAACTGCTCGGCGAACTCGGTCGGCTCGGCGCGCCGCAGGTTTATTTTCGCGCGCACCATTTGCTCACCAGCGGCGACGGCGCGTATGCGCTCAAGTTCGGCTCGACCAGCGCCTACAAGGAAACCACCAACGGCGAACCGATTTACGACTGGAGCATCAACGACAAGATTTTCGACACCTATCTCGCGCACGGCCTCAAGCCCTACGTGCAAATTGGCTTCATGCCCGAGGCGCTTTCGACGCATCCGCAAAATTATCCGCACCACCCGCCTGTCGGCGAGCGCGTGCTGGTCGAGGGCGGCCAGTCCTATCCGCCGAAAGATTACGCCAAATGGGGAAATCTCGCTTACGAGTGGACAAAACATTGCGTCGAAAAATACGGCCGCGCCGAAGTCGAGCAATGGTATTGGGAAGTTTGGAACGAACCGAACATTTCGTATTGGCACGGCTCGCACGCGGCTTATTTCAAACTTTATGACTATGCGGTGGACGGCGTGCGCCGCGCGTTGCCGGGCGCAAAAGTTGGCGGACCGGAAGTCGCCGGCGGGCCGGGCGGAAAATTTCTCGGCGAATTTTTGCGGCATTGCGCGCACGGCACCAATTATGTCACCGGCAAAACCGGTTCGCCGCTGGACTTTATTTCGTTTCACGCCAAAGGTTCGCCGGTGTTCACCAACAACCACGTCCGCATGGGCATGGCGAACCAGTTGAGAAACATGGATGACGCCTACGCCGTCATCGCCTCGTTTCCCGAATACAAAAATACGCCCATCGTCATTGGCGAATCCGATCCCGAAGGCTGCGCCGCGTGCCGCGAACCGCGCGATGCGTATCGTAACGGCACGATGTATTCGAGCTACACCGCCGCCAGTTTTCCGCGCGCGCTGGCGCTCGCAAACCATCGCGGCGTGAACTTGGAAGGCGCGCTGACCTGGGCGTTTGAATTTGAAGACCAGCCGCCGTTCGCCGGATTTCGGCAGCTCGCCAGCGCGGGACTGGATTTGCCGGTGCTGAATGTGTTCCGCATGTTCGGAAAAATGAGCGGCCGGCAAATCTCCGTGACGAGCAGCGCGGGACACGACGCGCAAACCATTTTGCGCTCCGGCGTGCGCGGAAACCCGGACGTGACCGCGCTCGCGTCACTCGCCAAAAATAAATTGTGCGTGCTCATCTGGCATTATCACGATGACGATTTGCCCGGCGCGGACGCGGCGGTGAATTTGGCGCTGACCGGCATTCCATTCCCAAACGGCGGCGCGAAGTTGACGCAGTTCCGCGTTGACGGCGAGCATGGCAATTCCTACGAAGCGTGGCTGAAGATGGGTTCGCCATTTCCCCTTTCAGAAAAACAATTCGCCGCGCTGGAACAGGCCGGCCAGCTTGCTAAATTGGAATCAAAAAATATTTTCGTGAAGAACGGCGCGACCGACCTGCAATTCAACCTGCCGCGCCAGGGCGTTTCACTCTTCGTTTTGGAGTGGCCGTGAGGCTTTGGATTTTTACGGCGAAATGAGCTATTGTCACCAGTCGTTTAATTTATTTGACCAATGCAACCCCTCGTTTGCCGCGCCCTCATTTTCACCCTCGCCGGGATTTTTTTTATCCCAGCGCCAGCGCCCGCGCAAATCCTCGACCAGATCGGCGTGACGCTGCTGCGCGCGATGACGACGAATGTGGACGGCTCCGGCATTTGGGTGGCACAACCAGAAGCAAGCGCGCCCACTTTTGAAGTGAAACCGGACGCCGTGGGGCAGCCGATTAACTTGTTCACCTATGCTTCGGCGGCTGGGACAGCCACGAACTATCCCAACAGTGTTGGCACCGAATCAGGCCATGCGGATGGCGTGGGCGCAAATTTTTACGGCATGACCGGAGCCGGCGTGGCCACCAACGTGGCCCATGTGGATAATTTTGACGCGAATTATTTCATCAATGTCTATGTCGTCAGCAACCTGGCGGTGTTGACCGATGCCGTGGTGAATCAGAGCTTCACCTTCGGCAATGTCACAAACAACATCCAGACCAACGGGGTTTATCCCATTCCCGTCAGCGACCAACAGGGCATTGACTCGGTTTACGATGACTACGCCGCCTACTTTGGCACCGTGTTCGTCTCGGCGGTCAACAACCAATATTCCGTCAGCCCGCCCGGCACGGCCTACAATAGCATCGGCGTGGCGGCTTATGGCGGCAGCTCCAGCATCGGCCCAACGCTTGACAACGGTCGGTGCAAGCCGGACCTCACCGCGCCCGCCGGCGTGACAAGTTTTTCCACCCCACAGGTGGCCGGCGCGGCGGCGGTACTGCTGCAGGCGGCGTTGCGCGGCGACGGCGGCAGCGACACGAATTCCGCCTCAGATATGCGCGTCATCAAGGCGCTACTGCTCAACGGCGCAGTGAAACCGGCGGGCTGGACCAATTCTAATTCCTCGCCGCTCGACGCGCGTTACGGCGCGGGCGTGCTGAATGTTTTCAATTCCTACGAGCAACTTGCCGGCGGCGAACAAGCTTTCTGCGCGACAACTTTGATTTCGCCGGGCGCGGCGCATCCGCCGGTCGCCGTGACCAACACCATTTCGGCCACGAGTGGCTGGGATGCGGAATTCATCTCCAGCAGCGCGACGAATGATGTGGTGAACCATTATTTCTTCAATATTTCCAACGGCATCGCCACGGCCACGCTCGTCTGGAACCGGCAGCCCGGCAAGACGAACATCAACGACCTCAACCTGTTTTTGTTCAATGCGGCAAACAGCAACCTCATCGCGTGCAGCACCAGCCGCGTGGACAACGTGGAGCATATTTTTGCGCCGCAACTCGCGGCGGGGCGCTACGATTTGCAGGTCATGAAAAACGGCGGCTCCAACGTCGTCAGCGACGCGGAGGTTTATGCGCTGGCGTGGGCCTTCGTCTCGCCGGCGTTGCAGATTGCCCAAGCCGGCACCAAGGCGACGGTTTCTTGGCCGACCTATCCGGCAGGGTTCCTCGTCGAAGCGGCCACCAATCTGGCCGCGCCAACGTGGAATACGAACGCGTTGCCGGCATCCGTTTTCACGAACAGCCTGAATAATCTGATGATGAACGCAACCAACGCGGTTCGCTTCTTCCGGCTGCGCAGCCCGAATTTCTGATCTGGCCGGGTACCGGTCGGGCTCAACTGGCCGCTTGCAAAACCGGCCAAACGGGACGATGACATTAATTGATGCAAGTTTACGACCAGCCCACGTTTCAGATGGCGTGCCGGCAATTCGATCTGGTTGCCGAACATTTGCAAATCCCCGAAAACGAACGTGGCCGGCTCAAATGGCCCAAGCGCTCGCTCACCGTTGCGCTGCCGGTGCGCATGGACGACGGCTCGACGCAGGTTTTTTCCGGCTACCGCGTGCAGCATCATCTCACGCTCGGCCCGACCAAGGGCGGCTTGCGTTATCATCCCGACGTGACGCTCGGCGAGGTCGCTGCGCTGGCGATGTGGATGAGCTGGAAATGCGCGCTGGCCGGTTTGCCTTACGGCGGTGCCAAGGGCGGCATCGCCTGCGATCCGGCCAAAATGTCGCGCGGCGAAAACGAGCGGCTCACGCGGCGGTTCACCCAAGAAATGATCCCGTTCATCGGCCCGCAAATTGACGTGATGGCACCGGACGTGGGCACGAACGAACAGACGATGGCGTGGATGATGGACACTTTTTCCATGCACGCCGGCTACGCAGTGCCGGGCGTCGTCACCGGCAAACCCGTCAGCCTCGGTGGCTCGCTCGGCCGGCGCGAGGCCACCGGTCGCGGCGTGGCGTATCTCATCAACCGCGCCGCCGACGCGCTGGGCTTGGATCTCGCCAAAAGTACCGCCGTCGTTCAAGGTTTTGGCAACGTCGGCTCCGTCACCGCGTATTCGCTCGGCCGTTACGGAACCAAAGTCATTGCCGCCAGCACGGCACGCGGCGGCATTTATAACGCCCAGGGGCTCGACCTTTTCGCGCTGGAAAAACATATCGCCAAAAACCGTGACCTGACTGGTTTTTCGGGCGCGGAACCGATCACGAACGAACAACTACTGCTGCTGCCGTGCGACATTCTGGTGCCCGCCGCGCTGGAGCGGCAGATCACCGCCGCCAACGCCGGAAAAATCCAGTGCCGCATCCTCGCCGAGGCCGCCAACGGCCCGGTCACGCCGGATGCGGACGAGATTTTGAACCGGCGGCCGGAGATTTTCATCATCCCGGACGTGCTGTGCAATTCCGGCGGTGTCATCGTGAGCTATTTTGAGTGGGTGCAGGATTTGCAGAGCTTTTTCTGGAGCGAAACGGAGATCGCCGACAAGCTGTTCCGCATCCTCGAAACATCGTGGACGCAGGTTTTGAACCGCAGCCGCAAACAGAAAATCTCCATGCGCCTGACCGCCTTGAGCGCCGGCGTGAGCCGTGTTTATGAGGCAAAAAAGCAGCGCGGTTTGTTTCCGTGATTTTTTCCCGCGCTTACGAACAGCAGGAACAACCGTGGCCGTGCGACGAATGGGGCAGGTTTTTCCTGCCGGCGACGAGCGGCACCTCAAAATTTCCGGCGCATTGTCCCAGCGCAAAATGCCGGCCGATTTTGTAGCTGTCGGAAATCGCCTCGGTGATGAAATTTTTTCCGATTTCCACCGCGTCCGGCAAGGCGTGGCCGCGCGCCAGCGCCGCGCAGATCGCGGCCGAATAGGTGCAGCCGGTGCCGTGCGTGGAAACGCCGCGCACAAACGGCGCGGATAGGAGCAGCTCGGTCTTGCCGTCGAAGAAAACGTCGATGGCCATGCGGGAATGTTTCAGGTGGCCGCCTTTCAGCAAAACGGCGCAACCATACTGCGAATGAATTTTTCGCGCAGCCACGCGCATTTTTTCCGGCGCGGTGATTTTTTGTTCCGCCAGGATTTGCGCCTCGTCCAGATTCGGCGTGACGAGCGCGGCGAGCGGCAGCA
>CAYUGC010000173.1:0-7856 GCA_964444085.1 uncultured Bifidobacteriaceae bacterium | reverse complement strand
TCGATTTCGGCCCTTCGTAGGCTATGGTTTTGATGTTTGGGAATGCGGATTTCATAGTTATTGTTTTAGTTTAGCGACGGAAATTTGTGGTTCTGGCTTAGTGCGGAAGCGATTGATGTGCTTTCTTTCAACCGCCTCCCATTGAATATTTATTAATGCGTTGACCGGGCCACTATCAGTTTTTTGGGGCAATCTGGCGGCTGATCCGGAAGAAATCAAAATCCGCGGACCCGCCGGGCGTTTTGGTCGCAAAGTTGAACAGGCCGAACCGATAGCCCATGAAGTGCGGCAACGTGTAGGACATCTTCAATTGGCTGCCAATCGCAGTCCACGATTTGCCGTCGAGGCTGTAGAAGAAGTGCGCCGTATCCACGCGATTATTGAAATCACATTCGGCCTTCAAGAAGACATTCGTTTGCATCAACGGAATGCGCTCCACCTCGGCCGCTGAATGATTTTCCGCGCTCACCATCACGATGAAGTTGCTGCCGCCGTCCGATTTCACGCCAACCAACCCGTAATTTTTTTGCAGCAAAGCAAGTCCCGCAAAATCGCCGTCCTTCAGGTTGGAAACGTCCAGAGCAGTCGTGCCCGAGCATTCCGGACCGAAGGTTCGTTGCGTGAGCGTGTTTCGGGCGGAAATAAAATCCTTATCAACCCGTCCGGTGGTCAGACGCAAAAAGCCGGGACGTTGCAAGACCGACCAGAGTTTGTTGTCGGGATTGTGATTCCACTGCCAGACCAACGGCAGCGCGGGATCACCCGGCTGACGGTCAAATTCATCCGAGGCGACGATGCCCAAAATCAGCCCCTTGCTCGCGGGAAGATTCAGCGTGTCGGGCACCTTGCCATTTTCACCGAGCACCGGCCAACCGTCTTCCCATTTGACCGACACGAGGTAAGGAATGCGCCCGACCGCGCCGTGATCTTGAAAGAGATACGCATACCAATCGCCCTGCGGCGTATCAATGATACCACCTTGCGCCACGCCCTTGTCCATCAGGCCGACGCGACCTTCATACGGCCCGGTGATTTTGTCCGCGCGATGAACGATCACGGTGCGCATCCCGCCGCGCGGCCAGCAGATATTGAACAGGTAATACCTGCCGTTGATCTTGAACATCTGGGAGCCTTCCGCATTAAGCATGATGTTCGGCCCGGCCACGGCACCGGCGTTGGTGATGATGACTTGGTTGAACCCGCCGGGCTTGATTCCCGTCAAGTCCGCAGTCAACTCGGTCAGGCGAATGTCACCGCCGCTGTTGACCAGATACACGCGGCCGTCGTCATCAAAGACCAACGAGCCATCGTGCAACGCGGGGGAAAAGGAATTCACGGTCCACGGGCCTTTTTCGATGTCCTTGGTCCGGCAAACATACGTCTTGCCAGTGGTGCTCGAAGACATGGTCACGTAAAAGACGCCATTGTGATAGCGCAGGCAACTGGCCCATGAGCCGGCGCCATACGCGTTCTTCCCGTTTTGCTGCGTCAGCGCATCGTTGTCTCCGAGGGTGTCGCAGGCGTAGCCGATGAGCTGCCAATTCACCAAGTCTTTCGACTTCATGATCGGCACATGCGGACTCACATGCATGGTGGTGCTGCTCATGTAATAGGTGTCGCCCACGCGAATCACCGAAGGATCGGGGACGTCGGCCCAGAGGATCGGGTTCTGCGCGTTGTCGGCCCGGACATGCAGAACAAAGCCCGCCATGACGACCGCCGCCAGTTTGAATATTAATTTTTTCATATTTGCGCATTCAACTATTCATTCAAAGCTCCACCAATCGAAGTTCAGCAGCGGACCGTCGCCGCCGGTGAATTTCAAATACAGATCGTGGACGCCTTTCGCCTTTTTTACGGAGCACGATTGCATCGTCCACTTTTCCAAGGTCCCGGTGGATTTAACTTTGAGCATTCCGACCAGCGGGCCCGTTTCGCTGTCGAGCCGCAGTTCAATCTTGTTGCCGGCACTGGCGCTGGCCACGGTGGCGATGAATTTTTTGGCTCCTTTCTTGCCAAAATCCACGCCCTTTAGCTTGATGTATGCGCCGTTTGTGTTGGCGGTGACATAGACGCCTAACTTGCTATCGCCACGATTATGAGTTGTGATGCCCGTTTCCCAGCAGATCGTTGCCGCCTCGGTTTGAGCATACGGATTGAGAGAGCCGACCTGCTCAACGCCCTGCTCGCTCCACCATGGATGTTTTTGAATCGTGCCGTCTGCGTTATAGGTAAACTTCTCCACGCAGATGGAACGTCTTTCACGGTGAATGGAAGTCAGCGCGAAATTCACCGCGTAATTGAAGCCGAACACATACGAATTGCCCATGAACTCGCAGATTCCCGGATGGTTCCCGGAGGATTTTCGGTTCGGATCCATGATCGTCCCCTTGCACTTCCATGGGCCTGTGGGACTGTCGCTCATTCCATACCCGATGCCTTCGGGACAACAGCGCGATGCCCAAGCCAGGTAATAGTGGTTGTTCTTTTTCCAAAGCCACGGTCCTTCCGTGTAAGATGCTTCGGGGCGAGTTCCGGTGAAATCTATGGAGGCCACCTGAATTTCACCCGAAACCGAGATCATGTCAGCATTCAACTTCGCGTAATAACAAGGACCGTTGCCACCCCAATACAGGTAGGCCTGCCCATCATCATCAATGAAAATGGTGGGGTCGTAGTCACCGCTATTGCCACGCGAGATCAAAGGTTTTCCAATCGCATCGGTAAATGGCCCGGTGGGGTTGTCCGCGACGGCCACGCCGATGGCCATATTCCCCCGATACGGAAAAGGGCAATACAAATAATACTTCCCGTTTCGCTCGATGCACTGCGGAGCCCACGCATTAACGCCGTCCGCCCACTTGAAGGTTTTGTAGGGTTCGCCGACGCCGCCGATGATGCCGTGATCGGTCCAATTGACCATGTCCTTTGTGGAATAGCACATCCAATTGAACATCTTGAAACCGGTGGCGTCATCCTCGTCATGGCTGGTGTAAAGATAGACCGTGTCGCCATGCGTCATCGGCGCCGGATCGGCGGTGAACTTTGTTTGGATGATTGGATTCTCCGCGTGGCAGATCGTCCCCAAGGTTGTTGCGACGACGATTGCAATCGCTGATGCGGTTTTCTGGACTCCAGTTTTATTCGGCAATTTTTTCATATTTGTCAGTCTAGGTTTATTCAAACTTCCACCAATCAAAGTTCAGTAGCGAGCCTTCGCCACCAGTGAATTTTAGATACAAATCGTGAATACCTTTCGCGCCATTCACGCGACAAGATTGTGTTTTCCATTTGTCCAAGCCGCCGGTGGACTTGACTATGAGCGTGCCAATCAACGGGCCGGTTTCGCCGTCCAGCCGGAGTTCGATCGCGCCGCCTTCGGTCGCGCTGGCCACGCTGGCGAGAAATTTCGTCGCGCCTTTGGTTCCAAAGTCCACCGAACACACCCTGATGTAAGCACCATTGTGGATGTCGGTCACATAGACGCCCACATCACCACTCTTCGCGGTTTTCACACCCGACTCCCAGGCGATGGTTTCCGCCTCCGTCAGCACAAACGGATTCAAATGACCAATTGGTGCGGGACCATTCGTCGTCATGTTGATAGTTGGCAATGAGCCATCGATATTGTATTTAAATTCCTCGACACAAACCGAGCGGGTGAAACCGCCGCCATCCGGCAGGGCGCCGTTATGGTAAAATAAATAGGAGTGGCCCTTGTAATCAACAAGCCCCGGATGATCGGTGAAGCTGCCCCCCTGAGTGGGCATGATCACTCCCCGGAACGTCCACGGCCCGGTGGCGTTGGTGCTGGTGGCGTAGCAAATGTTCTCCGGAATGCCGCTGGCCGCATACACCATGTAATACAAACCATTACGCTTGTAGAACCACGGGCCTTCCTCGTAAAGCGTGGCGCGATTGGAATCGCCATTTCGCTTGCCGAAACCCGCCTCGGTCAACGGCACTTTTACAACCCCCTTATTGCCGATGCCGGTGTTGAAGGAAATCATGTCCTGGTTCAGCTTCACGTAATAGAGCTGCGGATTGCCCCAATAGAGATACGCCTGCCCGTCGTCATCAATGAAGACCGTCGGATCAATGTCGCCCCAGCCAGTCGTCACCAGCAGATGACCAAGCGCATCGTGAAACGGGCCGGTCGGGCTGTCCGCCACCGCCACACCGATGGCCCCGCCGCCATTTTTTTGGGTGACGGGAACGTAGTAGTAGAACTTGCCGTTTCTTTCAATGCATTGCCCCGCCCAAGCATCAGATTTGACCCAGCTAAAATCTTTGAGTGAAAGGGGCGATCCGTGGTCC
This sequence comes from uncultured Bifidobacteriaceae bacterium, assembly GCA_964444085.1. Classification (GTDB taxonomy): domain Bacteria; phylum Verrucomicrobiota; class Verrucomicrobiia; order Limisphaerales; family UBA11358; genus UBA11358. The sequence goes on along the minus strand of CAYUGC010000173.1, from coordinate 3,539 downwards.
GTCCAATTCACCATGTCGGTACTGGAAAAACATCTCCAGTCCTTCATGGTGAAGTATTTCGAACCGTCCTCGTCGTGCCCCGTGTAAAGGTAAACGGTGTCCTTGTAAAGCATTGGCGCCGGATCGGCAGTGTAAATCGTCTGAACCACCGGGTTCAGTGCGTGACAATTGAAAGACACGGCGGACAAGACCGCTGAGATGAGGAGTTTGTGTTTCATAAAACCTTCAATCATGTTTTCCTGATCATTTGCAAAACCTGCGCTCATTTCGTCGAAATCAACCGACAAACACAACCGCCGGCGGGGCGCAAAACCAAATGCACGGAGTCGCCGCGCTTGACGTTTTTCTCTTCGCGCTGCCAGGCGTCGTTGCGGTCCGGCGCGTCGTCCAGTTGAACCATCTTGTATTCGCCGCGTCCGAGGAAACTTAACGGCAAATCCAGCGTCGCGGCATCCGCGCCATTCATCACGCCGATGAACCACGTTTTGCCGGTGCGGCGGGCGAAGGCCACGCGCTTGCCGATTTCGCTGCCCGGCAGGACGATCGTTTCGTCCCACGTCGCAGGGATCGTTTTCATCACGTCCACCGCTGGATTGTTCAGGTAATTCGTCGGGTGATCCGCGTAGCACAGGAGCGGCGAGGTGAAAACAATCGCCTGCGCCAGTTCGCGAGACCAGGTGAAGCCACGCAGTTCCTTCGGATTGAAAACCGTCGGCGTGTAATCTCCCGGCCCGATCACGAACCGCGTAAACGGCAGAATGCAGTCGTGCGGCGGCGGCAGCGTGCGATTATATCGCAGAATGTGATACTCGTGACCGCGGATGGATTCGCGGGTGATTTCGTTTGGCCAGATGCGCTCACGGCCAATGGGTTTGTTCGCGCCGTGGAAATCCACCATCAGTTTCCGGTCAGCGGCGGCACGCAACGTTTCGTCGTACCAGTTGACCCAGCGCACGTTGGCCTCCGGCTCGAAATCAATTTTCACCCCGGCCACGCCCGCAGCAACCGCGCGGTCCAGAAAATTGGTGCACTTTGCGAGAGTTGGAACATCACTGCTGTTGACCCAGCACCAGATTTTCACGCCATTCGTTCTGGCATATTCGCAAACCTCGCGCAGGCACGACCACTTGTCGCGTCCGTTGTCCTTCCAGTTTTTCCACCCTTCGTCCACGAGGTAATACTCAAAGCCAAGTTGCTTCGTCCAATCCACCCATTGATGTTGATCGGGGTAAATTGGCGCTTCGACCGACCACCATTGCCACGAGGAACGGCCGGGCTGAATCCACGCGGCTTTGGCCAGTTCCTTTGGCGCGGGCGGACAGAGATTGCGAATGAGATCGCTGTTCGCCAGCGCGTTGAGGTCACGCGCCAGCAGCGTGATCCGCCACGGCTGAACCACGGCGTCATCGGTCATCCAGCCAGTCTGGTTGGCATGAAAAAACGCGCGCAACGAATGGTCGTCAACGACCTGCACACCCAGATCGGTGTAATTCAAAAGATTCGCCTCGGTCACCAGTGCATAGCCGCCGCCCGGCAGCGTGAAGGTGATCGGCAATGGGATTTTTTCGCCCACCCGCAAATCTTCAAGCTGGCGATTTTGGAAAATCCCTTCGTAACTGCCGAAATCCGTTTGATACCATGCCAACGGATTGCCGGACAATTTCCATTCCGTCGCTTCGCCGTTGATTCTCCGGCCCGGTTTGGCCGCCAAGCGCACGCGCAGCGCCACGCCGTCATTGTAGGCGCGCACGTCGAGTTCGTAAGCTTCGCCATTGGCGCTGCGCACGGACACGGTGGTTTCGCGGCAATCGTTTTCCGCGCGCGAATGACCGCCAAACATCGCATACGATTCGTGAATTTTGTGTGAGGATGAGTTGCCCAACTTGGCGTCCGCGCCAAGGTCAACGCCGTCGGAGACGATGCCGAAGCGTGATTTGCCGATGACTTTGCGGTCATCGAACAAAACGGAATAGCTCAAGCCGCCGTCGTCCGTCACAGCGACGACGACTTTTCGGTCTGGCGATTTGACGGTCACTTCCGCCGATTGAACATTTGCGGCAAGAAGGACTAGCGCGGCTAGGGATGGAATGATTTTTCTCACGATTATCAATGTCATGGACTGGCAAATTACCGAACGACCAAAGCATCCACCGCAACCGGGCCTGGACCGCGATTTATGATGGCGATGGTATGTTTGCCAGAATTAAGTCCGCTCACTTCATACACTGCTCGTTGAGCTTGGCGCCCGCCCGTGGTGGACAAATCTACCGTTGCGCGCGTTTGGCCGTCAATCTGGACTTCGATTTTTCCGGCACCCGGTTCTTTCGGTGCGATCACCAAAACGCCGTTGCCGGCGAACGAACTACTCCACACATCGCCGGGCGTTTCGCTGGTGGTGAGGTCGTTGTTGTAATCGCCGGTGCCGAGATTGCAGCGGCGAATCCATCCCGGATACGTCGCGCCCGGATCGTCGTCGTTGATCCAGCCTTTGTCATGGGTGATCCGCAGAACGCGGCACATTGTCGCGAGTGATTGATTCATAATGCCAGTCATCGGCTGCACTGGCCCGCCCGGGGTCACAGTCAAACCTCGATTGTCCTGCACAAACGCCAGCGGAACATCGGAGCCCAGCAGTTCGACTTTGGAGACTTTGCCCAGCGTCGCCCCGCCGGAGCGAAGTGCCTTGAGCGTGATCGGGCCGCCATTCCAATCCAAGAGCGCGGCATAGACGTTGCCGTTGTTGCGCGTGTAACAAATGGCATTGGTCTCTTCCTGGCAGACTTCAAACGGCCGCGAAGCATAGACCGCTTCGCCGTTGACTTTCAACCAAGTGCCGATGTCTTTGGCGATTTGAATCACTTGGGGATCAAGATCGCCGCGCCCATGCTGGGTGAGGTTGAGCAGCATCGTGCCGTTGCGGGAGACGTTCTGCATTAGTGACTGAACCAAGCTTTTGGCATCCAGGTATCCCTGACCGGTTCGGTAGTGCCAGTCCTGAATGGTGGTTTCGGTCTGGAATGAATAGGGCATAATCTCCGGCTCGATGTGGGCCTCGGTGCTCTTGACCAAGGCGCGTTCCACGATGGGAATCAGTTCGGGATTGTTTTTGAAGCTGTTGTAATGCCCGCCGATGCACTTGAGGTTGATCACCACATCCATCTTTCCATCGTTCCACTTCAGAGATTTGTTGTAGTAGTTGGCGACGAGCGGCGGAGCGAGAAAACCCAATCCCATATGCACGCCCAAATCCACCAGTGTGTCGCCCGCAGCCTCGTCAAAATAAATCACGTCGGGATGATACTTGGAGATTGCGTCATCCACGCGCCACATGAATTGATTGGCAAATGGCGAGAGCAACGGATTCTTGTCGGTGTGAATCGGCCCGTAAAGATCCACCGGATCCATGCCTTCCCACCACTTGCCTTTTCCGTCGCGGATAGTTTGAAGTGCATCGTAGGGCACGCCTTTTTTCGGGCCTTTCTTGTCGCTGGTGTAACGCACCGGCATGAATTGCCCCCAAGTCCGAGGCGGCGAGGCGT
>CAYUGC010000172.1:0-7867 GCA_964444085.1 uncultured Bifidobacteriaceae bacterium | reverse complement strand
GCTTGGGCGGTCGAGGCATCGGCGAAACTTAGCCGAGGCGGCCGGGAAAGCAAGTTAAAATATGTATTTTTTACAAAACGATACATTTACCGCCCAGCCCAGGATCGGCCCACAGCCGGCTTCAGTTCACAGGGTTTGCAAGAGTGTTTTCAGCAGGGGATAGGTATTGAACCAGCCCCGTTACCCATGATCAAAACCTGGACCAAGCCAAATGCTGAAAACTGAAATGCTGAAATGCTGGAACCAAAAAAAACAAAAATAGTCGGCTGTCGGCTGTCGGTGGTGGGAGAGCGGCAGGGGGCTGCCGCAGTCCAAGACGCTGGCGCGCCATCCGATCAACCCGCTCATTCGTGGGCGGGTGGGAGGTCGCGATAGGGGCGGTGGGATTGGTAGAGGAGGATTGAGGCGGCCGGCGGGAGACAAAAGCCGAAGGCGGACGGAATCTCTGACCGCAAAAAGGCAAAAGCTGTCCGGCAGAAGACGGGGAAGCGCCGGACAGCGGACGGCGCAGCGCACCGTCCTCCACCACATACGGACGGCCCGGCGGTCCGTCCTCCACCAACCGCAGAAGCAAAATGAGGATGGCGGGCGACTCAAACGCACCGGGACGGTGCTTTAACCCGCGGCCGGGACGGGCTGCGCCACATCGTTTCGGCTTCGTCTGCCTGGTCGGCACTCGCAGAAATACACAGGCAAGATGCCGGTGCCACCACGCTTCCGGCTGGCGCCCGGAGTGTTCAACCCCGGAGTCAAGAACCGGATCAAGCGGCACCCACCCAAACCGGGCGCATCTTGACACTGTCCTTGTTTTCTCCCCGAGGGAGCCGGGGAGAGGAGGCCAATGGTTTCAATCCCCTCACCCCAACCCTCTCCCCGCTTGGGCGGGGAGAGGGAGTAAGGACAGTGTCCAAACCGGCCTGGCAATCCCGCGCTGGCAAAGCACCGGCCGGTTTGTTAATTTTCCGGGCGATGAATTTTCTGGAAAGCACCTGGGTGGGCGGCTGGCTGAACGGCCTGGGCCGCATCGCCGTGCTGGCGCGGGACGCGATCGCGTCGTGCCTCACGTTCAAGGCGTCGCGGCGCGACCTGCTTTACCAGGTTTATTTCATCGGCATCAAGTCGCAGGCGGTGGTGCTCGTCACCGGCGCATTCACCGGCATGGTGCTGACGGCGCAGACGTATTTCCAGTTCCACAAGGTCAAGATGGACACCGCCACACTCGCGGTCGTGGGCGTCTCGATGTGCGACGAGCTCGGCCCGGTGCTCACGGCGCTGATGGTGGCCGGGCGCGTCGGCGCGGCCATCGCGGCGGAAATCGGCACGATGCGCGTGACCGAGCAGATTGACGCGCTGCGCACGCTCGCCACGCATCCGATTGATTATCTCGTCGTGCCGCGTTTGCTGGCCTGCATCATTGCGCTGCCGCTGCTGACGATGGAAGCCATCGTGCTGGGCATCATTTCCGGCTACGTGATCGGCACGCAACTGCTGGGGATTGATCCGACGTATCTGTATTACGACATGATGCAATACATGAACGACGCCGACGTGGTGTTCGGCCTCGTCAAATCCTTCGTCTATGGCGGCATCATCGCGCTGATTGGCTGCTACAAGGGCCTGACCTGCGGCATGGGCGCGGAAGGCGTGGGCCGCGCGACGACCGAGGCGGTGGTGTTTTCATCCATCACGATTCTCATCACGAACTTTTTCCTGACGCTGTTTCTGCAACGAATCTACGTCCTGATATCATGATCGAAGTGCGCCAGTTGAAAAAAAGCTTCGATTCGCAAATGATCCTCGACGGCGTGGATCTGCGGATCGAGAGCGGCGAATCGGCGGTGATCATCGGCCGCAGCGGCGGCGGCAAGAGCGTCTTGCTCAAGCACTTCATCGGCCTGCTGCAGCCGGACGCCGGCGAGGTGCTGGTGGACGGCGAAAACATCACGCGCATGACCGAGCGGCAGTTGCTGCGCGTGCGCCGGAAATTCGGCATGGTGTTCCAGGGCGCGGCGCTGTTCGACTCGATGACCGTGGCGGAAAACGTAGCTTTCGGCCTGCGCCGGCACGAGCACCTGACCGAGGCGGAAATCGCGAAGCGCGTCGCGGCGGTGCTGGACGTGGTGGATCTGCCCGGCACGGAGAAGAAAAAGCCGGCGGAACTTTCCGGCGGGATGCGCAAGCGCGTGGGGCTGGCCCGCGCCATCATTTACGAACCGCAGATTGTGCTCTACGATGAGCCGACGACGGGGCTGGACCCGATCGTGTCCGACAGCATTGACCAGCTCATCATCCGGGTGCGCGACCGGCTGAAGGTGACGAGCATCGTGGTGACGCACGACATGCGGAGCGCGCAGCGCGTGGGCAATCATGTGTTCCTGCTGCACGCGAAGAAAATCTACGCGAGCGGCCCGCCGGCGGAATTTTTCGCCTCCGCCGACCCGGTGGTGCGGCAGTTTGTGGACGGCGTGGCGGACGCAAAAAACATAGAATTTTAAGCCATGGACAAGAAACGATTGGAAATGAAAGTCGGGCTGTTCGTCTTCATCGGCCTCGCGCTGCTGGCGGCGCTGCTGGTGCAGTTCAGCAAGGGCAACAGCCTGTTCCGGCGCACCTACACGGTCAAGCTGGAGACGCGCAACGTGGGCGGCCTCAAGAGCAAATCCGGCGTGCTGCTGGCCGGCGTGCCGGTGGGCAGCGTCAAGGACATTGACCTGAACCCGTCCGGCACGAACGTCACCGTCACGCTCCAGCTTTACAAAAACTGCCCGGTGTATCACGACGCGCGTTTTGTGGTCCAGCAGTCGGGCTTCCTCGGCGACCAGTTCATCGCCATCATCCCCACGACCAACGCGCCGCCGCTGCTGGCGGACGGCGACACGGTGTATTGCGAGGAGCCGTTTGACTTGCAGGAAGTGGCGCGCAGCGCGGCGGGCTTCATCCAGCGCCTGGACGGCACGGCGAAAAAGCTGGATGCCGCGATGATCGATTTGCGCGAGCAGGTTTTGAACGCGCAGACGCTGGCGAATTTCGGCGGCGCGCTCACCAACCTGCGGGTATTCACCGAGCAGGCGGTCGGTACGGTGCAAAACATCAACAACGTCGTCGCCACCAACGGCGCACAGATCAGCGCCGCCGTCAGCAACGCGGTGCTGTTCTCCGCCGGGCTGGTGCGGCTGAGCGATTCGGCCGGCGAAATCCTCGCGACGAACAGCGTCAACATCACCCAGGCGACGCATGACATCGCCGACACCACCGCGACCATCAAGCAAATCGCCGCCGATCTGCAAGCGGGCAAAGGGCTGGCCGGCGCGCTGCTGCAAAATCCCCAGCTCGCCACGAACCTGCAGGCCATCGCGGAAAATCTCTCCGTCACCACGAGCAACTTGAACCGCACCGGACTCTGGGGCATCCTGTGGTCGCACCCGCCGCCCGCAACCAACACCGCCAAAGCCGCCACGCTCCCGTCACCCCATAACCGCCCATGACACCCCTTTGGTCCATCCGGCTGCTGTTCCTCAGCCTTTGCATCGGCGGCGGCTACGCCGTCAGCCAGGTCCGCCCGGAATATGTCAATGCACCGCACGCCGGTTTAATCGGCATGGTCATCGGCTTCGGCTTCGGCGGGCTGCTCGTCGCGCTGGACGAAATGCTCAAGGGGTTTTCGTTGCGCGCGTTTTCCGCGACGACGTTCGGTTTATTTCTGGGCTGGCTCGTCGCCCTGCTGATCGAGCATTCCGGCCTGTTCGCGCACGCCGAGGACAATGTCCAGTGGCTCATCCGCCTGTGCCTGTTCCTCGCGTTCGGCTACATCGGCATGGTGCTGGCGATGCGCAGCAACAAGGAGGATTTTTCGCTCATCATCCCCTACGTCCGTTTCTCGCCGCAAAACAAGCCGGACAACCTGCTGCTGCTCGACACCAGCGTCATCATTGACGGGCGCATCGCCGACCTCATCGAGGCGAAATTCATCGAGGGCCTCATCATCGTGCCGCGCTTCGTGCTGCTGGAGCTCCAGCAGATCGCCGATTCGGCCGACGAGGTGAAGCGCGCGCGCGGCCGGCGCGGCTTTGAAATGTTGAACCGGCTGCAGCACAACAGCAAAATCGAAGTCCGCATCCACGACGGCGATTTTCCCGAGGAAAAAGGCGTGGATGCCAAGCTCGTGCGCCTCGCGCGCGGCCTGAACGCCAAGCTGTTCACCAACGACTTCAACCTCGCCAAGGTTGCCGGCCTCCAGAACGTCACCTGCGTCAACCTCACTGAAATCGGCCACCTGATGAAGGCCGCGCTGATGGCCGGCGAAGTCGTCCACATCAAAATAGTTCGCGAAGGCCGCGACAAGGGCCAGGGCATCGGCTACCTGCCCGACGGCACGATGGTGGTCGTTAACAACGGCCAGAGCCAGGTCGGCCAGAACGTGAACGCCACCGTGTTGAGCACGGTCCAGACCGGTGCCGGCGTGCTGGTTTTTGCCGAAATCAAAACCGACAGCGGCAAATGAATATTGTCACCGTCTATAAAGCTTTTACCTCTATTGATGCCCAGTTGGTTTACTCACGACTGGACGCAGCAGGATTTCATCCGTTTGTCGCCGATGAGGCAGCAGCTTTAAGCATGAAATGCGGAGCAATTGGCATCGGCGGCATCCGCGTGCAAGTGCCCGAATCAGAGTTTGCCGACGCGCGGGAATTTTTAGACGCGCCCGCCGAATGAAATTTTCCCGCCAGCTTCGGCAGTTGAAAAAACTTCTGCCGCGCGAAATCTTTCTCGAACCCGCCACGCTGGGAAAATACGCCGGCGACAAATGGTTCGCTACGCACCAGCCGGATGCCGTCGCCCTGCCCCGCTCCACCAAATCCGTCAGCAAGATTTTGGCATTCGCGCACAAACACAATATTCCCGTCACGCCGCGCGGCGCCGGTCACGGCTACGTCGGCGGCTGCGTGCCCATGCAAGGCGGCATAGCGCTCTCTTTGGAGCGGATGAAAAAAATCCTGGAGATCAACCCGCGCGATTTCGTCGCCGTCGTCCAGCCGGCGGTCGTCACTGCAGAATTGCAGGCGGCGGTGGAAAAGAAAAAGCTCTTTTATCCGCCCGACCCGGCGAGCCGCGCGAAGAATTCCATCGGCGGCAACATCGCCACCAACGCCGGCGGCCCACGTTGCCTGAAATACGGCGTCACCCGCGATTACGTCCTTGGCCTCGAAGTGGTTCTGGCCGACGGCTCCATCTGCCGGCTCGGCGGACGCACGCACAAAAACAAAACCGGCTTCGACCTGCACCGGCTGTTCGTCGGCTCGGAAGGTTTGCTCGGAGTCATCACCGAGGCGACGCTGAAACTGATTCCGCTGCCACCATTCCGGGCCAACCTGGCTGTCGGTTTCAGCACAATGAATTCAGCGGTGCGCGCATTGCAGTCCATTTTTGCCGCCGGTTTTCTGCCGTGCGCGGCAGAGCTGGCGGATGAATTCACGCTGGCAGCGGCAGCCAAACGCACCGGCAGCAAACGGTTGCTCGGCTGCAAGGCGCATCTCATTGTCGAACTAGACGGACAGGATAAATCCGTGCGGCAGGAAATCGCCGCCGTGGAAAAAATCGTTCGGCAGCAAAAACCGCTGTTTGTCGAACGCGGTTTTGGCGCGGAGGAATGCGAAGCCGTGTGGCAGATCCGCCGCGAATTTTCCTACGCGCTCCGCGACACCGGCCTGACGAAGCTGAACGAGGACATCGTGGTGCCACGCGGCAAGCTGGAAGAATTGTTCAAGTTCGCGGCTACATTGCAGAAGAAGCACCGCCTCCAACTCGCCTGCTTCGGCCACGCGGGCGACGGCAACATCCACACGAACGTCATGGTGGACTACACGCAGCCCGGCGCCAAAGCGCGTTCGGAAAAATGCCTGGATGAATTGTTCCGCTGGGTGATCGCGTCCGGCGGCAGCATCACCGGCGAACACGGCATCGGCCTGGCGAAGAAGCGCTGGTGGCCGCAGGCGGTTTCGGAAAACTCACGCGAGCTACATCGCGTCGTCAAAGCCGCGCTCGACCCGCAGGGCATCTTGAATCCGGGGAAGTTTCTCTGATTTACGACTTACGAATGACGATTTACGCGCGCGCCGGCAAAACGATGGTCGCGTAAATCGTATATCGTCATTCGTAAATGGATTTACGGGTTTTTCAACCGGAAGAACAAGTTGCCGGTCGGGCTGGGGCAGCGAGAGAGGCGACGCGGCAGCGTCGCCCTACCACATCACGGATTCTTCAGCCGGAAAAACAGATTCCCCGCTGGATTAACGATGCTCCAGAAATTCGTTCCGCTGTTGGTGGTGATGCCAGTGGCGGCTGACCAGCCATTGGTGACGGCCAAATCGCCATTCTGCTGCAAATTCCAACCGGCGACATTTTGCCAAAACACCGTCACGGTGCTGCCGCTGTGGCTCATGAACAATGTCGGCGCACCGGGCGTTTGCACCACGGAAATCAAGCTCCAGAAGCCGCCGGTGACGGCATAATTCCCGCCGGTCATCGCGCCGCCGGCGTCGGGCTGGCCAATGATGCCGGTGACGGCGTATTGGCCGTTGGTGCTGGTGCTGGCACCACCGCCGCCGGTGATTTTAGACCAGTCCACGGAATAAGTCTGCGCGCCGAGTTCAAACACGGCGAGCAGCAGAACGATGGCAAAAAGCGGTTTCACGCGACCGTTCCAGTAAAAGCTTCAGCCGCCATTTTGCAAGATTCTTTTGGCGGCGGTGCGGACGGAATCGGCCAGCTCCTTCGGCTGCAAAACCCTGGCCTCGCCGGCCCAGCTCAAGACCCAGCGCTCGACTTCCCCCAGGCTGGAAAGGGTCATCCGCAGCTCCGCGCCGCCATCCTTCAGGTCGCGCAACACCTGTGACGGATGCCATTTTTTTTCGCGGATGTAATCGGCGGCGCGCGGCGCGAACCGGATGACGACTTCAAATTTTCCTTCGCCGGCATGGACGCCGAAGCTGTCGCGCAGCCGGTTCTCCAGCGAAAACTTTTGCGGACGGTCGAAAATCTTTCCAGTTGGCTTGGCCGACCCGATGCGTGCCGGCACAAACGTGCGCAGGTCTTTGCGGGCGTGGTCAAAAGCAAAGAGAAACCATTCGCCGTTGATGTTCGCGAGATGATACGGGTCAACGATGCGCGCCTCGGCGGCGTGGCCGGGCTTGCGGTAGCGCAATTCCAACTGCTGCCGCTGCGCGACAGACTTGGCGAGCGCGTCAAAGATTTCCAGGTTCAACACCGGCTCGGCGCGGGTGCGAAAGGAAATGGAACGCTCCACGTCAGCGAGGCTCAGCGAAATGGTGTCGGGCAGCGCCTGCTCCATTTTTTTGAGGGCGGAGAGCAGCGGTTTTTCAAAGCTGGTGCCACGATATTGCTGCAAGGCTTTTTCCGCGACGACGAGCGCGAAAATCTCGCCCTCGGTGATCTGCATCGTGGGAAACGCACTGACCTCGGCGGTGTAGCGGAAGCCGTTGCGGCGGCGGTCGAATTCCACCGGCAGGTTCAGCCGGTCGCGCATGAACTCCAGATCGCGATGGATGGTCTTGGTGTTGACCTCCAGTTCACGCGCCAGCGCGGTGGCGTTGGGAAAACCAGCCGCTTGAATCAACTGATGAATCCGCAGCATCCGCTCCAGCGGCGGACGCGACTGCGGCGAGGTGCCTTTCGCTGAATCGTTGTTTCGTTGCATCGGTTTCGATTGAACGATTCAACGGTTCAACGCATCACGAACCGACCGCCATCTTCGCGAGGAACTCGTCGTTGGTCTTGAATTTCTTCAAGGCCGCCGTGAGCGTTTCCATCGCCTCGATGGGATTCAAGTCCACCATCGTGCGGCGCAGCT
>CAYUGC010000171.1:0-7906 GCA_964444085.1 uncultured Bifidobacteriaceae bacterium | reverse complement strand
TCTCGTGGGGCAACCAGATTCGCAGCTACGTTTTCCAGCCGTATCGCATGGTGAAAGACCTGCGCACCGGCGAACAGGCCAGCGACGTGCAGGCCGTGATGGACGGCCGGCTTGATCCGTTCGTGAACGCCTGGCTCCGCGCCGGCTGCCCGCTCAAACGGATGCAGGGCGTGCAGGATGATGAAGAGTAGCCGCAAAAAAGCACAGAAAGCGCAAAACAATTTTTCTTTTGCGTCTTCTGCGACTTTTTGCGGCAATTAAAACCGTGAACATACTCGACAAAATTGTTGAGCAAAAGAAACGCGAGGTCGCGCAACTACCTGCGCGGCTCATCGCCGCCGGCGATTTGCGCGATGCGATGCTAGAGCACGGCGAGCGGCGTGATTTCCTCGCCGCGCTGAAAAATCCACGCGTCGGCAATGTTGGTTTGATTGCCGAGGTGAAGAAGGCTTCGCCCTCGATGGGCGTGATTTGCCCGAATTTCGATCCCGTCCGCATCGCCAAGGAATACGAGGCGGCGGGCGCGAGCTGCCTGTCGGTGCTGACCGATGAGAAATTTTTCCAAGGCTCGCTCGATTATCTCCGGCAGATTCGCGCGGCAGTGAAGCTGCCGCTGTTGCGCAAGGATTTCATCATTGATGAGCGCCAGATTCTCGAAGCCATCGAATGGGGCGCGGATGCGATTTTGCTGATCGTCGCCATTTTGACCGACGAGCAACTGGCGAAATTCCATTCACTCGCCGTCGAAGCCGGCCTCGCCGTGCTGGTGGAAGTTCACGATGAAGATGAATTATATCGCGCGCTGAAGATTTCCCCGCAGCTCATCGGCGTGAACAATCGCAATTTGAAGACCTTCAAGGTGGACTTAGCTACGACGGAAATTTTGGCTGCGAAAATGGTAGATAGAGGATTGAAGATGGCAAAAACGTCCACGCCATCCTCCATTCTCAATTCTCCATCCTCGCCCCTGCTAGTCGCCGAGAGCGGCATTCACACCCGCGCCGATGTCGAGCGCGTGGCGAAGTGTGGCGCGGGTGCGATCCTCGTCGGCGAATCGCTGGTCAAGCAGGGCGACATCGGCGCGAAGGTGCGCGAGTTGATCGGTTGCCCGCCGTAATCGCCTTAAAAGCGAGGGCGGACGGTTCGGCCTGGCCTGGTCCAATCATTCCAAATTGAACGCGTTTCCGCACCGTCATTTCGCCGCGTTGGCACCTTTGACCCGCAGGTGAATCGCATAAATCGCCTCGCTGGCGGTGATGAACAGCGTTTGATGATCCGGGCCGGAAAAACTCACGTTGGCCGTCCAGCTTGCGGGAACGTCAATGTGGTCAATCTCCTTACCGCCCGCGTCAAACACGGTCACGCCCCGGCCGGTCAGATAAACATTTCCGCCGGCATCCATCGTCATGCCGTCCGAACCGAGCGGACAAAAAAAAGTTTTGTTCGTCAGTGAACCATCCGGCTGGATGTCGTATTTCCAAGTCTGTCCGGCGGCGATGTCGGACACGAACAGCTGCTTGCCGTCCGGCGTGCCGGTGATGCCGTTGGGCCTGCGCAAACCGCCAGCCGCGCGCCCGGGCGTTTTGCCGTCGGGCGCGAGGTAATATACATCCTCGCTCGCCAGCGCCTTGGTTTTGTGATCCCAATACGAACGCAGATAAAAAGGGTCCGTAAGATACATCCCGCCGTTGCGCGCGATCCAGACATCGTTCGGGCCATTCATGTATTTTCCGGAAAAATTGGTGACCAACACCGTCACCGACTTGTCCGGGGCGATGGACCAGAGTTGGTTGTGTTCGTCGGCGCAGGCGATGAGATTGCCGTGCGCGTCGAACATCATGCCGTTGGCGCGCCCGCTCGGCTGCAGGAAGACCGACAGCTTGCCGTCCGCGCTCCATTCCATGATGCGGTCATTGGGCTGGTCAGTGAAAAAGACATTGCCCCGGGCATCACATGTCGGGCCTTCGGTGAAGGCAAAACTGCCGGACAGCTTTTCCAATTTTGCGTCCGGCGAAACCACGCCGTCGGCGAACGCGGTCGCCGCCAGCATTCCCAAAATGAGGGACAGGAGATTTTTCATACGGAATAATTGGCGTCAACCCGCCCGTAAAGCGAACAAATTCGGCTGCGCCGCGAGCTAAATCAGTTGCCTATCTTTGCGCCATTGCTTTATTAATTACCGATGACAATCCCCCGGCGCGACCCCGGTAATTTTAGCCGGCGGCATTTTCTCAAAACCTCCACCGTCGCGTCTGGCGCGCTGCTGCTGCCGCCGCTGGCCTGGGCCGAAACCAATGCCGTCGTGTCCGACATGGTGGCCAAGCGCACGGCCGTGGATCAGGTGACGCTGGGCAAAACGGGCATCAAGTTGAGCCGGCTGGGCTTCGGCACCGGCAGCGGCAATGGTGCGGTGCAAATTGCCGACGGCAAGGATGCCTTTGTCAACCTCATCCATTACGCCTACGACCAAGGAATCACTTATTTCGACACGTCGGAACATTACCAGACTTTCAACTGGATTGCCGACGCCACCAAGGGACTGCCGCGAGAGAAACTTTTCATCCAGTCCAAAGTGGACGGGCAGCCGGTGGACGTGCTAGCGGTGATTGATTCGCACCGCAAGATATTGAACACCGATTACGTGGACAGCCTACTGGTGCATTGCATGACGAGCGGCCAGTGGACGGATCAATGGAAGCGGGTGATGGATGCCTTCGACACGGCCCGGGAGCGGAAATGGATCCGGGCAAAGGGCGTTTCGTGCCACACGCTACCGGCGTTGCGGGCCAGCGTGGCGTCAGACTGGCCGGAGGTACATCTGGTGCGTGTGAATCCCCAGGGCAGTTACATTGACAGCGAGCAAGACGGCTGGGAGCAAACCAGCAACGACGTCGTGCCCGTGATTCGGCAGATCAAGACCATGCGCGCGAAAGGCCGTGGCGTGATCGGCATGAAAATCTGCGGCAACGGCACGTTCACCAATCCGGCGGACCGCGAAAAATCCATCCGGTTCGCCATGTCCCGCCGGGACATTGACGCCGTGGTCATCGGTTTCAAGAATCGCCAGGAGATTGACGAAGCCATCAAACGTATCAACCGAGCGCTGGCGGAAACCTGACTGCTTCCAAGTTTCGCAAAGTTGACAAAAGAAAATTTCCCGACAAACCTCGCGCGAAATTATTTTCTGTTTTTCGCCAACTGTTTCGCGAGGCGGATTGCCGCGATCATGCTGCCCGGATTCGCAATCCCCTTCCCCGCGATGTCGTAGGCCGTGCCGTGGTCGGGCGAGGTGCGGATGAAGGGCAGGCCGAGCGTCCAGTTGATGCCGCTGTCGAAGGCGACGGCCTTCAGCGGCGCGAGTCCTTGATCATGATACATCGCCACGACGGCATCGAAATCTCCTTTCAGCGCATAATGAAAAACCGTGTCGCCGCTCAACGGGCCGACGACGTCGAAGCCGCGTTTCTGCATCGCCTGCACCGTCGGACCAATCGTCGTGATCTCCTCGTCGCCAAACTCGCCGCCTTCGCCGGCGTGCGGATTCAAGCCACACACGGCGATTTTCGCGCGCGGCAAACCGAGATCGCGGCACGACTGCGTGGCCAGTTCGATGGCGAGCGTGATTTTTTCCGCCGTCAGTTTTTCAGGAACGGACTTGAGGGAAATGTGAACGGTGGCCAGCGCGACGCGCAGCCAGCGGCCGCGCTCGTCCGTGCCGAGCAGCATCATCGCGGTGCGCTGGGTGCCGGCGAGTTCGGAAAGGAATTCTGTCTGGCCAACGAACTTGCGGCTCGCGGGGACGCTTGCCCCACCAAGGTTAAGACCGGCTTCGCCGGCGGCGCGGATGATGGATTCCTTGTTGACCGGCGCGGTAACGATGCCGTCGAGTTCGCCGCGTAGGCAACGCTGGCCGCCGTCACGCAGCGCGGCCACGGCGGCGTTGGCTGCCAAAGATGAGCCGGCGGGAAGATTTTCCGGGAGCGCCGGCATCTCTGCCGGCGAAGTCTCGAATTGCGGAGCAGAACCCGCCGGCAGGATGCCGGCGCTCCCGGATTCAAGGCGCGGCTTTACCACAAAAAACCTGCCGTTGTCGGTGTAGCTGGAGAACTTTTTCAGCGGCAGGTTCAGCGACAAGTTCTCGTTCAGCCGCGCGAGGATTTTTTCATCGCCAATGAAGAGATATTTACAATCGTCAGACGCAGCTTCGGCGGCGACGGCCTTGAGCGCGACTTCGGGGCCGACGCCAGTGACGTCGCCGAGGGAGATTCCAAGCCAGTTTTTCATCGTGTCGGCGACACGGCGATGTCAGAAGTAGCGGATGAAGGTTTTCTTCGCCAGCCCGTCCAGCCACTGTTTTTGCAGTTTGGCCTGCTGCTTGACGCGCAGAATTTTCTCAATGTCGGCAGCCACGTCCGTCAGCGGGCGGACGCGGGCGGCGTGCTTGTCCTCGACGAGCAGCAGGTAGCAGGTGTCGGGTGCGTCCACGAGTTCGCTGGCACCGGTTTGCAAACCGAAGGCGACCTCGGCCAGTTCCTTGCGGAGGACGGAGCGCTGCATCCAGCCGCGTTCGCCGCCCTGCGATTGCGCGTCCTGTGAATAGACCGAGGCCATCTCGGCGAACGGTGTGCCGTCCTTGATCTTGGCCTGAACTTCCCGGGCGAGCTTGAGGACATTCGTGTCGTTCGGCGCGGACTTGGCGAACGTGATCATGCGCAATTTGATTTCGTCCTCGACGCGGAACTCGTCCTGGTTGGCGAGGTAATAATTTTCAATCTTCGTGGGCGAGACGAAAATTTCGCGCTGCACGTTCTGGTTGCGCAACGCGGCCTCGATGTATTGCTCGCGCACCTGCTTGCGGAACTGCTCCACCGTCAAGCCCTGCGCCTGCAAGGTTTTCATGAACGTCACGCGGTCGCCGAAGCGCTCGTGGATGCGTTCCTGCACCAGTTCGTCCACGACGGAATCCGGCAGCTTGTAGCCGTCGGTCTCGAAACTGCGCAGGATCAACTGGCGCTCAATCAGGTTCGTCAGACCGTCGTTGAACGCCACGTTGAGCTTCGAGCGAAAAATATCCGGCTCGGACGCATACTGGCGGCGCAGCGCATCGGCGGCGGGCCGGCAATAATCCTCCACCTCCGCAAACGTCACCACCTGGCTGCTCACCACGCCCTTGATGCCGTCAATCACCGCCGGCTCGGCCACCGCCGAAACCGCCGCGCCCAGCAGCACCGCGAGAATGAAAGGGAATGTTTTCATCGAATTTTTCGGCATAGTAGCAATGCCCGCCGCGCGGTCAAGCGCCGGTCACCGGTGCGGCTGCGCCGTCCACCACATGACCGCCGCGATGATCAGGCCGAAAACCAGCGATACCGCCACGGCAGCCGTCAGGAACACCTGCTGCTTACGGCGGAAATTTCTTCCGCCCTGGCCCGGCAGCAGGTAGAAACGCTCGCGCGGTTTGTTGGATTTGAAGCCGAACACGCATCAGTTCTACCACGCGCCGCGCCGCGCCACAAGCGGTAGTGGCTCAATTTGAAAAGCCGGTGGGGCGAGCGTCCTCGCGTGCCGCTTGGGCCAGGCGACGCCCGGCTCGCGAGGACGCTCGCCCCACCAAATTAAGGACTGCCTGGCCAGCCGCGCGCTTGCGGACGGGAAGTTTTTCGCTACCGTTTCTGCGTGCAGCTTGAAGATCACCTTGGCGACATCGTCCGCAAAGCCTGCGCGGCGAACAATATTTCACATGTGGTTGCCGCCGGTGCGGCGAACATTTCCGAAAGCGAATTTGCGACGTTGAGCAAAACCGGACAGTGCCCGCAGAAAATCAATTTCGCCGCGCTCGGCCAGCTCACCGGCCTGAATCCAGCCAAGCTCGCAGCCATCGCCAACGGCTGGTTGCCGGCGGAAAAAGATTTGGGCCGGTGGCGCGAACTGCGCGTCTTCACCACGTTGGGCGAAGGCCTGACCGTAAACTGTTTTCTCGTCTGGGACGAAGCCACGCGCGATGCCGCGCTGTTCGACACCGGACTGGACGCGTCGCCGGTGCTGGCCGCCGTCGCGGCGGAAGGCTTGATTTTACGGCACATTTTCATCACACACTCGCATTGGGACCACGTCGAGGCGCTACCGAAATTCCGCGCGGCCTTTCCGAAAGCGCGCCTGCACAGCGGCTCCAAAAATGCGCCCGTTGACCAACGAAATAAAAATTCTGAAATCATCCAGCTCGGTGGACTGCGCGTGACGCACCGCGAGACGCCCGGCCACGCGGCGGACGGCGTGACTTATCTCAACGGCAACTGGCCGGACGACGCGCCACACGTCGCGATGGTGGGCGACACGATTTTTGCCGGCTCGATGGGCAACGGCAACGGCGCGTGGGAACAGGCGAAACAAAATATCCGCGAACAGATTTTATCGCTGCCGGCGGAAACCCTGATTTGCCCCGGACACGGCCCACTAACGACGGTCGCGGAGGAAATAGCGCACAATCCGTTTTTCTGATTTCGCCACAGACTTTTTTCGTTGTTCACAAAGTGGCCCGCGCCAGATAAGTTTTGCGGATGTCTGAACCGGTTCCTTACCTCGACCTGCGCGCCCAACTCAAACCGTTGCGCGCGGAACTTGACGCGGCCATCGCCCGCACGCTCGACAACTGCTCCTTCTGCCTCGGCCCGGACGTGGCGCAGTTTGAAAAGGATTTCGCCGTGTTCTGCGGCGCGTCGCACGCGCTCGGCTTCAACAGCGGCACCTCCGCATTGCACGTCGCGATGCTCTTGCTCGGCGTCGGGCCGGGCGATGAGGTCATCACCACGCCCTACACCTTCATCGCCACGAGCTGGGCGATTTCCTATTGCGGTGCCAAGCCGGTGTATGTGGACATTGACGACGCTACCTTGAATCTCGACCCGAAGCTGATTGAGAAAGCCATCACAGCGAAAACGAAAGCGGTTTTGCCGGTGCATCTTTACGGTCAGCCGTTCGACGTGGACACCATCGCCGCGATCTGCAAAAAACATAATTTACCGCTCGTCGAGGACGCCTGCCAGGCGCATGGCGCAAAATATAAAGATAAAACGGTCGGCGCTCTCGGCGACATCGCGTGCTTCAGCTTTTATCCGGCGAAAAATCTCGGCGCGTGCGGCGAAGGCGGCGCGCTGGTGACGAACAACGCGGCATTCGCCGCCCGCGCAAAGTCGCTGCGCGAACACGGTTCCACCGTGCGTTATCATCACGACGAGGTTGGCTACAATTACCGGTTGGAGGGAATTCAAGGCGCGGTGCTGGGCGTGAAGCTCAAGCATCTGGCGCACTGGACGCGCGAACGTCAACGTGTGGCCGCGCGTTACGCCGAGTTGCTGGCGGACACGCCGCTGCAACTGCCGACGGTCGCCGCCGGCAACGAAAGCGCGTGGCATCTTTACACCGTGCGTTCGCCGCGTCGCGACGAGCTGAAGAAGCATCTCGACGCGAATGGCATCGGCAACGCGGTGCATTATCCGATGCCGCTGCATCTGCAAAAAGTATACGCTAACCTCGGCTACCAGCCCGGCGATTTCCCGGTGGCGGAGAAGGCGAGTCGCGAAGTTTTGAGCCTGCCGATGTTCCCGGAACTGACGGACGCCCAGATTCAGCGCGTGGCGGCGGTGGTGAAGGAATTTTTCCGCCGTTGAGCCGAAAACGGACGGCAAATTATTGCCGCCTTTTAGCAATAGCTGGCCGCATTTTTTGGTTTCCTTTCAACAGGAATTTCTTATAGTCCACGGCTGTTGGAGAAACCGGGGCGGGTTGCCCTCAAACCAAAAACCTAAATTTATGCCACTGACACATACCAAAGACCTGTTCGCGAAGGCCCTTAAAGGCAAATACGCCCTCGGCGCTTTCAACGTCAACAACATGGAACTCATCCAGG
>CAYUGC010000170.1:0-7944 GCA_964444085.1 uncultured Bifidobacteriaceae bacterium | reverse complement strand
GGACGCCTTCATTTTCATGGCCGACCGCTGGAATCCGGCCAATGCCATTGACGGTCGCTACGTCTGGTTGCCGATCATATTTAAGCATGGCGCGCCGACAATTTCGTGGCATGCTGAGTGGGATTTAAGCTGCTTCGACCAAGCCAGCGGTTGATTTTTCCCAAGCCAGAAAGTTCAAACGCCGAAGGCGCGAAATCTCTTAAGAAACTGCATGTGAAATCGGCTTGGAAATTCCGGGGTTTTCGAGGACGAGGGCGACGACGAGAACGAGAAGGATGCAGTCATCGCAGAATAATTAGACCGACTCCTTAAGGCGTCCAGCCACCCGTGAGGTTTTGAACCGGCGCGAATCTCCATCGCAAGTTGAAAACCCAAAGCCGGTCACAAACCGGCGCTCTGTGGTGGGGCAGGGTAGGGGAATTTCCTTTCTTTCCAGCGGATTGCGCGTATTTTTCCGCCCGGACCAATCCCCGGTGCCGGGCGCATGGCAAATTCTTGCCTGAACCTTTTCGCGCGGGGCTTGTCTGTGATTCGACGCTTGAAATTCCTAATTTGAAATTCGTCCCATGAATTTACGCTGGTTCATCTCCAAAACGGTGCGCGAGGTCGGCGCAGTGCGGAAACATTACACGCGCCTGCTCGCCGCGCAGCGCGATGTTCTGTCGCCGGACGCCAAGGCGGCGGTGACTACGAAGCTGGCGGATTTGGACGCGGCCATCGCGGGCGGTCACACCGGCGCGATGCGCATCAAGGCGGAGGAATTGCAGTTCGCCGCCGAGAAATGGATTAAACCGTATCCGAACGCGGGCTGGCGTGAGAACATCGAGGTGCTGCTGGTGGCGCTGGCGGTGGCGATGGCGATCCGGACTTTCTTCCTGCAGCCGTTCAAGATTCCCACGGGTTCGATGCAGCCGACGCTGTTCGGCGTGACGTCGGTGCCGGATTTCAGCCAGAGCAAGATCAATTATTGGACGGACACGGATCATGTCCGGGCGCAGGTGCAGGAGCAGGCGCGCCTGCGGGATGCGCTGCAATTCCCGTCGGGCCTGGCGGCGGTGAAGGAATGGCTGCACGGGAATTCGTATGTGCATTTCGTTGCGCCGTGCGAGGGCGCGGTGGATGAGATTGACCCGCCGTGGCCGGGATTTTTGATCCATATTTCGCAGAAGATAAAGTTTGCCGGCGAATGGCACACGCTGTGGTTTCCGCCGGATTGCGGGGAACAGTCGCTGGGCGCGCGCGCAGGGCTGGAGCAGGGACATATTTATCATCAGGGCGAGGACGTGCTGAAGCTTAAGGTGAGCGCGGGGGATCATTTGTTCGTGGATCGGATGAGTTTTAATTTCCGCAAACCGACGCGCGGAGAGATCATTGTTTTCCAGACGCAGGGCATTAACAACCCGGATGCGGCGGGCGTAAACCGGATGCCGCAGGATCAGTTTTACATCAAGCGGCTGGTGGTGTTGCCGGATGAAAAGGTGAGCATCGGCGATGACCGGCACCTGGTGATTAACGGCCAGCGGCTGGATGCCTCCACGCCGCATTTTGAAAATGTTTATGGCTTTAATCCGGCCAAGCCGCCGCACGAAAGCCAGTTTTCCGGCCACTTGAACGCCAGCGTCGCGTCGGCAAACGGCCAGTATGCGAGCTTCCCATTTTTCCCGGACAGCCGCACGGTCTATAACAACGAGGGCAACCACTACATGGTGATGGGCGATAACACCTGCAACAGTTCCGATTCGCGCGTGTGGGGCAGCTTCCCGGCGGAGAATGTCATCGGGAAATATTTCTTCGTATATTGGCCGCTGACGGAGCGCTTCGGCTGGGGCAACCGGTGAAAGAACAAACTGAAATGCTGAAATTTCAGCTTGTCAGCGTTTCAACTTTTTAGCATTTGGCCATGCGCGAAACAGTCCTCATCACCGGCGCCTCGTCGGGCATCGGCCTGGAACTCGCCAGATGTTTCGCGGCGGAGAAATCCAACGTGATCCTTGTCGCGCGCAGCACGGACGCGCTGGAAAAACTGGCGGCGGAATTGCGCGCACAGCATCAGATTGAAGCGCACGTCGTGACGGCGGACTTATCACAGGCGGACGCGGCACGGAAGATATTCAACGAATTGCAGGGCAGGGGAACCGTCGTGGATGTGCTGGTGAATAATGCGGGTTTCGGTTTGCACGGCGGCTTCACCGAGCTTCCCCTGCACCGCCAGATGGAAATTATCAAGGTCAACGTGTCGGTGCTGGTGGAACTGACGGGGTTATTCCTGCCGGGAATGCTTCAGCGGAAGCGCGGCGGGATATTGAACGTCGGTTCCGTGGCGGGCTTTTTGCCCGGCCCGAACATGGCGGTGTATTACGCGAGCAAGGCATTCGTGCTGTCGTTCAGCGAAGCGCTGCACGAGGAGCTGCGCGGCACCGGCGTGCGCGTGACGGATCTTTGTCCGGGACCGACGGAATCCAATTTCTCACAGGTCGCGCGCAGTCATCGCGTGCGCCAGACGCGTGCGCGGAAAATGTCCGCCGCCGAGGTGGCGCGGATCGGGCATGAAGATTTTCGCGCCGGCAAATGTCTGTCGGTGCCCGGCGCACAGAACAAGATTCTGGCCAGCGCGGTGACGAGGTTGTTGCCTAGGGCGGCTGTGCGAAAACTTGCCGGCCATTACAATCAGCTCAAATAGGAACAATGTGGGGCGGCGAAGTTGCGCTGCCGCAAGGCTTCAACATTCCAACAGAAGCCAACTTCCAGCACATCCAGTCCAAGCTTTAAACGATACCGCACAATGCAAATCCAGACGCCTAAAGAAGCAGTTAATTAAGGATGCACAATGTTTGTTATATTTAACAAAGATGTGGGGTGATCAATACTGCTGGTAGGCTTTGATGTAATCGTGGACGGTACGATCCCAGGAAAAATCCGCCTTCATCGCATTGTGGCGGCAGGTCTGGAAAAGTTTTGGCTGACTGAATAACACCAGCGCCTTGCGGATGGCTTTCGCCAGCGCTCGGGAATTGTATTCGGCAAATTTGATGCCGGTGGCGAACTTGGCGTTTTGCGTCCAGTCCAAGACGCTGTCATCCAGTCCGCCGGTCGCGCGCACGATGGGAATCGTTCCATAGCGCAAACTATACATCTGATTCAAGCCGCACGGTTCGAACCGTGATGGCATCAGGAAAAAATCGCTGCCCGCCTCGATGCGGTGCGCCAGCGTCTCGTTGTAGCCGAAATGTACGGCCACCTTGCGGGGAAAATGCCGCGCCAGATCCCGGTAGCCGCGCTCGTATTCCTGCGAACCGCTGCCGAGCAGGACGAACTGCATGTTCGTGTTCAACATCTCAGCCAGCGCGCCGAGCTGGATGTCCACGCCCTTTTGTTCGGCCAGCCGCGAAATGGTGCCGAAGAGCGGGGCGGATTCATCGACGGGCAGGCCGAGTTCCTTTTGCAATTCCAGCTTGTTGATTATTTTTCCAGCCATGCGCCCGACGGAAAACGGCTTCACCAGATGCGGATTCTTGGTCGTGTTCCATTCGGCATAATCCACACCGTTCAGAATGCCGGTCAGGACCGACTGCCGCCGGCGCAAAACCCCGTCGAGGCCGCAGCCAAATTCCTCCGTGGTGATCTCGCGGGCGTAACGCGGACTGACGGTGGTGATAAAATCAGCGTAGGCGATGCCGGCCTTCAAACAATTCAGCAGCCCGAAAAATTCCGCGCCTTCCGTGTTGAAAATGCTTTCCGGCAGGTTGGTCAGCGTAAAGGCTTCGGCGGGGAAAACACCCTGATATGCGAGGTTGTGAATCGTCAGGCACGTCGCCGGCGGATTCCCCCACCCTGCGATCTTTTGCTGCAACACCAGTGCCGGCACCAGCGCCACCTGCCAGTCGTGGACATGCACCACGTCCGGCCGCCACGGCAGATAGCGCGCGAGGTTCACGACGCACTTGGAGAAGAAAATGAACCGCTCCGCGTTGTCCGCGTAACTGATGTGGTTTTCCAGATAAATTCCAGCGCGATCGAAATAAGCGGGATGATCCACGAAATAAATCTTCGCCTCGCCCGCGCGGTTCAGCTCCCACAAATCCGCCTGAACATTCGTCAGCCCCAGCAGCAAATCGAAGCGCCAGTCCACCTTACGCATCGCCGGATATTTCTCGCGGATGCCGCGATACAGCGGCGTGACGATGACCGTCTCGTGACCGGCGTTGACGAGCGCGCGCCCCAGCGCGCCAACCATGTCCGCCAAGCCGCCCGTTTTCGAGAACGGATAAACTTCGCTGCTGGCGAGCAAGATTTTCATTCAGGACGTGATACGGTCGGTCTTCAAATACGGCTGCAATGCCTCGGGAATCTTCACGCTGCCGTCCGCCTGCTGGTGCGTCTCGATCAGCGCCACAAACAGCCGCGCCAGCGCCGTGCCGCTGCCGTTGAGGATGTGCGGAAACTTGTTTTCGCCAGCCTCGGTCTTGAAGCGCATATTCATCCGACGCGACTGGAAATCCTCGCAGTTCGAGCAGCTCGAAACTTCGAGATAGCTCCCCTGCCCCGGCGCCCAGACTTCGATGTCATAGGTCTTCGCGCTGCCGAAACCCATGTCGCCGGTACACAGCATGATCACACGGTAATGCAGGCCGAGCAGTTGCAAAACTTTTTCGGCGTTCGCCACCATCTTCTCTAATTCGGCATAACCGTCCTCCGGCTTGACGATTTTTATCAGCTCCACCTTGTCGAACTGATGCACGCGGATCATGCCGCGCGTGCCCACGCCCGCCGCGCCGGCCTCGCCACGGAAACACGGCGTGTAGGCGCAATAACGGATCGGCAATTGTTTCTCCGCCAAAATCTCCTCGCGATGAATGTTCGCCACCGGCGTCTCCGCCGTGGGCACCAGATACAGCTTGCCCAGCTCATCCGCGCGGCCGCCCTCGGCCACGCCGTAATATTGATCCTTGAACTTCGGGAACTGCCCCACGCCCACCATGCACTGCTCACCCACCATGAACGGCGGCGACACCTCGGTGTATTCGTGCTGCGTGATGTGCAAATCGAGCAGGAAGGAAATCAGCGCCCGCTCCAACCGTGCGCCCCAGTTCGTGTAGAGCAGAAAGCCGCTGCCGGAAAGCTTCGCCGCGCGGGCGAAATCCACCAGCTTCAGCGACTCGCACAATTCCACATGCGACTTCGGCTTGAAAGCGTAATCCACCTTCGCGCCGTGCACACGCACCTCGGGATTGTCCTCCGCCGTCTTGCCGATGGCGACCGATTCATGCGGCAGGTTCGGCAATTGCAGCATCAGCGCATCGCGCGCCGCCTCGGCTTCCGCCGCCGACTTGTCGAGCGCGGCGATCTTCTCGCCCAAATCCTTCGTCTCGGCCTTTTTCGCTTCCGCCTCGGCGAGCTTCTTCTGGCCCATCAATGCGCCGATCTCCTTGCTCACGCGGTTGCGGAGCGATTTCAGCGTCTCCACCTCGGCCAGGGATTTCCGGCGCGCTTCGTCGAGCTTCAGGAGTTCGTCAATCTTCGTCTCGTCCCCTGCCCCGCGGGTGGCGAGGCGCGCGCGGACAAAGTCGGTTTTTTCACGGATCAATTTGATGTCGAGCACACGGTAATTTAAGAAACAAGCTTGGACGCGGCAAGCCGATTGGGTTTAATCCTGCTATGAAATTTCCGGCGAAACTGGAATTCCTGCGCCGCGTCCCGCCGCTCACCCGCCCGCGGATGCTCCTCGCCCTCGCCGTGGCGGTCGCCGCTGACGGCCTGCAACTCCTCCTCGGCCCGTTCGGCTGGGTGGCGGCTGATCAGGCGATTGACGCCATCGCCATGCTGCTGACCATGCGGATTCTCGGCTTTCACATCTTGCTGCTGCCGACGTTCGTGGTGGAACTCATCCCCATGGTGGACGATTTTCCGACGTGGACCGCCTGCGTCTTTGCCGTCATCGCCCTGCGCAAACGCGAACAACGTCCGGGTTGAGTCGGAGCCCCACCTGTTCCACCACCGTTGCTGATGGCTGTCCGCAAGAGTTCTCCGAATCCTGATTTGTACTTTGAACTCCTGAACCGGCAATGGAGCACCGGTGCTTCGGTTCATGGAGGGGACGGATAATCTTTGACAGAAATTCGCCCGTCCGCTTTCATGAATCAATGTCACCAAAGGCCGTCGCCAAAACAACCAGGCACACGCCTGTGCACTGACTGCGGCTGCATCATTACACCTCTATGAATATCATGCGATTTCTACCGGCCATGTGTTTCTTGTTGCTGGTTGGCTGCAAGAGCGACCATCCAATTTCCAGCGTTACCATTCCAGACCAGAACCACCCAGTCGTTTCCGCCAGTCTGGTCTCCACCACGAACATTTACTACATGATAGACAAGGGGCCAGGTTGTGCCATTTTCCTCAAGCAGTCAGATGTTTATGCGTCTTTTTGGCCTAGCAGCGAGGGCAGGCTAGTTGCCGTCGTTGACAGACATTTTTCGCCACCCGCGCAAATGCCTATATCGCCTACCATATCTGTGTCGCAGTCTTATCCGTCACTAGATTACAGCAAACGAGACATGAGTTTGATAGACGACACTGGCACGAAGTGATTTGAGATATGACCATGATGATTGACAAGTCGCCGGAGCCAGCCGTCGTCCCGTCAAACCGGAGCCATGGGGCGAAGGTGGATGGCGCGGTTCACGCCGCGAGTCGGCGGTGGCTCAGTTTTTTCGTTAGGCCACATTCACGCTCACAGCCATGAGAAAACAATTCATCCTTTTGATAGTGTGCAGCGTTCTTTCAGGATGCGGGACCACTCATTATTCAGACCGCGTTGCGTCAGAGTTGCGAGAAGCGAGAGTTAAGTGCAGCCAGTTACAGCGCGGCATGAGGCGTTCGGATGTTGAGACTATTCTTAGTCCTATTCCCAGTTCCGGGCTTGGTTTTGAATGGAATATTTCTGGGATTGTATCGGTCTCCTACCAGTTGTATCCGGGGATACAGGTTGCCGTGGAGTATGGAGCTTCCACGGGCACTTTGTTGATGGTGCCACATGAGTTGTCAGTCAATCTTAACAGCCGAGACAAGGAGACGAGACATTTAAACACATTTCTATGGACAAGATTCCATGAGAGTTATGACGCCGTGGCCTAACCAGTCGCCGGAGCCAACCGCCGTCCCGCCAAGACTCACGGCACCGGGCCGAAAGAAATAATATTGCTGAAAGGCGTGTTGGGTTTGCCGTCGCCATCCTCGCCGCACATTTTGATCTGCCACCACGGCGTGCCGTCGGGAACAATGTTCGCGTCCGGCGCGGGAAAGTCGCTGGTCTGCATTTCCCCCAATTCCGACCACGTCGCACTGCCCTCATAACGCGCCCACACCTGCCAGTAATCCTGCGTCGGGCCGTGGTAAGTCAGCGTCCACACGCCGCCCGCCGAACGCGCAATCACCGGCAGCAGCGGCGCGAGTTGCGTCGACAAATCCGCGATGACCGCCGCCTGCGCATCAATGATGGCTTTCAGGCCGTTGAACTGATTTCTTAATTCCGCCGCCACGATGGGCGAATGATCCACCGGCAAAGTCGGGGCGAAAGGCATAATTCAAGAAAGGTAAAGGTGACACAGGACGAGTGACGAGTGACGCGTGACAAGCAGCCATCCGGCCTCGTCACCTGCCACCCGTCCCCCGTCACATTTTGGTCAAGGCACAATCTTCGAGATTTCGCTGCTCCAGTTCCCCTCGCCGCCCGAGCCGATGGCGCGCACGCGCACCCAGATGCGCGCCCCGCTGGTGAACCCCGCCAGCACCGCCATGGATTTGGTGACGCTCTTGGTCCTGGACCAGCTGGTGGCCGTGAACGGGTCGGGGCTGGTCTGCACCTCGTAGGTTTTCGCGCCGGGCACCGGGTCCCATTGCGATTTGAGTTCGCCGTCGTGGTCGCCCGCCGTCACCGACAGGTTC
>CAYUGC010000169.1:0-7956 GCA_964444085.1 uncultured Bifidobacteriaceae bacterium | reverse complement strand
CCTGCTGGTCGAAGATGATCCGCGGGATGTGGAACTGACTTTGGCCTCGCTGGGGGAACACCAGCTGGCCCACAAGATTGAGGTCGCCGACAACGGTGCCGCGGCGCTGGATTATCTTTACCGCCGGGGCGAGTTCAAAGATCGCACCGGCGGCAATCCCATCCTGGTGCTGCTGGATCTTAAGATGCCCAAGGTCAGCGGGCTGGAGGTGTTGAAGACCATCAAGGCCGACTAACAGTTGAAGTTGATCCCCGTGGTCGTGCTTTCATCCTCGCGGGAAACCTCGGACCTGATCCAGTGCTACCAGCATGGCGTCAACGCGTATGTGGTGAAGCCCGTGGATTTTGGCGAGTTCGTGGAGGCGGTCAAGCAGCTCGGCATTTTTTGGGCGGCGGTCAATGAGCCGCCGCCGAACACCGGAAGCGAAGCGTCCCACCCGGAGACCTTGCCAGAAAAGGATGAAGATAAAAATGGAACCCCCGCTCCATATCCTGCATCTGGAGGATGATCCCCACGATGCCGCGCTGGTTCAATCCGAACTGGCGGCCGGGGGCATTGTTTGCACGATCACCTGCGTGCATGGCCGCGCTGATTTTGTGGCGGCGCTGGAGCGCGGCGGCATTGGGCTGATCCTTTCGGATTTCTCGCTGCCGGCGTTTGATGGGCTGTCCGCGTTGGACATTGCCCATGACCGCTGGCCGGCCATCCCATTGATTTTTGTGTCCGGGACGCTGGGGGAGGAGCGGGCCATTGAGTCGCTCCAGCGGGGGGCAACGGACTATGTGCTCAAGCATCGGCTCGCCCGGCTGGTGCCGGCGGTCAAGCGCGCCTTGCAGGAGGTCAACGAGCGGATGGAACGTCAGCTCGCCGAGCGAACACGCGAGGATTACAGCCGCAAACTGCAGGTGCTTTCCCGCCGGCTGGTGGCGGCGCAGGAAACCGAGCGCCGTCACCTCGCCCGCGAACTCCACGATGAAATCGGTCAGGCGCTCACGGTCGCCCAGATCAACTTGCAGGCGCTCTTGCTGGCGCCCGGCACCCAGAAGACGGGGCCGCGCCTGCGGGCGAGCCTGGAGGTGATCGAGCAGGTGTTGGAACAGGTGCATGACATTTCGTTGAATCTGCGCCCGTCCATTCTCGACGATCTGGGCTTGGAACCGGCCTTGCGCTGGTTCACCGAACGGCAGGTGGCGCTCATCGGGCTAAAAGCCCGGTTTCACGCCGACCCGTTGGCGCAGCGCCTGGATCCGGTGATTGAGACCGAATGTTTCCGCGTGGCGCAGGGTGCCTTGACCAACGTGGTCCGTCATGCGCAGGCAAAAACGGTCAGTGTGGAATTGCGTCAGGAAGCCGGGCAGCTTCACCTGCGCGTGCGCGACGACGGCGTCGGATTTGAGGTGGCGACCGTGCGGGAACAGGCCGTGCGCGGTGCGAGCTTGGGGTTGTTGAGCATGGAAGAGCGGGCGGCACTGGCCGGCGGCGGACTGGAATTCACTTCCACGCCCAAGCAAGGTACGGAAGTTCATGCCTGGTTTCCGTTGAAATGGCAGCCGCCGGCGACCGAATCACAAGCGTCGTGAAACCGCCCCTCAAAACCATTCACGTCATCCTCGCGGACGACCACACGCTGGTGCGCGCGGGCATCCGCGCGTTGCTGGAAAAAATTCCGGAGGTGAAAGTCATCGGCGAGGCCGGCGACGGTCGCGAAGTTTTGAACTTGGTCAAGACCCGGCGACCGGATGTGGTCTTGATGGACATCGCCATGCCCGGACTCAACGGGCTGGAGGCCGCCGAGCGCCTGGCCCGGGATTATCCGGACGTGCGCATCCTCATGCTTTCCATGCACAGCAACGAGGAATATGTCCTGCGCGCGCTGAAGGCCGGCGCGGCTGGCTACCTGCTCAAAAAAGCGGCGACAATCGAACTGGAAACCGCCTTGCACCAAGTCCTGCGCGGGGAAATCTATTTGAGCCGGGAAATCAAGCTGCACAAGAAGTTTCCCCTGCACGGCATTGCCGGCCGGAAAAGTGCGTTGGAGCTGTTGACGGGCCGGCAGCGCGAGGTGCTCCAGCTCATCGCCGAAGGCCGGAACACCAAGAGCATCGGCGACATCCTGAAGGTCAGCCCGAAGACCGTGGAATACCATCGCATGAAACTGATGGCCGGCCTGAACCTGCACGACATTCCGGGACTGGTGCGCTTCGCCCTGCGCGTGGGCTTGATCCCCGAGGAAAACCTGGCCGCTGGCTAATCAGAATGATTTTTCGGGGCTTCGGCAGTTCTGCCAGCGCCAAAGCGTGCATGGAATATTGGGTGCCGTGCAACATTTTGTCCCAGTTCGAATCATGGGCCGGCAGGGCGGGACAAAGCGGATTTCCCGGCGGAACTGGATTTTGAGTTTGATGGTTATTTATGGGTTAAGGATTTCACGGAACTTGCTGGGTGCGATAAAAACGCTGGGGAAATGCCGCTGTGTTCTGGTCGGTAAAATTCAACGAGCCGCCGATTCCCAGCGTCACCGTGCCGATGACTGTCCAAGTCTTGAGATTTTGCGTCGCGAGAATCTGGTTGGTTTGGCCGGTCGGGCCGTTCACCGTCAAAATAAATTGTCCGGCGGATGTGCGGTGGAATTGCAGGTCGGGAACGGCTGGCGGCACTGTGCTGCTGGCTTCATTCGAGTAGTCGCTTTCGCTGCCGCTGGCATCGTAACAGGTGGCGGCCAAATAATAGGTTGCCCCGGCGGCCAGTCCGGAAATGGTGGCATTCGTGACGTTGCCAAGGTGGATGTGGTTGGTGTAGGTGCGGCTGGCCGTCCCAAAATAGACATTGTAGCCGGCCACATTTGTGTCGGGGCTGCGGTTCCAAGCCAGGGGGATGGTTGCTCCGGCGGGAACGGTTGAGCTGAAAGCCGGACTGGTGTTCAGGAGCAGCGAGCAAAGCAGAAGACCGCTCCGCCTGGAAATTTTTCGGGTGCGCCTGATTTTTTGTCTGTGGGGAATGGTCATGCCCATGGTTACTTCCCGCCCAGTGCCGCCGCGACTAGGCTGTTCCCTGCCGCCACTGGAAAAAACCTTGGTGGTGATTTTGAACGTCGCCGGCACCGTTCTGAATCCCGCGAAAATGTCCATGGGGTGAACACCCCATGGACAGCCTCGGAGGATTTCTGCGTATCATTCCCAAATATTTCCGCGGCGTTGGCCCGGTGGGGACAAGGCTGGCACGGGAGATAACCTAGCTGGGAAGGAATAAAATCATGGGCAATGATCATCAAAGCGAAAACCGGAATGGCCACGAGACGCGCACGGAACACGCGCTGCGCGTTTCCGAATTAAGTTATCGGAGGTTGTTTGAAGCGGCGCAGGACGGCATTCTAATTCTGGACGTGGATACGGGGCGCATCACGGATGTGAATCCTTTCCTAGTCAAACTGCTCGGCTTTTCCCATGACGAAATGGTCGGCAAAACCGTCGGGGAATTAAGTCCGTTCAAGGACGTGGTTTCCAACCAAGCCATGCTGGAGCGGCTGCAAAAGGACGGCTATGTCCGCTATGAAGACCTGCCGCTGGAAACCCGGGATGGTCGCAAGATCGCCGTGGAGTTTGTCAGCAACGTCTATCAGGCCGGTGACAAAAAAGTGATTCAGTGCAACATCCGCGACATCACCAAACGCAAGCTGGCGGAAATAGCTTCAAACCGGCTGGCGGCGATCGTCGAATTTTCGGATGACGCCATCCTCAGCAAAGACCTGAACGCGATCATCACCAGTTGGAACAAAGGCGCGGAAAAGATTTACGGCTACACGGCCGGCGAAATGATCGGGTCTTCCATCCTGCGGCTGATTCCCGCCGACCGGCAGGGGGAGGAGAATCACATTCTGGCGAAGCTCAATCGGGGCGAAAGCGTGCAGCACTTCGAGACCCGGCGCCAAACCAAGGCCGGCCGGCTGATTGATGTCTCGGTCACGGCCTCATCAATCAATGATGCCAGCGGCAAGGCCATCGGCGTTTCGAAAGTGATGCGGGACATCACGGCGCGCAAGCTGGTGGAAGCTGAACTGAACCGGGAACGGGATTTGTGGCGGGCGCTGCTGGATAATTCGCCCGACAAAATTTATTTCAAAGATATCCAATCCCGCTTTGTCAAAGCCAGCAAGGCGATGGCCATTCAATTTGGCGTCGAATCTCCGGAGGCGCTGGTGGGCAAGAAGGATTTTGACTTTTTTTCGGACGCGCACGCCCGGCCCGCCTTCGAGGACGAGCAGAATATCATCCGCACCGGTCAGCCGATGATAGACCTGGAAGAGCGGGAAGTATGGAATGACGGGCGGGTTACCTGGGTGTCCAGCACGAAACTGCCGTGGCTGGATGACCATGGGAAGATCATCGGCATCATGGGCATTTCGCGCGACATCACCCAGCGCAAGCGGGCGGAGGAATCCCATGCGCGGCTGGCGACGGCCGTGGAACAGTCGGTGGATGCCATCGTGATCACCGACCTCCCGGGCACGATCCTCTATGCCAATCCGGCATTTGAGAAGAGCACCGGCTATACCGTCGCGGAGGCGATTGGCCAGAACTGCCGCATTCTCAAGAGCGGCAAGCACGATGCGGAATTTTACCAGCGGATGTGGGCGGCCCTTGAGCGGGGGGAAACTTGGAGCGGCCATTTCATCAATAAACGCAAGGATGGCGCGCTTTACGAGGAGGAAGCCACCATCTCGCCGGTGCGGGACGCCGCCGGCACCATCGTCAACTATGTGGGCGTCAAGCGCGATGTGACGCTCCAAATGCAATTCGAGGCCCGCTTGCGTCAGGCGCAAAAGATGGAATCCATCGGCCAGCTCGCCGGCGGCATCGCCCACGATTTCAACAACATCCTTGCCTGCATCATTGGTTATATGTATCTGGCCAAAATCGCGGCGGCCGATCATCCGGCCATCTTGGCCAATCTGGAGCACATTTCGAAAGCCTCCGACCGGGCGATTGATCTGGTCAGTCAAATCCTGACCTTCAGCCGCCAAAACAAACCGGAGCGCGAGCCGGTAGAGCTGAACCCGGTGGTGTTGGAAGCGCTTAAACTTTTGCGCGCCAGCGTGCCGGCCACCATCCGGTTTCAAACCGAGCTGGCGGAAACTCCCGCCGTGCTGGCCAACGCCACGGCAATCCATCAGGTGATCATGAATCTCGGCACCAACGCCTGGCACGCCATGCGCGAACAGCCGGGCACCTTGAAAGTGGAAATGGGCGTTTGGGAAGTGGATGCGGATTTCGTCCGCACCCACCCGGACCTGCATCCGGGGCGCTATGTGCGGCTGTCCGTCAGCGACACGGGCTGCGGCATGGATCGCGCCACGGTGGAGCATGTTTTCGAGCCGTTCTACACCACCAAAGGCGTGGGCGAAGGCACCGGCCTGGGCCTGGCCGTGGTGCATGGCATCATGAAAACCCACGACGGCTGCATTTCCGTTTACAGCCAGCCGGGCGAAGGCACCACATTTCATTTATATTTTCCGGTGCTTGAAACCGCGGCGGTCACGCCGAAAACCGAAGCCGCGCCCATTCCCCGCGGCCAGGGCGAACGCATCTTGTTCGTGGACGATGAGGAGGTGCTGGCCAGCCTGGGCAAAGAAATCCTTGAACGGCTGGGTTACCGGGTGACCGCGACCACCAGCGTGCTGGATGCGATCGTCCTCGTCCGCGCCCAAGCGGAACCGTTTGATCTGGTCATCACCGATCTGGCCATGCCCGTCATGGACGGCTTCAAGCTCGGCGAGCAGTTGCTGCAAATCCAGCCGCACCTGCCCATCATCCTGACGACCGGCTTCAGCGGCTCCATGACCGCCGAGAAGGTGCGGGCGCTGCGCTTCCGCGCATTATTGAGCAAACCCAGCACCGCCCGGACGCTGGGCGAAACCGTGCATCGCGTGCTGTATCCCACCGCCTTCGTGGGGTGAACACCCCATGGCTGCCGCCCGGTTCTCATGCTCAACTGAAGTGATGAGAATCAAAATCCCAATCCATTGGCCGGAAGCTAAAGCTGGCGAAGTCGTTGTGATCCGGTCACGTCCGTCCAAACCGGCCGCGCCGCTGTGGTTGAGTTTCCTGGCGCACAAGTTGATTGCCTCAAGTCCAGAAAGGCGGACGGTTTGAAAATTCAAACGCAGATCATCCGTCGTTCGGCACTAGCGCTGCTCGCATTGGGACTCGCTTTATCCGCCGGCGCTCAGGAGGAGGCGGTGGTTCTCCCGAAATCCATTCCCGATCCCATCGAGCCATTCAACCGCGTGATGTGGGGGTTCAATAAGTCGGTGATGAACGGCGTCGTCAAGCCGACGAGCCGCGTCTATCGGTTCGTCATCGTGAAACCAGTCCGCACCGACATCGGAAATTTTGGGCGGAACCTCATGTATCCCGGACGCGTGATCAACAACCTGCTTCAGGGAAAATGGCTCGGGGCGCGCGATGAATCCTACCGGTTCGCGGTGAACACCACCGTCGGGATTGTCGGGTTGGTGGACGTGGGCACGAAATGGCACATCCCGAAATCCGACGCGGATTTTGGCCAGACGTTTGGCCAGTGGGGCTGGCGGCCGCAGTTCTTCATCATGCTGCCGTTTTTCGGGCCGACCAATGAGCGCGACACCGTCGGCCTCGCCGCCGACACCGCCGCCAATCCGTTGCTCTACATCGCGCCCTATAGTTTCGTCGCGGACAATCCGCTGACGTATCTCGGGCCTTATTCGTATTTCACCTACGCGGTGATGTATAACGATTTGTCTGACAGCGTGAATGAATATGTGCGCTTCAGCCAGGCCGAGACGGATCCGTATTCCGAGATTCAATATGCCTGGACGTTTGCGCGCGAAAACCAAGTGGCCGATTTTCAGGTGAAAGGCCAGCCGGACGAAGCCTCGCTGGAAACGCTCGAATCCGTTTTCTTCACCTACAAAGATTCGGAATTTCCCAGCCACGGCCAGACGCGGTCCGTGAAAATTCCGGCGACGGGCAAGGAATTGAAATTCACCTGCTGGTTGCAGCCCGGTTCGGCGAATGTGGTGTATATCATTCCCGGTCTGGGCGGTCACCGGCTGTCGCAACCTTCATTGGCGTTGGCGGAACTGGTTTTCAAAAATGGTTTCTCCGCCGTGCTGGTCAGCAGCCCGTTCAATACCGAGTTCATGGAGCACGCCTCCACCGTCGCGCTGCCCGCGTATCTGCCGGTGGACGGCCACGACCTGCACGTCGCGCTCACCGCGATTGATCACCGCCTGAACCAAGCCTATCCGCATCGCTTGGGCAATAAGGCGTTGATGGGGTATTCCATGGGCGCGCTCGACACTTTGTTCCTCGCCGCCACCGGCCCGACCAATCGGTCGGCAGCGAACGTGGATGTGACCAATCAAATGCCGCTGCTGAAATTTGACCGCTACGTCGCCATCAATACGCCGGTTCGCATGGCCCAGGGGATTTCCAAGCTGGACGAATTTTACCGCGCGCCCCTGGACTGGCCGGTCACCAACCGGTCTGACAATCTCGAAAACACCTTTTTGAAGGTGGCCGCTTTGAGCCAGAGCACACTCACGCCGCAAACCTCCCTGCCCTTCGACGCCATCGAATCCAAGTTTCTCATCGGATTGAATTTCCGGCTCATTTTACGGGACGTCATTTTCAGCAGCCAGCGGCGGGTGAACCAGGGGGTGCTGCAGCATGCGATCTGGAACTACCGGCGGGAGCAGGTGTATCAGGAAATTCTGCGCTATTCGTATCAGGATTATTTTGAGAAATTCGCGATCCCGTATTACAAAAAACAGGGCATTACTTCGCAAACGGCGGAGACCATGGAAAAAGCGGACGACTTGCGGAGCTATGGAGCCGCTCTGCGGGCCAACCCAAATATCCGCGTCATCGTTAATCAAAACGATTTTCTGCTCGCTGACGAGGACCTTGCCTGGTTGCG
>CAYUGC010000168.1:0-7984 GCA_964444085.1 uncultured Bifidobacteriaceae bacterium | reverse complement strand
GCGAAGGTTTGCAGGCCATCACGGAAACCTTCCACGCGCTCAAGGGCGTGTTGAAAAAGCGCGGCCTGTCCACCGCTGTCGGTGACGAAGGCGGTTTCGCGCCCAAGCTCGACAGCGTGGAAGACGCGATCGAATCCATCCTCGAAGCCATCAAGAACGCGGGCTACAAGGCGGGCAAGCAAATCAACCTCGCGCTCGACGTCGCCGCGTCCGAGTTCGTTGACAAAGACGAAAAGGGAAATCTCAAGGGCACCTACACCTTCAAGAAATCCACCGGCAAGACCGTGAGCGGCGCGGAACTTGTGGACTTCTACGCGAAACTCGTCGCGAAGTATCCGATCGTCTCCATCGAAGACGGCTGCGCGGAAGGCGATTGGAAGCATTGGAAGCAGCTCACCGACAAGATCGGCGACAAGGTGCAGCTCGTCGGCGATGATCTGTTCGTCACGAACGTGAAGTTCCTGCAAAAAGGCATTGATACCGGCACGGCCAACTCGATCCTCGTGAAGGTGAACCAGATCGGTTCGCTCACCGAGACGCTCGACGCCGTGCAGCTCGCGCAATTCCACGCCTACACCGCCGTCCTCTCGCATCGCTCCGGCGAAACCGAGGACGCGACCATCGCGGACATCGCGGTGGCGACGAACTGCGGCCAGATCAAGACCGGTTCCTTGAGCCGCTCCGACCGTCTGGCGAAATACAACCAGCTCCTGCGCATCGAGCAGTTGCTCGGCAAGAACGCGGTCTATGCGGGCTTGAGCGCGCTGAAGAAGAGCAAGTAAGGTCCTTGCGGACGACACCAGCGGCATTCACAGAGTGCCGCGACAACATTCCAAACCGGAAGCCGGGCAACTGGCTTCCGGTTTTTCGTTTTTACGGCGGTGGCATGAACCCGCAGCCTTTGCAAAGGAAATCATCGGAGCCTGACACATAAGGCGTTCACCCCATTGTCCAGAAAACCGAAAAGGATGATCGTTACGCAGAAAGAACAAATATGAAAAAACTATTTCTCATCACGGCACTTGCTGCCGGCGCCACCGGTCTCCAAGCAGAAGATTCGGTATTTCAGGCGTCCCTCACGCCGGACATCGCCGTTTGTTCCAAGACCACCCAGATCAACGGCCTCGCCTTGAGCATCTGGGGCGAAAATCCGCAGTCGGCCCTCGCGCTGGGCTTCGTCAACGGCAGCCGGGGTGAGAGCGAAGGTTTGAGCTGGGGACTGGTCAACTACGCCGACTCCTACACCGGCGTCGCGTGGGCCTTCGCCAACATCAGCCAGCAGAAGTTCTATGGCTGGCAGAACGGTGTGGTCAACTATTCGCAGGGCACCTACACCGGGCTGCAAACCGGTTTTGTCAATGTCACGCAGGACTGTCACGGTCTGCAGGCGGGCTTTGTGAACTATTCAGAAAACCTCCGGGGCGTGCAGCTCGGCTTCCTCAACGTCGCAATGAACAATCCGTGGTTCAATGAATTACCCGACAAGTTCGCCACCGGCTTTCCCTTCGTGAACTGGTCGTTCTGAAAATAATTTATGATTCAAAACCGGAGGCCGTTCGCGGCTTCCGGTTTTTTCTTGGGGAAATCTGTTTCAATAGCCCTGCTTGCACAGCCACCACACCGCCGCCATCGTCGCGAGAGAAACCAGCGTCATCGGCAGCGCCGGCAAAAAACACGCCAGCGTCATCACCACGCCGCCGACCAGCGGGATGGATTCCTTCTGTCGCCAGCCATAAACCAGATAGCCGCCGCCGATGCCGCCCCACAACAGGGAGGCCCAGAGCGTGCCGGAATCCATTTGCGTCAGATCCACGCCGCCAATCTGCCGCAATTACGCGCCGCTTGCCACGGAAATTCCGTGTGTTAGATTTTTGCCATGAACCGCTTCTTCCAGCCCAATATCAAGCGTCATGGCCGCATCGCGCGCGGCGTCAGCGGCGGGATTTGCCTGGTGGCCGGCATCATCATCGCCGGCGACTACACGCTTTGGGGGTTGATCCCGGTCATCGCCGGATTGTTCGCCATCGGTGAAGCCCTGAGCGGCTGGTGTCTCGTCCGTGCCTGCGGCATCAAGACGAAGATTTGATTCCTCGGGAAATTATTTTTCCGCGGTCAGGCTCGCTCCGAGCAGCGAGAGGTTTTTCAGCTTGAACGGCGCCTCAAACGTCTGAACCTTGTCATAGACCTCCGCCACGATCCGGCCGTTCGCGGGGAAATTCGTCTTGCACTCGTAGTTGAAATCATACGCGCCATTGCCGCCGCCGTAGCCGCGCTGGGAAAGCACCGTCTTCGCGCCGTCCACCACAAGGCTCACCGACTTCAGGCCGTCGGGATTGGTCTTCAGGTGCAGGGACATTTCCTGCGAGCCGTCTTTTTGCCAGCCCTCCTTGATGGATTTGATCTCCGCGTCCAGGTTCGTGCCGGTCGCGCCCTCCTTCAGCCCGTCAAGCCCCAGGTCAATTTCCTTCGTGCCGCCGGAAACCTTGTATTCCACCTGGCCGGAAAGTTCCTGCAAGACTTTCACGCCGCTGCCGGGCAGGTTCAGTTGAAATTCCAAGATCGCCGCCGTCTTGTCCTTCGCCAGCGACGGGAAATGCACCCGGCGGTTCCACTCCGAATCCGGCAGCAGGCTCGTGCCGTCGTCCGCCGTCGCCACTTCGAGCGCGGTCTTGTCCGTCACCGACTGCACCGCGCCGGGAAATTCCACCAGCAGTGAAAGCGTGTAGCCGGTGTCATAGTTGAACGGCCGCAGGTTGCGCTCCTGGTCCGACGCCGTGACCAGCCGGACACCCACCACCTTGACGCTTTTCAAGCCGCCGTTGGCCGGCGAAGCCGCAATGACCGGCGCTTCTTCTTCCGTCGCGGTCGACACGTCCACGCGCAAGGTTTTTTTCAGGACGGCATATTCCTTTTGCGCCGCCGCCACCTCGGCCATGTAATCAAACAGCGGTTTCCCCGCGCCCGCCACCGTCGCGCTCACCGGCGCGTTTTCGCCGAAAAAGTATTGGTTCATTTCCGCGTCCATCACCGGCTTTTCCTGCGCGTCGAAGCCGGTGCCATTGTGTTTGCGGCACCAGTCATCATCATTCACCAGCTTGTCCATGACCTCCATCATCTTCGCACCGTCGAACCGGATGGCCAGGTTGCCGGCGGCGTCCTTGGTGAAATTGGCGCTGTGCGTGACCTGGCCCGGCAGACGCAGGACGACGGCGTGCTTCATGTTGCCCAAAAAGCCGGCGAGCATCGGCTTGGACTGCTGGTATTGCCCGCGCTGCTGCTTGATCAATTTGTCCTGTTCCGCCGGCGTCAGGTTCTTCGGCGGCGTCTTTCTCTGCCGGTGCTGCATGGTCACGCCTTCGGACACTTCGGTGTCGGCCTGGTTCGTGCGCAGCGTCAGGAGCGCGCCGCCGTCCGCCGTCTTCGTCCAGTCAAACTCCAGCATCGTCTGGTTCGGGATGTTCAGCTTGGACAGATTTTTGAAATACGCCGTGCCGCGGAAATACAGCCGCCCGTCGTCCTGCGCCTTGAACGTCACGTCGCGCCACGCGTCCACACCCTTGACCTGCTGCAACAGCTCGCGCACCGCGTTCGTCAGCACCTTGCCGGTGTCCGGGGTCTCGCCGTCGCTGTTCAGGTTCACCGACTGGAACGTGCATTCGTGGACCACCTTGCCGGAACCGTCCGGGTTGAGCGTGAAATCTTCCTTGGTGTCAAAGC
Organism: uncultured Bifidobacteriaceae bacterium; assembly: GCA_964444085.1. Lineage (GTDB taxonomy): Bacteria > Verrucomicrobiota > Verrucomicrobiia > Limisphaerales > UBA11358 > UBA11358. The sequence goes on along the minus strand of CAYUGC010000168.1, from coordinate 4,267 downwards.
AGCCGCTCGTGAGCAGCAGCAAACCGAGGCCGAAGGACAACGTAAACTTCTTGGCGATGGGGTTCATGCGAATAGTGAATAGAAGTTTGGCACCCCGAAAACAATTATAATTTCAGCCGAAATTTATCATCGCTCAGGCAAACGCCCCGAACAGCGCGCGCATCTCCTCGTCCACCATCGCCGCGTCGCTCAACGTGTGCGCGATCTCATCGCGCAGCAGCTCGCGGTAGCGCTTCCGCAACCGGTGGATCGCCACGCGCACCGCGCCCTCCTCCAGGCCGAGCGACTTCGCCACTTCGGCCTGCGCCGACTCGGCCTTGCCGGCGGTGAGAAACATTTTCAACTGCTCGAACAGCTTCGCTTTGCCGTCCGCCACGCACTCCGCCTGCAACCGCTCGATCACCTTCGCGAGCAACGCCAGCGCCCATTCGCGGTCGAACGCCTTGTCGGGGCTGGGCTCGTTCGTCGCGGCCACCTGAAATTTCGTGTCCGCCGTCTCCCAGTCCAGCGACAGCGTCGGCTCGCCGCCGCCGCGCTTAAGCCGCTGCGATTTCTTCCATTCGTTGATGAGAAAGTTTTTCAGCGACGCCAGCAAGAAGGCGCGGAACCGGCCGCGTTCGGCGCCCAGGCCGGCGAGATAATTCTTCTCCAAAAACCGCGCGAAGAACGCCTGCACGGAATCCTCCGCGTCTGCCTTCGAGTGCCCGCGCCGGCGGACGTAGGCGTAGAGCGGGAACCAATAGGTGCGGCAAAGCTGTTCCAGCGCGGCATCCGATTGCGGCGTGTGGCGCTGGCCCGCCGTCAGCACGACCGTCCAATGCGTCGTGGCGAAGACGTCGCCCGGCGCACTACTGCACTGGCTGGAAGGTTCGGCGGTCATTTCAGAAATTGCAGGTGACGACGTGAGGAGTCTCTAACTTTTTTATTTGAGACGCGCCGCCTCGTCTCCTACAAGCATTGAATCCGCGTTGATCAGTGTCCATCCGTGGTTTTAATTTTTACCGCTCCCGTTCTGCACGAGCTTGTAGCGGATCTTCACGCCGCGCGGGTTCTCGGTGAAGCCGGTGATTTGCAGGAGGCCCATGCCGCCTTGGCGGGTTTTGATAATATATGTTTTCGGCAAATCACCCACACCGCTGATTAAACGGTTTTCAAATACCGGGGCTATGAACAAACGATTGCAGTCATTGGTCACCTGTTTGGCATCCGCCTCATCCCATTCAGAATTGATTACTTCGTGTGCCCATGTTCCATACGAGCAGAAAAGGCCATTTAGGGTGACATTGTGACTATTGGTGCCTTCTGAATTCATCGATATCCAGCTCATGGTTTTGTGTCCGATGACATCCACCCCCTTTTTATTCATAAACTGGTCAATCATCTTCCCGGCGTCATCATCATAGTTTGTAGCCAATAAAAGCGAGGCAATCGGAGCCAGCGACACAAACCGGCCCGAATCCAAATCCAGCGCCGAGTTTGTGCCGGGAGATTCCAAGTTCACCACCCGCTCCACCACCTGGCCAAAACTCCAGTCCGGGGCTTCAGCCGCATCCAGCCGCTTCAGCGGCACGTTGCTGAAAATGATTTGCCCGCCCCAGATGCGCTTGAACTCCGCGTTGCTTTCCACCTGCGCCGGATCGGGCGTCAGGATGATGTCCGCTACCGCCGTATCGCCCGGCAGTTCGGCAATTCCGATGGTTTGTTCCAAACCGGATTGCGACTGCGTATCGCCCTGCACATGGATTTGCAGCCCGCCGCCGGAAACATTCTGCCGGCCAACGCGGGCGCTTACCTCAAAACTGATGTCTACCGGCAGGCGACCGGTGTTGTCGAACTTGACCGCGAGCTGGGGCTTGCCGCCTTTGCGCCGCACCGCCAATTGCTTGATGACAAGGCCGTGCTGCTGCGGATTCAATGCAGGTTCTTGTGTCAACGCGACAACCTGTGTGCCGGGCGCAAAGATTTCCAATTCGATTTCATTCGTGCGTGGCCAGCGTTTTGCGGCGGGCGGCCAGTCAGCGGGCGGCGCGTCAGCCGCCATTCCCTCAACGTCATCGGCGCGAACCAACGCGGCGAGCGATTCGATCTTCAATTGATGTTTGCCGGGGGCGAGCGCAGGCAACTCGATGGTCATGTCCACATAATCACTCTGCCAGTTGCGGCCGAAGTTATCGCGCAACTTGACCGGCTGGCCGTCCACCGTGACGGCTCCCTCGCTCGTAAGCAAAACGTAGCCAAGCAAAGAACTACTCCAGATGTAACGGCATTGCGCGTGGAAATCCACCAAACGTTCACCCGCGCGGATTCGCAATGCTTTCGGCCCGCGCAGGTGGCCGTGCAGCGCCACGAGAAAATCAACTGCTTGCCGGTCGGACACAACCTGTTGTTCGCGGAGTTTTCCCAGATAATTATCGAGCCACGAAATCGGCTGGGTATGGCCGTCGGGATATCTTTGCCGCAACCACGCCGTCAAACCTTCCATAATGTGCGCGGCGTCTTGGCGCGTCAGGTTGCGCCTTTCCAATTCATGCCACGCCCACGGCGAGAGCGGTTCAGCCAAACCCACTTGCATCACCGTTGCCGTCGGCAGCTTCTGCAATTTCCACGGTGAGTCGGCCAGGTTGGTGGGGGATGAGGCTGGGCCGGTCTGCTTGAGAAAGACCATCATGCCGAGGATGCCCAGCAGTATGCTGCCGATAATCGTAGCCATGACGATGCGGTTCGGCCGGTGAGGCATGGCGGGAATTGAAGCGCCCCCACCATCGAGCGGCTGATTCACCGCGCGCCAGACGCGGCGAATGATGAGCCAGTCCACGACCATTATCAGTCCCACGACCAGCAACATTGACCACGGATAAGCCACTCCGGGCTTTGGAAGCACACCCACCGCTCCCGGAGGCGGGGAATAGTATTGCATATCCGAGCGAAAAAACCGTGCGGCAAACAAATCCAGCGCCAGCAGCGGAAACAGCAGCCCCTCGAACACCGCCAGCCCCAGGCCGTAAAGTTTGCCCGCCGAGCGGCGGATTTGCGTGACGGCAATCCAGCCGAGAATGGTTGTGCCGGGGATTGCCGTGAGTCCCAGCAAAACAGGCAACAGCCGGATAAAAACCAGCGCTGCAGATTGATCAGCTCTATTTGGTGTAGCAACCGTCTTGCTAATCGCCGAATCGAGCAGCCAACTCCCCATCATTGCAAAGCTAAGCGCAACCCAGCACGCCCCCACAATGGCTGTGCGCGAGAAACGCGCAGACATTTCCGATTTCCGATTTTCGATTTCCGAATTTTCAGCTTGAGCCTCTTCACGTCGGCTGCCACCGGACGTTGAGGCAATCGTCTCCACCATCGTCTTCACGTCGCTGACCTGCTGGTAGCGGAGTTCGGGTTTCTTTTCCAAAGCGCGCAGGACGATTTCATCCAGTCGCACATCAATCTGCACTTTCTTGGATGGCGCTTCGAGTTGCTTGCCGGGCAGTTCGCCAGTGAGCATCTGGTAAAACACCACGCCCAACGCGTAGATGTCCGCCCGGTGGTCCACCTCGCCCGGCGCGTGAATCTGCTCCGGCGACATGTATTGCGGCGTGCCCATGACCTTGCCCGCATCGGTGAGCGCGGGAACCGCCCCCTCACCCCGTCCCTCTCCCCCGGTGGAGGAGAGGGTGTCCGCAGGACGGGTGCGGGGGTCGCCCACAATCTTCGCCAGGCCGAAATCCGCCACCTTCACGCGGCCGCGACGGTCCAGCAAAATGTTCTCCGGCTTGATGTCGCGGTGGACAATGCCCTGGTCGTGCGCGAATTGCAGCGCGTCGCAAATCTGCGGCACGATGGCCAGCGCCTCGCGCGCGGAAATCCGCCCGGCGTGGAGCAGTTGCCGCAGGTTCACGCCATCCACGAATTCCATCAGAAAGTAAAAGAGGCGCGAGGCGTTGGGCGCGGGGCTAGAGGCGTTGGCCACGCTGCCAAACTCATACAGCGTCACGATGCCGGGATGGTTCAGCTTGGCGAGCGCCTTGGCCTCGCGCGCGAAACGCTCGGCGAAGGCCGGGGTGTCGCCGATGCCGGGCGGCAGGATTTTCAGCGCCACGATGCGGTCGAGTTGCTTCTGTCGCGCCTGGTAAACCGCGCCCATGCCGCCCTTGCCGACGAGCTCGATGATTTCCAGTTGCGGAAATAGCGGTGCAAGTTCGGCGACCGTCGGCGGATTGAATGACGGTTGTTTCGCGTCGGTGATGGTGTCCGCCGCCGCGCCCATTTTGAGCAGGCAGGC
>CAYUGC010000167.1:0-7986 GCA_964444085.1 uncultured Bifidobacteriaceae bacterium | reverse complement strand
CGCTGACCAGAAAGTTACCGTTGCCTTGGAACGTCAACAACCGCGGACTCGTGAGCGAATGGATGCCGACGACTCCGCCGAGCGCGAGCGTGTCGGCGTCGCACTGGAAAATATAGCTCGTGCCGCCCGAACCCAGCGTAACGTTGCCGGCAAACTGGTTGTCGCCCGCGACATTCACGATGGCGGGCGTCGTGTTGTTGCGGCCATTCAGCGTCACCGGCTGCGGCAGGCTGATGTTGCCGAAGGAGCCGTCCAATTGCAGCGTGGACGTGGCGGCGTTCTGGTTGCGGATGTTGATGCTCGACGCGCTCGACAGCGCACCCGCGAGTCGCAAGACGCCATCGTTGCCGGACGATCCCTGGAAGGTATCCACGTTCAACGCTCCGGTGAAGGTGTTGTTGCCCGCGAGAATTTGCATGCCCGCGCCGGTCTTCGTCACGCTGCCGCCGCCGGTGAGCGCGCCGTAGAAAATGTTCGTGCCGGTGAAATTGTTTCCGAGCGTGAGCGCGACCGCCGCGCCGGAGGCGTTCGTCAGCGCGAGGTCGCGCGTGCCTTTGACGCCGCCGACGGTTGCGAATGTGAGGTTGCTGAAATTAAGAACGCCGAAATCGTCCGACTGGAGATCGAGCGTGCTATTGCGCAGCGCATTGGCGTTGGTGATGACAAGTGTGCCGGCCCCAAGCCGCGTGTCGCCGCTGAAGGTGTTCGACGCGCCCAGCGTGAAGGTTCCGCCCGCCACGGTCAGCCCCAGTTTGCGCGTGCCGCTGCCCAGCACGTCCTGGAGCATGCCGTTGTAAGTGGTGTTGGTCGTGTCGCCGGTGATCATGAGCATGGAATCCGCGGTGGTGCTGCTGTTGCCCACGGTCGCGCCGTTGCCGCCTTTCTGCAGGCCGTTCAGGGATTGGCTGAAGCCGGCGAGATCGAAGGTGGCCGCCGCGGAAGACCCCACTTCCAAAACCGCGTTGTTTGCGAGGCCGTTGTTCGCGCCGAGCACGGCCGCGCCGGAATCGAGAAACCACTTGTAATCGCCGCCGCCTGAGAAGACGGCGCGATTGGCACGCAGATGAATGCCGCCGCCCGCGAGCGAAGTCATCGGGCCGGCTACGATCAACCCACCGGTGGCGTTGCCGCCATCGAAAGCGCCGCCGTTCGTGGTCGTGCCGCCGTTGGGAGTGATGGCGGTGAAAGTAATGCTGCCGTTGAGTGTGGCCGAGCCGGAGGCGGGGCCTTTGATGATACCAGTGCCGATGATGCCCACCGGCCCGCCGATGATGATATCGTTCGCGAACGCCGAACCGGCGACGATGGTGACCTGCTGGCCAAGGCTGGTGACGAGCAGCGGCCCGGTGCCAAGACCGCTGTTCGCACTGAGGTTGATGATGCCGCCGCTGACGACCGTGCCGCCGGCATAGCTGTTTGCGCCGATGACATTCAGCGTGCCGGAGCCGGATTTCGCAAGGCCGCCGGTGCCAGAGATGGGATTCGCGTTGGTCAGCGTGACGCTGTGGTTGAAGGCGAGCGTGCCGTTGTCAATGATCGCGCCCGGCCCGAGCGTGCCGACGGTTGTGCCGTTGCCGAGTTGCAGCGTGCCGCCATTGATCGTCGTCGGGCCAGAGTTGTCATTGGTGGTGAGCAACGTCAGCGTGCCCGTGTTGTTTTTGAGCAGGCCGGTCGCACCGGTGATTTTGCCGGAGCCGGTGAAGGTGTAGTTGTTCGCAGCATTCACGTTGATGGTATTGGGCACGAGGCTGAAAGCGAGATTCACGGTGCGGTTCGTGGCCGTGTCGTCAAACGTCACGTCGTCGCCGGGATAAAAGACTGAATTGGTCGTGCCCGCGAGCCAGTTGAAGCTGGTGCCGATGTCCCAATAGTTCGCCGCGCCATCGCCCTGCCAGACGAGGCTGTGCGGGTTGAACGTGACCACGAGCGCAATTTCGTTCGTGACGGAGTCGTCAAGCGCCACCGCCGCGACGGGCGGAAAACCGACCCAGGCGATGGTGAAGTTCGTCGCGCCGCCGGTCAGCGCGCCGGAATATTTAATGAGCTTGTAGCGTCCGTCCGCGAGACTGCCGGTGACGGGCGTGATGGCGATCACGTTGTTGCCGCTCAAATTCAAATCGCCCGCCACAACGATGAGGTCGTTCACACCCGCGCCCTCGGTGATGACGTTGGACAACTCGAAATAGTTCGTCGCGCCGCCGGTGAGCGCGAGGCTGTTCGAGAAACTTAAAGTGCCCGCGCTCGTGCCGGGACTGATGCGCGAGCCGGCGGCAGCAACGACCGCACCGGTAATGACGCCAGAGCCGGACAATGTCTGGCCCGCGCCCAGCGTGAACGCTCCGGTCATTTGCGACACGTCGAACTTCGTGCCGCTGCCGACCAAAATGTTTGTGCTGTTCGCGATGGTGCCGGAGCCGATGAGCGCGAGCGTGCCACCGTTGATAAGCGTTGGACCAGTGTAAGTGTTGCTGCCGGAGAGCGTGAGCCGACCCGCGTTCGTCTTGATGAGGCCGACGGTGGCGCTGCCGTTCTGTATGCTGGCCGCGACATTGATATTTCCCGCGCCCTGAAAGGTGAGGCTGCGCGCGCCGGTGGCGGAAGCCGTCACCGTGCCGCCGAGCGCAAACGTGCCGGAATCGCATTGCAGGCGATACTCCGAGCCGCCAGCGTTGATGGTCATTCCGCCGGCAATGGTGTTACTGCCGGTCAGATTTTGAATGGCGGGCATGGTGGAGTTGCGACCGCTCAACGCAACCGCTTGCGGCACATTGATGCTCCCGCTGCTGCCGTCGAGTTGGAATGTGGATGAACCGGAGGTGTTGTTGCGGATGTAGATCGGCGACGCTGCGCTGGCGACCGCGCTGCTGGACTTGAGCTTCAGCACGCCGTCGCTGTCGGTGGTCGAACTGCTGTCCACGTAGAGCGTGCCGGTGAAAGTGTTGCTGCTCTGCAATGTCACCGTGCCCGTGCCGGCCTTCTGCAAATTGACGGTTCCGCCGCCGGTGCCATTTTGCACGGTGCCCGAGACAAGGATGGGCGAAGTGCCGCGCAGCGTGATGGTGCGCGAACCGCCCGGCGTGCTGGCGGGAATCGCACCCGCAAGGTTCAGCGTGCCGCCGGAGCATTCGATCCAGTAGTTCGCGCCGCCGACTTGCAGGGTGAGGTCGCCCGCGAGCGTGTTGCTGCCGGCGGTGTTCAGGATGGCGGATGTGGTGGCGTTGCGCGCCGCGAGGCTGATGTCCTTGGCGATGGTGAGATTGCCAGACGAGCCGTCCAGTTCGAGCCGCGAGGTGCCGGTGTTGTTGTTGCGAATCCAGATGGGCGAGGCGGCGTTCGAGACGGACGCGGAGGATTTGATGCGCACCGCGCCGTCGTCGCCGGTGGTGCTGCCGGTGTCTATGCTGATCGTGCCGGTAAAGTTGCTGTTGTTGCCGGAGAGCACGAGCAGCGACCACCCGGTTTTCGTCAGCGCGTTCGTGCCGGAGAGCGGGCCAGCCATCGTGAGCGTGCGGTCAGGGCCGACGTGCCAGGTTTGGTTTGCGGTGAGTTGCACGGGGGAGTTGAACGTGACACCGCCGCCAGTCGAGGCGACGTCCACGCCGCCGCTGCCGAGTTGGAGCTGGCCGCCGCTGAGCGAGAAGCTGCCATCAAGGAAGACCAGTTTCCGCACGGCAAAAGTTCCACCGAGATTGCTGTTGTCGGCGGCGGTGAGCGTGGAGAAGACAACTTCTTCGTTGGGTTGCGGGCTGCGGCTGGCGATCCAATTTGCGGAATTGTTCCAATAACTTGAGGTGCCGCCGTTCCAATAAACCTGGTTTGTCGGGGCGTAGTAGCGGACGTAGTCCACGATCATTTTCGTGCCCGACGACCCCTGCGAGCCGTAGCCGCCGCTGGGAATGCCGCCCGCCCAGCTCGCGCCGTCCACGATGCTGCTGAGGAGAATCCATTCGGGCGTGCCGGAGTTGCCGGAACTGGTCGAGTATTTCCAGGCATTATCTATGTAGAATTGGCATCCGTCCGGTGCCCAGATCAAGCCGTAGGTGTGAAAGCCGCTACTGAGTCCGCTGCCGTAGGGATTCGGACTTGGCCCGACCGTTGTGCCCCAACCCGCGCAGTAGCCGGAGTAGCCGTCGTAGTGGATGTAGGTATTGACGCCGCCGCTGATATTGTTGCCGCTGCTGTCCTGACTGCGGTGTTCGCACAGGTCAATTTCCGAGCCGGCGTAATAAGGATTGCCGAGGAAGCGTGATTGGTAAGGGCAATCGTCCTCGTGGTCCGCCTGCAACCAGAACGCCGACCACATACCGGCGGAGTCGTTGTAGTCAATGCTCGCCTCCAGAAAGCCGTAGCGCGGATGGAACTTGTTCCGCGATTCGACGATGCCCGTGTATTGCGTGCCGCCCGAGGTGTAGGTGGTGATCGTCAGGTGTCCGCCGCTGACAGAGATGGCGCTCGAAGTATTGACCGCGCCGTGATAGCTGCCGCTCCAATAGCCCCATTTGCTCGAATCGAGCGAACTGCCGCTGAATTCATCGGACCAGACCAGATAATAACCGGGCGGCGGCGTGGCGCGGCCGACGTTTGAAGCAAGCGCAATCAGCAGCACCACCAGTGGCAAAATCCTGTGGACGACGCTGGCGGTGACGAATGAATTGCCGGCTCGTTTCATGAGTCTTGGGGGAGGTAAATGAGAGTTCATGGTGTTCGCAGACGATATAAAACCATAGGGTGATTTTGACTGATTGCAACAGTGACGTTGGTGCCCACGCCGGAACCGTTCAGGTCAAACCAGTTGGCGGAAAGGCCGGTGCCGAGGTCGTTGGTCTGCGCCTGCAAAATCCAGCCGAGGTGCGACGCAGGCCAGGCCAGCATCAAGTTGGTGCCAGTGACGCCAAACAGCAAATTTGTCGGATTGGAATTGATCGCGACGGAGTAGCCCACGCCGTCATACCAGGTGCGGTTGTTCACCGTGGTGGCGGGCGAATAATCGTCAATAAACACCGGGATTTTTCCATTGGCGTCAGCCTGGGCGCTCCCCAGTGAAGCCTGATACATGAACCGTCCGTTCTCCGAATTGGTGGTTGGTGCCACAGCAAAGTTCGCCACGGAAGAAACCAGGCTCGCGGCGGTGGAGGTCATGCCCATGTTGCCGGAACCGCTGGTGCCAAACAGCGTCAATTCACCGGCGCCGTTTTGCAGGCCGGCGCGCAACAGCCACTGCTCCGTGGTGCTGCTGGCGTCCTTGGACCAGAAATAGGCGTAGAGATTGTAAGCCGCACCGGGAATCAAACCCGTAATCGTGGTCATCAGCCGGGGGGCATTCTCGCCCACCGCAGCACCTTCGCCGGAGGCTTCAAAAATCGTCCCGCCGGAGGCCAAGGACGTGCGCTGTTTCCAGTCGTTGTCCAATCCCGGTGAACCATTCAAGGGCGGGGAAAATGTGCCGCCGTTGGTGAGCGTCGTGTTGCCACCAACGCCTGACGCGGCATCAACGTAGGTGATTTTAGAAGGCGTGATGGCTTTCGTCGTGAACAGACCGACGATCTGGCACGTGTAGGAAGTGTAACTTGTGTAAGTCCCGCGCACCCAGATGACGCAGGGCTCGCCGCCGTTCCGGCGTGGAACGTAAGGGCGGATGTTGTCGAGCGTGGAGTTGGTGGTGATGGGCTGCCACGAAAAAGTCAGGCCACCGTCCGTCGTGGTGCCGCGCCAGATTTCGTAACGCTGGCTCGCGCTCAAGGTGACGTTGGTGGTGTCAGTGAGGCTGAAAGGATTCTGCGCGTTGCTGGAAATGTATATCGTGTTCACATCCAGCGGGTCGAGGCAGATGCCGCCAGCGTAATCATTCTCCGCCGCATACAACGGCCGGCCAGCCTGCGCGATGAAGCGTTTCTGCCAGTTCGTGCCGGTCCAGCGGGCGTAGTAATAATAAATCCGGTCGTCCGCTCCCTGCGTGGTGCCCGTGACTTTATCGCGCTGCACGGTGAAGACGGACACCGGCGCGCCATTGGTTTGACAGGCCGTTTCCCAACACCACGCGCGGCCGGTGGGGATGTGGTCGTCCGGGCTGGGCGAATCGGCGTCACTATATTGATAAATCACGGAGCCGCGCTCGCCGGAGTCGTGCAGGATGGGGAGACTGGCATAGTTTTTCACGAACGTGCCGTCGGTTTTGTAGAACGCGCCGCCTTGATAATACAGGTGATACAGCGAGTTCGCCACGTCGCGCGGATGGCCGTCGGTGTAGAGAAAATCAATCCGGCTCACGCCATCGGAGGCGTATTTGACGTAAGGCCGGATGGTGCCGCCGGTGCCGGTCTGGATGAAGAGTTGCGGCGCGGACCACGACGAGCCTCCGTCCGTGGACGTGTAAACGGTGGGATTGAAATTCTGGTTGCGGCAGAAGTTGAAAACTTTCCCCGACTCGCCGGAAAGCTGAAACGGATTCGCGTAGGTCATGCCCGCGCCACTGGAGGCGATGGTCTGCTCGGCATTCCAACCGGCGCTGCTGACGGGATTGGTGACACTGGAACGGCGATAGGCGAAGTATTGATCCGAGATATGGCGCGAAAAAACGGCAAGCAAAGTGCCGTCTTGTTTTGCGAGCAGGCCGGGATTGTTGTGATCGTCGAGTTGCGTGAACGCCGCCGTCCACAGGTTGGCGGTCGTGCCGGTCTGAAGATTGAACACGCTCAAGGTCGTCTTGCTATCCGCCGCACGGACGTAGCCGAAGTAAAGCTGGCCGTTGTGAAAGATGGCGCGGGAATCGTTATACCAGGTGTAAGCGCCGTCGTTGATCAGGACGGCAAAATTGGTCTGGGCGGAAACGGGTTGAGGCAGCAGGCCGAGGCTGAATGTGACCGTGGCCAGCCGCAGGCAAAACCCGCGCTTGAGGGAAAAAAGTGAATAAAACATTCGTTGTAAAAGAACCCGTCCAACGATGGGTTGAACGGGTTCATGAATTTACGATTCAGCCTGAACCCCGGTCATGGTTTGCGCAGGCGGTAGAACACGGCACTCTTGGACGGGTCAATCGTGTTGGTATAGCCGAGTTGCGTGGCCGTGTTGCTGATCGTGACCCAGTTGTTGCTCAAGCCCATGCTCAGGGTGTTGGTCTGCGCCTCGATCATCCAGCCCAAATGCGTCGAGGGCCAAGTGATTTCGAGGCTGCCGCCGCGCACGGTGGCGGTGATGTTCGTAGGATAGCCGGCGATGCCAGTGACGACGCTCAACACGCCGTTTGTGAAGCTGTAAGCCAGCCCCGCGCCGGGCGAACCGATGATGTTGGTAAAATTACCGACATGCGTCGTCGCCGAGAACAGGGTGAAGCTGTTACCCAAGGCCAGCGTGCCGGCGAGGTTGGTGACCGCAAGCGTGCCACCGTAATTGACGCTGTTAAGACCAGTGACCAAATCGTTGGTGCCAGCGGTCTGGCTGATGTCCACGGCCACCGTGCCGGTGAGCGTCAGGTTGCTGTTGATGGTCAGCGTGCCGATGTTGCCGAGGCCGAGGCCGGGCGACAACGTGCCGCCGGACTGCACGGAAACCTTGTCATTGATGACACCGGTTCCGCTCAACGTACCGCCCGCCACCGTCACCGCGCCGGTACTATTGATGCTGCCAGTGAGCAGCAGCACGCCGCCGCCGACGGTGGTCGCGTTGCCATAGGTATTGTTGTTGGCCAGCGTCAAGATGCCGGCATTCGTCTTGAGAATGCTGATGATGCTGCCGCCATCCTGGATGACGCCGGTGACGTTGATATTACCCGCGCCGCCAAAGACGAGGGTGCGGGCAGTGCCTGGTCCGGTGTTCGGGAATGTGGCGGGAATCGTCAAGGTGCCGGACGCGCTGGCAAGCTGGTAGAATCCCCCGCCGACATTCAAGGTCACGGAGGACGGATTCCAGATGTTGTTGCCCGCAATGTTTTCGATAGCGGGAACAGAATTATTGCGTCCCGACCAGTTGAAGGTTTGTCCCAGCGTGATA
>CAYUGC010000166.1:0-7992 GCA_964444085.1 uncultured Bifidobacteriaceae bacterium | reverse complement strand
GACAAGGGGGTGGCCGACATGCAGCAAATGAATCAGGCGATGCAGGCCATCAAGACCAGCAGCGACGACATTGCGAAGATCATCAAGACGATCGATGAGATCGCCTTCCAGACCAACATTCTGGCGTTGAACGCGGCGGTGGAAGCCGCGCGGGCGGGCGAGGCGGGCATGGGCTTCGCCGTGGTGGCCGACGAAGTGCGCAACCTGGCCCAGCGCAGTGCGCAGGTCGCCAAGGAAACCGCCAACAAAATTGAAGGCGCCATCGGCAATACCGCGCAGGGCGTGGAAATCAGCAAGAAAGTCGCGGAGACGTTGAATGAGATTGTGACGAAGGCGCGGCAGGTGGACGAGCTGGCGGCGGAAGTGGCGGGAGCTTCGCGCGAGCAGACGCAGGGTATCACGCAGATCAACGCCGCCGTCGGGCAGATGGACAAGGTGACGCAGGGCAACGCCGCCAGCGCGGAGGAATGTGCCGCCGCCGCCGAGGAACTCAACGCCCAGGCGGTCACCATGAAGGAGTCCGTGGCCGAATTGATACAACTGGTGGGTGGTAAGGAAAGCCGTTCGGAACGCACCGTGCTAGCCGGGCCCAAGCCGGGGAAAATATCGGTCGTGAAAATTGCCGCCGCGCATAACGGCAACGGCAATGGACACGCCGCCAAAAAACTTTCACTCGAACGCGAATCCGCGCCTGCCCTCGTAGCAGCCCGCCGGGACGAAATTCCGCTGGATGGCGATTTTAAGGACTTTTGACCGGCATCGTCGCCCAGACGTAAAGCACAATCATCATGACCCACACGTCAGCGGATAAACTTCCCTTCGTGATTTTTCAGGTCAGGGAGGGGCTTTATGCCGTTGGCTCCCAAAATGTCCGGGAGATTGTCATGTTGCCGAAGGTGGTGGAAGTTCCCAGCTTGCCGCCGGAAATTCGCGGGGTCATCAATCTGCGAGGCAAGGTCATGCCGTTGATTGATCTGCGGGTTAAATTGGGGCTGCCCTCGGCCAAGACGGAACTGGACGAACTGATTCAGTTGCTCCATGACCGGGAGAAAGATCATCACAACTGGCTGGCTGAACTGGAGGCCTGCGTGCGTGAACGTCGCCCGTTCAAAATGGCGAAGGACCCCCATGCATGCAAATTCGGCCTGTGGTATGACGCGTTTCAGACCGACAACAACCTGTTGAAAATGGCGCTCCAGAAAATGGATGCGCCGCATCAAATCATCCATGCCACCGCCGAGGAGGTGTTGCAGCGGGGTGAACATGGCGACCTGGCTGAGGCCATGGAATTGCTGGCCGAGCGGCGGAACCGCGAACTCGCGGAGCTGTCGAGATTGTTTGCGGAAGCTCGCCGGATTTTACGTGAGCACCAGCGCGAGCTGGCCGTCGTCCTGAACCGGGGCGACAAGTATTTTGCCATCAGCATTGACTTGGTGGAAGCGGTGGAGCGCATTCCCGAGGCGTGCATTGAACCTCTGCCCGCCGCGCTGGCCGGCCAGGGGGAGAAAACTCAATGGCGCATCGGCAAGCGGGTCAGGACCAACCAGACCATCCTGCTGCTGGACGAGTCTTTTTTGTTTTCCGCCGAGACGGTGAATGCTGGTTTCATCCGGGAGGCTTCAAACAACTAACCAACCAACAAATCTTATGAACATCTCACCCCATCCAATGGTGCCTGGCTGGAAGCGTGTGCTGGCATGAGCCTGTTTTTATGGGATATGCCTTATTTTTGGTGCTGGCCGCAGTTTCGACGCTGGTTGAGACGGTGAAAAACCGGAAAAAACCAAAGAAACCCGTCGCCCCGCCTGCAACCGACACAAGCAGGCATATGCTGGCCGCTTTGAGCGTTGCCGGGAATGCAAAAACATTGACCGCCGGGAACACGCCGGGCCCGGCGGAATAATTGGTCGTGACCGGATTGCCGCAAGCCGGCGGTAAGACGGAAACGCAACCAACATAGGAAATTTATGAAACTACAAACCAAGATATTCATTACTCTGATGACCGGGCTGTTGACGGTCTATCTGGTCTCGAGCTTGTTTCAACGGCACAGCAATTTGTCAGTCATTGACGGGTTTTCCCAGCAATGCAAGGCGAAAGAGTTGGAGCGCCACTGGCAGTGGGTGACCTGCCTGCAGCAGTCTATCACGACTTCGCTGGAAAAAATCATGACGCTCGGGGACATGGATTTGTTTGCCGAAACCATTCACGAGCAGGCCAGCCTGCCGGGGTTGCTGGAAGCGTCACTGGCAGATCACAAAGGCCGCATCGCTTACTCGACCGTTCCCGAACGGTTGCACAAGGATCTTCCCGATGACTTGAAATCGCAGTTGCTTGCCACGCCGGTTCTGTTCAAGCGGCAGACCTCGAATGCCTTTGAAGTTTACAAGCCGCTCGTGGCGGAAAAAAACTGCATCTCCTGCCATATGGAGCGGCATCAAGGCGATGTGATAGGTGTTTTGAGCCTGCGTTTTTCCGATGAAGGCTTGCGCACGGCGGAACAAACCTGGGATGTGTTTCATGACGGTTTCAGCCGGAAGAACGCCGCGATTGCCGCGGTCACCGCGGTGCTTTTACTGGTCATCATCGGGGTGTTGGTGGGCGTTTGCATCCATTACCTGTTGGTCATCCCGCTGAAGCGCACGGCGGCAGTAATGTCGAATCAGGCCGGGGAGGTGACCGTTGCCGCCGGCCAGGTTTCCGCCTCCAGCCAGTCGCTCGCCGAGGGCGCGAGTGAACAGGCCGCGTCGCTGGAAGAGACCAGCTCCTCGCTGGAAGAGATGTCGAGCATGACCAAGCGCAACACCGAGAACGCCCAGAAAGCCAACGACCTCGCCAAACAGGCCCGCGCCGCCGCCGATAAAGGCGCGGCCGATATGCAGGTGATGAGCACCGCCATGGAAGCTATCAAATCCAGCAGCGACGACATCGCCAAAATCATCAAGACAATTGATGAAATAGCCTTCCAAACGAACATCCTCGCCCTGAACGCTGCCGTCGAGGCCGCCCGCGCCGGCGAGGCGGGCATGGGCTTCGCCGTGGTGGCCGACGAAGTGCGCAACCTCGCCCGGCGCAGTGCGCAGGCTGCCAAGGAAACCGCCGACAAGATCGAAGGGGCCATCGGCAAGACGGGGCAGGGCGTGGAGATCAGCCGGAAAGTCGCGGAAACGTTGAGTGAGATTGTGGCCAAGGCGCGGCAGGTGGACGAACTGGCGGCGGAAGTGGCGGGGGCCTCGCGCGAGCAGACGCAGGGCATCACGCAGATCAACACCGCCGTCGGGCAGATGGACAAGGTGACGCAGGGCAACGCCGCTAATGCGGAAGAAAGCGCCGCCGCTGCGGAGGAGCTCAACGCCCAGGCGGAATCCATGAAACAATCCGTGGCCGAATTGCTGCAACTGGTGGGTGGTGCGGAAAGCCGCTCTGAACACCTCGGGCCGGCCGTGTCCAAGCCGGTGAAAAAGCCGCTCGTGAAAATTACCGCCGTGCATAACGGCCATGGCCACGCCGCCAAAAACCTTTCGCCCGAATGTGAATCTGCGTCTGCCCTCGTCGCGGCCCGCCGGGACGAAATCCCGCTGGATGGCGACTTCAAGGATTTTTGACCGGATCTGAATTGCCGTCATCCGACTCTGCTGGCCGCCCTTCATTTCAAGGAAATGGAGGGCGGCTGGCTGTTCCGCCGGTTTAACGTTTTCAAAGTTTCACCGAAAATTCACTTTAAGCAGAGTCAAAATCCGCCGATAAAGTGCTGGCAAAGCTGGTCTGTGGTCCACTTGATGTCACGCTTTTGCCTGTTGTCCCTGAAAACGTGGGCCGGATAGTTTTAGAGTTAAAATTATGTCCACGCCAACTGCGGAACGCACGGTCGCCGCCGGCCAAAGCCAGCGCAACGATGCGATGTATTCGCTGTCGGCGGGGTTGAGTTGTGCGTTCGCTCCGCATTGCAGTGGCAGCTTGGGATGCGAGAATGACGTCGACCGCAACGAGCGGGGCAACCTGTCCGTCAGTGTTTACGCTGGCTACCGCACTTCGACCACCAGTTCGGCTCGTTGGGCGTCCAATACAAATTCTAAATCCAATTCTGAGGCCTTACCTGATTTTTATGACAAATATCAAAACTATCTTTAGCGCGATGCTTCTCGGTGTTGCCGGGTTGCTCTCAAAAACCTTGGCCGCCGACGGGATTGATTCGGCGTTGCAGGCCAAAATTGATGTCCAGATTAAAACCGTCCAGGCTTGGGCCGCCGATCCGGTCATCGTCAACGCGGTCAAGGCGCAGAACGCCAACTTGGCAGCCGATTCTGCCGCCATGACGCAGGACAAATGGAAGGAGTTGAGCAAGCTTGATCCATTTGTGCGCTCTCTGGACAAAACTGCCGCCGGCGAATTTCTGAAAGGCAAAAAATCCGACGTGATCATCCGGTCGTTTTTGTCCGATGCCAACGGCCTCAAGATTGCCTATACGAGCAAAACCGCGAGCTGGTCGCATAAGGGCGACCCCAAGCATGAACAGCCCATGAGCGGTAAAACCTGGCAGGGTTCGCGCGAGCAGGACAAGGTCAGCGGCTTGGAGCAAGTCCAGATCTCCGTGCCGGTTTTGGATGGCGACAAGCCCATCGGCTCGCTGGTCGTTGGTTTGAGCGTCTCTAAATTGTAAGAACTAATTCCTCCGTCGCCATTGTTCCCGCTGGGCGGGTGTTTGGCGGCGAAGTCAAACCGCCCGTTTTTTTATGTCCAAGCCAACCAAAAAAATCTCGAACATTCCGCACCAACTGATGCTGCTGGTCGGGTTGGCTGCTGGCGCGGTTCTGGTCGCCGGTGCCCTCCACTATTTCACCACCAACAAGGCGTCCAAAAGCTCGGCGGCGATGACCACCACTACCGTCACCCAACTCAACCGCAGTTATGATTTACTGGCGCGCATTTCCAGCGACCTGAACAACCTGCAGCAATTGCTTCGGCTGGACGACCCGGATGCCATTGAGAAAGGCATCAAAACTCTGGAGGTTAGCCAGACACAATCCGCCGCCCTGATTGTGGATTGCGGCGAGGCGGGCAACGGCGTCAAAATGAAATTCGACATTCTGGTCGGCGCGGAAAAGCAGGTGGTTGAACTGTTCGTCAAAGGTCAAAACGCCTTGGCCTATGAAAAATTTCTCCAGGAGGTCAGCCCGCAAAGCAGCGCGGCGCTGGATGAAATCCGTAAATATCACGAGGACATCCAAGCCGCCGCCCAGCGGCAACTGACCGCCCAGCAAAACCGGATGCGGATTGAACTGCGCTGGTGGTCGGCCGCCTTGGCCGCAATCCTCATGCTTGTCATTCTGGCCGGCTGGCGTTTGAAAGGCCGGATTGCCAACGGGCTTCTGGCCATTGCTTCCGATCTGGCCGAGGTCAGCGCCGCTTCCGCCGGTGCCGCCAATCAGGTTTCCGCCTCTAGCCAAACGCTGGCCGAAGGGGCCAGCGAACAGGCCGCGGCCATTGAGGAAACCAGCGCGTCGTTGGAAGAGATGTCCAGCATGACCAAGCGCAACGCCGAGAATGCGCAAAAAGCCAACGATTTGGCCAAACAGGCCCGCACCGCCGCCGACAAAGGTGCCGATGACATGCAGCAAATGAATCAGGCGATGCAGGACATCAAGACCAGCAGCGACGACATTGCCAAGATCATCAAAACGATTGACGAGATTGCGTTCCAGACGAACATCCTCGCCTTGAACGCCGCTGTTGAAGCCGCGCGCGCCGGTGAGGCTGGCATGGGCTTCGCTGTCGTCGCCGACGAAGTGCGCAACCTTGCCCAGCGCAGTGCGCAGGCGGCGAAGGAAACAGCCGCCAAAATTGAAGGGGCCATCGGCAAAACCGCCCAAGGCGTGAACATCAGCGGCAAAGTGGCGCAAACCTTGAATGAAATCGTGACGAAGGCGCGGCAGGTGGACGAACTGGCGGCGGAAGTGGCGGGGGCCTCCCGCGAGCAGACACAGGGTATCACGCAGATCAACGCCGCCGTCGGGCAGATGGACAAGGTGACGCAGGGCAACGCCGCCAGCGCGGGGGAATGTGCCGCCGCCGCCGAGGAACTCAACGCCCAGGCCGAAACCATGCAACAATCCGTTGGCGAATTGTTGCAACTGGTGGGCGGCGCGGCAAACCGCTCTGAACGCACCGGACGGGTTGCACCCCAGACGGAGAAAAAGCCGTTTTTAAAAATCTCAGCCGCGCATAACGGCAACGAGCATGGCAATGGCGCCGGCAATGGACACGCGGCCAAAACCCTTTCGCTGGCTTGCGAACTGGCGGTTTCTCCCGTCGCGTCGCGCCGGGGCGAAATCCCGCTCGGCGGCGACTTCAAGGATTTTTGACCGGCAACTAAAATCACCGTCATCTGTTTCGCGCCGGCCGCCCTCCCTTTCAAAAAAGCGGAGGGCGCGCCTTTTGATGGTCATAATAATATATTTTAACACATCCCATTAATCTGCCGATAAGGTGGCAGGCAAAGACCTGAATTCCACTGCCGCGAAATCCGGCTCGCCGGCGATGTTAAAAAACACGAACGGAAGTACTAAATTATGAAACTGGGAACAAAAATCATCGTGGCGGCGTTGGGGGCCGTGGTGGCCAGCGTGGTCGTTGGCTTGGTGGTGCAACGCCACATCATCCGCGAACAGGGCATTGAACTGACCCGCAACACCATGCGGGCCGCCGTCATCGAGGCCGAGAATGTGCGTGAAAGCGTCTCCGCCTTGAACCAACAGCACGCTTTCGATCGTCAGGCGCTTCTTGCGGAATACAAGAAGAGCGGCGATCTCCGTGGCTCGACCCTTTACCAGACGATTCCCGTCGTCGCCGCCTGGAAGGCCATCGAGAGGGTTGCGGACCAAGAGGGCTATGAATTTCGCGTGCCCAAGCACCAGGCTCGCAATGAAAAAAACAATCCCAAGCCCGATGAGGAGGCCATCCTCGCCGAGCTCGAAAATGGCAAGGACGGGGAATACTTTCGCGTGGACACGAAGCGGAATGAAATCGTTTATGCCCGCCCCATCGTGTTGACTGCCGACTGTCTGGCTTGTCATGGCGATCCCCAAAACAGCCCGACCGGCGACGGCAAGGACATCGTGGGTTTTCAAATGGAAAACTGGAAGGCTGGCGAGGTGCATGGCGCCTTCGTGCTGAAGAGCAGCCTGGACCGGGTGGATGCCGTCGTGCGCGCCGGCGTTGGTCACACGATGATCTGGATGCTCCCTTTGACCATGGCCATCGCCGTCGGGTTCTTTTTCCTCAACCGTTTCCTCATCATTCGTCCGCTCGGCAACGCCATGGGGCTTATTGATGCCGTCAGCGATCAGACGACCGCCGCCGCCGGCCAGGTGTCTTCTTCCAGCCAGTCGCTGGCCGAAGGCGCCAGCGAACAGGCGGCTTCGATAGAAGAGACGAGTGCGTCGCTGGAAGAAATGGCCAGCATGACCAGGCGCAACGCCGAGAACGCCCAAAAGGCCAACGACCTGGCCAAGCAAACCCGCACTGCCGCCGACAAAGGCACCGCCGACATGCGGCAAATGAGCCAGGCGATGGAAGCCATTAAAGCCTCCAGCGACGACATCGCCAAGATCATCAAGACCATTGACGAGATTGCGTTCCAGACCAATATCCTCGCCCTCAACGCGGCGGTGGAAGCCGCGCGCGCCGGGGAAGCCGGCATGGGCTTTGCCGTAGTGGCGGATGAAGTCCGCAATCTCGCCCAGCGCAGCGCCGCCGCCGCCAAGGAAACCGCCGCCAAAATTGAAGGGGCCATCGGCAATACCGCGCAGGGTGTGGAGATTAGCAAGAAGGTCTCGGAAACATTGAACGAGATTGTGGGTAAAGCGCGGCAGGTGGACGAGCTGGCGGCGGAAGTGGCGGGAGCTTCGCGCGAGCAGACGCAGGGTATCACGCAGATCAACGCCGCCGTCGGGCAGATGGACAAGGTGACGCAGGGCAACGCCGCCAGCGCGG
>CAYUGC010000165.1:0-8031 GCA_964444085.1 uncultured Bifidobacteriaceae bacterium | reverse complement strand
TGCCGGTGGCGCACTTGGCGTATTTGATGGCCGTCTCCACGCCTTCCGCGCCGGAATTGGTGAAGAACACCATGTCGAGCTGGTTCGGCATGCGCTTTTTCAACTCGGCGGCGAGCAAACCGGAGAGCAACGGCGCCTCCATCTTCACGAGCGACGGATAATCGGCGTCGAGAAATTCCTTCAGAACGCGGCGGACTTCGGGATGGTTGCGGCCCAAACCAAACACGCCGTAGCCGGAGAGCAAATCGAGATATTTGTCGCCCTTCACGTCCCAGAGATACGGGCCCTCGGCGCGCGTGTAGCAGCGGTCAAAGCCGATGGTTTTCAGCGTGCGGACGTTGGCGGGATTGATGTGCTCCGCCTGCAACTCGTAATTTTTCCCTTCATTGGCCTTCACGAGCGCCGCGAGGTTCAGCGGCGGGCGCGCGGCGGCGGTCTGGCTTGAATTATTTTCTGACGACATGGTGGTTTATTTTACCGCAATGACGGCAGAATCAAGAAAATTACCCGCACCGCGTCAGCGCTGTTTGGCGGCCAGTTGCATCAATCCGCGCACCGCCGCCGCCAGCGCATACACGAGGCCAAGCAACACGACATCGGTGGGGCCGACGGGCAAATCCCACGCGTAGGCGATCCAGAAGCCGAGGAACGCCGCCACGCCGCCGAGGACCGATGCGAGCAGGACGAACACTTTCAGGTTGCGCGCGAAAATGTGCGCCGTCAGCGCCGGCACCAGCAAAAAACCAAACGCGATCAGCGGCCCGACGCTCAACACGGCAATCGAAACCGTGAAGCCGATGAGCAGGTAAAGCAGCGCATCCCAGAACAAAACATTTTTGCCGAGCGTCGCGGCCATCGCGCGGTCGAACGAGACGAAGAGCAGTTCCTTGCTGAACAAGCCCAGCACCAGCAGCACGAACGCCAGCGCGCCGCCGGTCAGCGCCAGGTCGAAATTGGAGACGGTGATGATTTCGCCTTTCAGCAGGTCGAGCCAGCCCATTTCCGCGAACCGGTTTTTTGACAGCAGCAAAATGCTCGCCGCCGCCGACACAACATAAGCCGCGCCCAAACGTCCTTCCGGCAGGCCGCGCCCGCGCCGTTCCATGAAGGCGAGGATCAAAATCGCCGCGAGCGTGAACGCGCTGGAACCGGCAAAGGCCAGCAGATGTTCGGTGTGCTCGCTGCCGGCGTCCATTTTCAAACCGAGCCACAGCGGCAGCGACAGCGCGAGCGCCACGCCGGTCGAGGAGATTTGCGGCAGCGCCACGCCCATGAACACGAGCCGGCGCAGCACGAGAAACACGCCGACCAGCGGACACGCGAAGCCGACCAGCACGCTGGTATAGACCGAATTTCGCAGCAGGAAATCGGGGGAGATAATTTCTTTGAGCGTTTCCATATCAGCCGACCTCCATTTCAAAAATCGCCGCCAGGCGTTCCGGCGTGAAGAGTTCCGCCACCGAGCCGTGCAGCACCGCGCCGTTGTGCAGCCAAATGATTTGCTGCGCGTGTTTTTTCACCAGCGGCAAATCGTGCGTGACGAGCAGCACGGTCAAGTTCCGTTCCTGGTGGATCTGCGAAATAAATTCCAGCAGCGAGCGCGTCGCCGCCACATCCACGCCGGCGGTAGGCTCATCCAAAACCAGAATGTCCGGCTTCGTCGCCAGCGCGCGGGCGATGAGCACGCGCTGCTTCTGGCCGCCGGAAAGCTGGCTGAATTTTCTGCCGGCAAAATCATCGGCGGCGGTGGCATGCAGACATTCGCGGACAAACGCCTTTTCCGCGCGCGACGGAAACTTCATCGGGCCGACCCGTTGAAACACGCCCATCAGCGCCACGTCAAAGCCGGTGAGCGGATACAGCGGATCAAACTGGATCGCCTGCGGCACATAGCCAAAGACCGGCGGGCCGCCGGTGGAATTCATTTTAATCTGCCCGGCGACGGCGGGCTGCAAGCCCAGCAGCGTTTTGAGCAGCGTGGATTTGCCGGTGCCGTTCGCACCGAGCAGCGCGGTGAAGCTGTCGCGCGCAATCGCCAGCGAAATGCCGGACAGCACAGCCTGGCCGTCGTAACCGATGGCCAGGTTGTCGAGCGTGATGATGGGGGGATTCATTTTTTGTTTTGTAGCGGCGGTCTGTGACCGACGGCGCTCGCAGAGCGCCGCTACATGATTATTTTTTCAGCGCGTCGGCAATCGTGTTCACGATGTAATCCATCTCGGCGATGTATGTTTCAGAATGCGGCACGCCGCCGGGCATGATGGGCAGTTTCACGAGCTTCGCGCCGGTCTTGTCCGCGATGAGCGCGGGCACTTTCTCCGGGAACTGCGGCTCGCGCACGACGAGCGGAACGTGGTCGGCCTTCATCGAGGCAATCAAGTTTTCGATGTGCCGGGGCGTCGGGTCAACGCCCGGTTTCAGTTCAATCGTGCCGTAATATACCAGGCCAAAGCGCGCGGCGAAATAATGCCAGTGCCCGTGATACGACACGAATTTCGCCCCCTTGAACGGCGCGAGATCCGCCTGCCATTCAGTGATCTTCGTGTCGAGCCGCGCGAGGTAGTCATCGCGGTTTTTCAAGAAGTCCGCCGCGTGATCCGGCGCGCTGGCGACGAGCGCGTCGCAGATGTTTCGCACCGCCGTCTTAGCCAGCACCGGGTCCAGCAGGTAATGCGGATTGCCGTAGGGATGCACGTCGCCCTCGGAATGGTCGGTGGATTTCGGCACTTCGAGGGGCGACACGCCTTGCGAGCAGTCCACGTAACCAGGCTTGCCGGGCAGAAGCTTCGGGTTTTTGCTGGCCTCCAGCAGGGCGGGCAGGAACGCGTGTTCGCAGTCGAAGCCGACCAGCACGACGAGGTCGGCGCGGTTGAGCAGCGGCACGAAGCTCGGTTTCATCGGCACGCCGTGCGTGTCCTCGATGCCGGTGGCGAGGCTGCGGACTTCGATAAATTCGCCGCCGACATTGCGCGTGAGGTCGGCAAGGTCGGTAAGCGTGGCAACAACGCGGATTTTCGGTGGCGCAGCCACGGCCACCATGGCGGTCAAGACGATGAGAACCGTTGAACAAAACAATTTCATTTTCATAAATATTTTTCCTTTCCGTTTGAATCAGCGTTGGGTCCAGCCGTGCGAATGCGCGCCGATGATCCACGTCCATTGCAGATAAAGCGCATCGTCCGGCCGCAGACCGGAGCTGCCGCTGCGGTCGGTGTGAGTGTATTGCAGGCGCAGTTGGTTCCAGTGGCTCAAGGCAAACGTCACGAACGGCGAATACGCGACCGTCTCGTTGTCGTGATTCTGCGCGCTCTGCACGTAGTCAAACAGGAAGCCCGCGCTCCACTGGCGGCTCCATTTGTAACTGACGTAGGAATACAGACCGAGCGAGTTCACGTCGCCGAAATGCTCGTCGCCGCTGTTGGGAATCCCATTGGGGTCGAACAGAAAATGGTTGTCGCTGAACAAAACTTCCGTGCCCCAATCAAACCGGTTGAACTGGTTGTCGCGCAGCGGCACATAGCTCACCTTGAAATCCAGGCCGGCCAGCCGCCGTTCCTTTTCCGTCATGGTGCTCACGCCGTTCGGTTGCACGAGCAAGCCGCCACGATCCTGCGTCTTGGGATTCCACAGACCGGAGACGCCCGCCTCCAACTGCCAGTTGTCCGTGAGGTCGAAGTAGGTCGAGGCGCGACCCCAGAAATTCAAACCGCCGATGGGCCGGTAGTTTCCGGGGTTGTTCGGGTTCGGACTGTCGCCGCCGAAGTTATTGCCGACGCCCGCCGTGAGGCTGACGTAATGTTCCGTCGGCACCAGCCAGTTGAGCTGCGCGCCGTCAGAACGCGATTCGCCGCCGATGTATTGATCCAACACCTGCGGACGGTTCACGAACGGCAGCTCGTGGTCGTGGATGTTCGCCAGCTTGCCGAACTCGCCGAAAAACCTTCCCGCCGTCAGCGTGAGATTGCCCGGCAGCGACGTCGTCTGCAACGCCGCTTCCTCGATGCCAAACGTGGATTCGCCCGTGGCGGCATCCGCCGAGGCGTTCGCCACCACCCAGCCTTTGGCGAACGGATCCACCGAGGCCGAGGCGTTCAATTCGAGCGACCGCGCCCAAAAATCAAACCCGCCCGGACGGTCGCCGCCAATCTGGTTCGCGCCGTGGCTGTGATAGCTGGACACGAGTTCGCCGACAAAACCGAGCGCGGGATTGAATTCGCCCGGCAGGGTTTTCTTCTGCGCCTCGACGACATTGTCCACCTTGTCGCTCAATTCCTGGAACAAGCCCGGTGACACCGTGTTCGTCGGCTCTGACGCGACAACCACGTTGGTCACCACCGCCGGTTTTTGCGCCAGCAACTCGACTTGTTTTTGCAGCGCTTCGATTTGCCGGTGCTGCTCGGCTTCAGTTTTCTCAAAGCTGTCCTGCATCTGCCGCAGTTGTTGTTTCAACTGCTCCACCTCATTTGTCTCCTGGGCCTGCGCGACGGTTGCGCACAGACAAAGGGCCGAAGACACGCCCAATAAATAGTTCAGTTTCATATTTAATCACTCCACTCCGGCGCACACGAATGGCGTGCGCGACGGTTCTTAAACGGAATTACCAACGGAAATCCGGCCAGCAAACGCTGACCGGCCTAATCAAACTGGAGAAGAAACTGCAGCCGGCGGAGCGCGCCCGGCGGGAAGATTTTCAATGGCCGGACGGAAAACGGAAAATTCAACCAGCGGAAGCGCGGCAGCAAAAATCAACGGCGCGGAAACCGAGACGCCCACGTCCGCCGAATCCACCTGGCCGTGGGCGAACAGCGTGACGGCGCATTGATGCCCCTCATGGCCGGCGTCGGCATGCAACCGTTCGTGCAACGACGGTGCGGCGGCCAGCAGGTTCAAAAAC
The DNA here is from genome assembly GCA_964444085.1 of uncultured Bifidobacteriaceae bacterium. Lineage (GTDB taxonomy): Bacteria > Verrucomicrobiota > Verrucomicrobiia > Limisphaerales > UBA11358 > UBA11358. The sequence continues at coordinate 3,137 of CAYUGC010000165.1, read as the reverse complement.
AGGACGAGCAAGACGGACAGGACACCCAGCGGCATCCGCCCATGCTTGATCAAACTGGTTTTTTCCAAATGCAAAGCGTTTGCAATATAGCGATGGTTTTACCTAATTCAAGCAGTTAATGGATTTTCTCCAAGTCAAATGCCCACCAGTGCCGCGCCGAGCACGCCGGCGGAATCGCCGAGCTGGTGCTGCACAATGGGCGTTTCCAGTTCGTCGGTGAAGACATATTTCTGCACCGCCGCCACGCCTTCGGTGTAAAGCGCCGACACGTTGGAGACGCCACCGCCGAGCACCACGATGTCGGGGTCAAGCACGTCAATGAGGTTGGCGACGGCGCGGCCAAAGCGGTCGAAAAATTCCCGCATGAATTCCACGGCCTGGGGTTCGCCGGCAAAATACGCCGCCGTGACTTCCTTGAGCGGACGCTTCGCGCCAAATTTTTCGGCGTAGCGTTTTTCCAATCCGCCGCCGCTGATGAACGTCTCAATACAGCCGCGCTGGCCGCAGTAACAAAGCGGTCCATTCGGATCAATGCTCATGTGTCCCCACTCGCCGGCAATCGCCTGCGCGCCGGTGAAAACCTCGCCCTTATAGACGATGCCGCCGCCGCAGCCGGTGCCCAGGATGACGCCGAAGACGAGTTTCCTGCCCTTGCCCGCGCCAAGCAGCGCTTCGGCCATCGCGAAACAATTCGCGTCGTTTTGAATCTCGATGTTGCGGCCGAGCAATTTGGCCAGATCGGCTTTCACCGGGTGGCCGTTCATGCAGACGGTGTTGGAATTTTTGAGCAGGCCGGTGCGCGGCGAGATCGCGCCGGGCGTGCCGATGCCGAAAGTTGTCGGCTGACCGGGCACGGCAGCGACCAGCTCGTCGTGCAGGAATTTGATCCGGTTCAGGATATGCTGGTAGCCGTGGTCGCGCTCCGTGGGGATGCGCTTGCGAAAAAGCTCCTTGCCGTCGGCGTCGAGAATAACGCCTTCGATTTTTGTGCCGCCCAAATCAATACCGATGCGATACATGATGAATCTCCTTGGCGGGAGAATGCCGTGAGATACGTCGAAAAACAAGCGGGAGATTTGAGGCAAAAAATATCTGCGACAATCAGCGGTTAAGAAATTTCTGACACCTCACTCCGACCCTCTCCCCCATTCGCTTCCGAAGCGAACGCGGAGAGGGAGCGGTGATTATTTACCGCAGCAGTTTTTATATTTCTTGCCGCTGCCGCAGGGACACGGGTCGTTGCGTCCGACCTTCGGGCCGGTGCGAACGGGCTTGGCCTTGGCCTGCGCCTCGACGGCGTCCGCCGCCTGGCTGACCACGTCGCTGGCCTTGGTCTGGCCGGCGCCGGTGCCGGTGCCGGTGGTGGTGCCGCCGAACGCGCTGGTGTTCGTGTGCAGCGTCTGCTGCGGCGCGTTGCGCAGGAAATTTTCAAACGCCAGCAACGACGATGCGCTGCGGAAGACGTTATGACAAATCTCCGTTTTCACGTTGACCATCAGCTCGTCAAATATCTTGAACGCCTCGGCCTTATATTCGAGCAGCGGATCGCGCTGACCGTGCGCGCGCAGGCCGATGCTGTGGCGCAGGCTATCCATCTCGTAAAGATGCTCCTGCCACAATTTGTCAATCGCCTGCAAAATCGTGTAGCGCTCAACGGTCGCGAGCTTGTCCGGCTCCTAGAATCTGACCTTGAGCTCGTAAGCATTGCGGATGGCGTCGGTGATGAAATTGCAGACGGCGAACTGCGCCTCGCTCAAGCCGTCGAACAAGGAACCTTCCACGGGTTTTTCCTTGCCGGATTGTGCGGCCTTGACGATTTCGCCTTCGGGCAAACCGAGCGGGAAATTCAAATTCACCCAGTCAGCAAGCGAACGCACGCGCCATTCGGCCACGTCAGCATGGGCGGAGGTGAATTCCTCGATCTTGAGAATCACCACTTCCTCGATGATGTCCATGAGGCGGTCGCGCACGTCTTCGCTGTTGATGATCTCGTTGCGGAAGCCGTAAATGACCTCGCGCTGCTTGTTCATCACGTCGTCGTATTCGAGCGTGCGTTTGCGCTGCTGGAAATTATGGCCTTCGACGCGCTTCTGCGCCTGCTGAATCGAGCGATTCAGCAAACCGTGCTTGAGTTCCTCGCCCTCTTCGAGGCCCATGCGCTCCATCAATTTCACGATGCGGTCGCTGCCGAACAAGCGCATGAGATCGTCTTCAAGCGAGATGAAAAAGTGCGACGAACCCGGATCACCCTGGCGCGAACAGCGGCCGCGCAACTGGCGGTCAATGCGGCGCGATTCGTGGCGCTCCGTGCCAAGGACGTGCAACCCGCCGACTTGCGGAACGCCTTCGCCCAGCTTGATGTCGGTGCCGCGGCCCGCCATGTTGGTGGCGATGGTGATGGCACCGCGCTGGCCGGCGCGCGAGACGATTTCCGCTTCCTGCTGGTGATATTTCGCGTTGAGGACGGAGTGAATCAGGCCTTCCTTCTTCAGCATCCGCGAGAGCATTTCGCTGGTCTCGACGGAAATGGTGCCGACCAGCACCGGCCGGCCCTGCAAATGAAGCGTCTTGATTTCGTTGACGACGGCGTTGAATTTTTCGCGGCGCGTCTTGTAGACCGAGTCGTCCGAATCCTTGCGGATGTTCGGCTTGTTCGTCGGAATCGTCATCACGCCGAGCTTGTAGATGTCGAAAAATTCCGACGCCTCGGTCTCCGCCGTGCCCGTCATGCCTGCCAGTTTCAGGTAAAGACGGAAATAGTTTTGGATGGTGATCGTCGCCAGCGTCTGCGTTTCGCGCTCGATGGCAACGCCCTCCTTCGCCTCGACGGCCTGATGCAAACCATCGCTCCAGCGGCGACCGGGCATCAAACGACCGGTGTGCTGGTCCACGATGATGACCTTGTTGTCCTGCACGACGTATTCCACGTCGAGCTGGTAAAGCGAGTAGGCCTTGAGCAACTGCGAGATCGCGTGAATCTTCTGCGCCTTGCCCTCGAAGTCGGACTGCATCTTCGCCTTAATCTCCAGCCGCTTGCGCGCATCGGTTTCCGGGCCGACATCCACGTCGTGCAGCATCGTGTTCAAATCCGGCAGCACAAACGCGTCCGGGTCCTGCGGGCTGATGAAATTGCGGCC
>CAYUGC010000164.1:0-8185 GCA_964444085.1 uncultured Bifidobacteriaceae bacterium | reverse complement strand
CAATTTGGGTTACGTGGACAAGAAAGTTACCAATTTGACGACTTATTATTATGTCGTCACCGCCAATGGCGCGTGGAACAACGGCACCAGCCCCAGTTCGGCTGAAGTCAGCGCGACGCCTGCACCGTTTGTCAACGGGCTTACCGCCAGACCTGCCATTGGCCAGGTGCAGTTGACGTGGAATCCGGTGAGCGGCGCCAGTTACAATGTGAAACGGTCGCTTACCTCGGGTGGTCCTTATACGATCATTGCTTCAGCGATTGCCGGCATAAACTTCATGGATGCCACGGCTTCCGGATGCCAAAGCTATTACTACGTGGTGACAATGACCAACGGGAATTTTGAAAGCCCGCCGTCGAATGAAGCCGGTCCGTTGAGCATTCTGCCGCCGCAATTTTCAAGCGCGGACATTGGAACCGTCGGCGCTGCTGGTAGCGCTGCTTATTGCAGTGGACAATTCACCATTACCGGTTCCGGCGGCGACATTTGGGGCAACTCGGATGCATTCCAGTTTGTCTATACTTACGTCCCCGTCACGACGAACTGCGACATCCGCGTGCGCGTCGCGAGCGTGCAAAACACTTCTGGCAACGCGAAGGCCGCGCTGATGATCCGCGAATCCCTCGCCGCAGATTCCCGTCACGTGATGGTCGATGTCGAGCCGTCTGCCGGCATTGAGTTCATCTGGCGCAATACCACCAGCGGCAGTTCCAGCGTTTTATCCGTCGCCGGAACAGCTCCGAATTGGATTCGTCTCACGCGCACCAACAACACCTTCGCGGCGTATCGGTCGGCGGACGGCAATGCCTGGACTCAGATCGGCTCGTCCACGAACATCACCATGGCCACCGCCGCTTATGTCGGTCTGGCCGTTTGTTCTCACAACGCCGGCGTGTTGAACACCTCGGTGCTAGACAATGTCACCGCCACTTTTGGCCGCGCGAGCGGCGCGCCGATTTTGAATCCTGTCGGCAACCAGACGGTGAACGTCGGTCAGCCGGTTTCCCTGAGCGCCAGCGGGCAGGACACCAATTCTCCCCCGTTTGCGCTGGCCTTCTCGCTGCTCAACGCGCCGGCGACCGCTAGCTTGAACCAGACAGCCAATAATAATGCCGCTTTCTATTGGCGTCCGGGGGTGCCCGATGCCAAATCCACAAATCAGGTCACCTTGAAAATCGCCAACAACGCGTGGCCCAGCCTGAGCGCCACGCAAAGCTTTTCCGTGGTCGTCAATCCGCTCGCGCCGTTCGACGTCAGCACGGTTTCGCTGGCCAACGGGCAAGTCAGCCTGCATGTCACCGGCCAGGGCGGGCCGGATTATGCGATCGAGACTTCAACGAACCTGACGCAATGGAGCAACGTCTTCATCACCAATTCGCCGGCGCTGCCGTTCGACTGGACGGACACCGTGACGAATTCGCCGCAGCGTTACTATCGCGTCAAACTCGGCCCGCCGCTGCCGTAAGACGACGGCTTTGTTGGTGTCCTCTGGCATTCAATAAATCTATGAACATCACCCGCAGCATCGTATTACAATTTTTCGCCATCGGACTGGCGGGTGTTTTACACGCGCAAACCCTAACGGACATCGGAACTGCCGCGCCAAGTCCGGGGACGAGCGACATCTACCAACTTTCCACCAGTGGCAATCAGACTTGGCCTGATGGGTTGAATTATTTCACCGACAATAACCCGCCCGTCGGTCAGACGTTCACCACCGGAATCAGCGCGATGAATCTCGTGTCGGTCGCCATCAAGACAGCCGGATTGAATTCCGGCAATGGCTATGGCACGCCGGCGAGCACGCCGACGTATTGCCTGCGCATCTACTCGATGAGCGGCAGCACGGCGACATTACTCAATACCTTCAGCGCGCCGAACCCCGGCTTTACCGACGGCGACTGGCTGAAATGGAGCGGGCTGAACGTGGCGCTGTCGGCCAACCAGACCTATGCGTTTTCGTTCGGCATCCAGCCGTCCGGCGGCGGCTGGGCGGCGCTGGCGGTGGCAACGGGTGCTTACGCCGGCGGCGAAATCGCGATCATTCCCGTCAGCGGCGGCACGATCACCACCGGCAGCAGCCATAATTTTGATGCGGTGTTTGCGCTGGGGCTGGTTTCGGCAACCACGCCAACCATCAGCGCGGTCACGCTGTCACCGGCAACCAATGTATTCGCGGGAACGCAAATGACGTTGACGGCAGCGGCGACCGGCGCGTTACCGATTTATTATCAATGGCAATTCAACAGCGGCAGCGGTTTTGTCAATCTTTCCGGCGCCAACACGAATGCGCTTTCCTTCAGCGCCGCTGTAACCAACACCGGTTCATATCAACTGGTGGTCACCAACAGCTACGGCGCTGTGACCAGCGCGCCAGTCGTGCTTTCCGTGACGCTCGACACGAATCCACCGGTGGTTCTGCGCGCCTTCAATGTGGGCACGACCAACGTGGAGGTGGATTTCTCAAAATCGTTGGAGACCGCCAGCGCGGCTAACGCGGCAAATTACGTTTTTGCCAACGGCCAGCCAGTCACGAGCGTTTTATTTACGCCGAACGGAACATCGGTGTTGCTCGGCACCACGCCGCTGGTTTACGGCAGCAATTACACCGTCGTCGTCAACGGCGTTCGTGATCAGGCCATTCCGCCCAACAGCGTCGCGCCCAACTCGGCGGCCAGTTTCACCGCCTCGCCGGTCACGCGGATGCTGCTGGATTTCGGCTGGCGTTTTCATGTCGGCGACCCGGTGGATGTCACGACGAACGTGACGTATTACCCGGAGATTTCCGATTTGAGCAAACTTCAAACTGGTGATCTCACCGGCGCGGGTTCCGAGACCAACCTGATGACCTTGCGCGCCGATCCGGTGGCGACGCACGCGGGCGAAAATGTTTCGTTTGTGCAAACGAATTACGATGACAGCGCGTGGCGCCAACTGAATTTGCCGCATGATTGGTTTGTTGAACTGGGTTTCAGCTCGAGTGGCGACGGGAATCACGGTTACAAGGCCAGCTCCGGCAGCTCGATTGCGTGGTATCGCCACACGTTCCTGCTGCCATCCAGTGCCGCCGGCAAGGCGTTTCGGCTGAACTTTGACGGCATTTTTCGCAATGCGCTGATCTGGTTCAACGGCCATTGCATCGGGCGCGACGTCAGCGGCTACGCGCCGATTTCGTTCGATGTCACGCCTTATGTGAATCCGGGCGGCCCGAACGTGCTGGTGGTCCGGGTGGACGCGTCGCGAACGGAAGGTTGGTTTTACGAAGGCGCGGGTATTTACCGGCACGTGTGGCTTGTGGAAACGGATCCGGTGCATGTGGCGCATTGGGGAACGTATGTGGCGACCACGAACCTCGTCGGCTCGAACGCCACGATTGTCGTGCAAACGGACGTTACCAACCAAAGCGCGCAGGCCGTGGTGGGCAGTTTGACCTCAACCATCCGCGACGCAAACAATGTCGCGGTCACCAATCTCACCGTGCCCATCAACATCGCGGCCGGAGCGCATCTGGTCGTGACGCAAACCGTCACCATGGCCGCAAACTTGTGGTCGCTGCAGACGCCTTACCTTTACAACCTCGTTTCCACTGTCAGCAACCAAAATACCGTGGCGGATATTTACAACACGTCGTTCGGCGTGCGCATGGTTTCCTGGGACGGCGTCAACGGCGTTTTCATCAACGGCCAGCATGTTGAAATTCAGGGCATGTGCAACCACCAGGATCATGCCGGCGTCGGCTCTGCGATGCCCGACCGATTGCAGTATTACCGTATCGAACGTCTGAAACAGATGGGCGTGAACGCTTGCCGGACATCGCATAATGCGCCGACACCGGAATTTCTCGACGCGTGCGACCGGCTCGGCATGTTGGTTCTCGATGAAACGCGGCGCGTGGGCCGGGACCCCGAATCGTTGGGGCAGCTCGAACGCATGATTCGCCGCGATCGCAACCGCGCCTGTGTGTTCTGCTGGTCGCTGGCCAATGAAGAATGGTCTGTTCAAGGCTCAACGGACGGGGCCGCTGTGATGACCGTGATGCAAAACCTCGCGCATTCGCTCGACTCCACCCGGAAATGCACCGCCGCCCTCAACGGCTCGTATGGGCCGGGTGGATTTATTTCCGTCCTGGACGTTGCTGGCATTAATTACAATCAGTGGACCCTCACGCCAAGCTTCCACAACACGTATCCTTACGTCATTGGAACCGAACAAGGCTCGACGACCGGCACGCGCGGAATATATTTCGACGAAACGAACAACTGCTGGCTGGGAGCTTATGATTTGATTTCGACCAGCCCAACGACCGCGCCGAACCTCGGTTGGACTTCCACAGCCGAATCCTGGTGGAGCACGTTCGCCGCGTTGCCGTGGTCCACGGGCGGCTTCGTTTGGACCGGTTTCGATTATCGCGGCGAGGAGACGCCTTACGGCTGGCCGGCCATCAGTTCGCAGTTTGGCGTCATGGACATGTGCGGATTCGCCAAGGACAACTTTTATTATTATCAGGCGAACTGGTCGCTCAAGCCAGTGCTTCACCTTCTGCCGCATTGGAATTGGGCCGGCAAGGAAGGCCAGCCGATCACGGTTTGGGCCTACGGCAATTGTCAGTCTGCGGAATTATTCCTGAACGGCGTGAGCCAGGGCCGCCAGACGGTGAACGTCCTAGGGCACCTTGCCTGGAGCGTGCCTTACGCCGCCGGCACATTGCAAGCGGTGGGTTACCTCAACGGCGTGCCGGTCATCACCAACGCCGTGGCCACCGCCGGCATCCCGGCGGCGATCACCCTGACGCCGGATCGTTCAGCGATTTCCGCGGACGGCGTGGATATTTCACTCATCACCGTGGCCGTGGTGGATTCGCAAGGGCGCGTGGTTCCCACTGCGACGAACCTCGTAAATTTCTCCATCAGTGGCGGCACGATCATCGGCGTGGGCAACGGCAATCCGTCTTCGCATGAAGCCGATAAAGCCAGTCAGCGTTTCGTGTTCAACGGATTGGCCCAAGTGATTGTTCAATCCGACCGCCAACCCGGCGCAATCACTTTGACGGCGACTTCTCCCGGGCTGACGTCGAGTCCACTGCCGATCACAAAATCCATCACGTTGCCGCCGCCCGCCGCGCCGACAGGTGTTGCCGCCGTTGCCGACAATGCCTGGGTGACGGTGAGTTGGGACATCGTGCCCGGTGCGACAACTTACAATCTTTGGCGGGCCACAACTGCTGGCGGACCTTACACGCCGATTGCGCCAAATATCGGCGACGTCAATTTGGGTTACGTGGACAAGAAAGTTACCAATTTGACGACTTATTATTATGTCGTCACCGCCAATGGCGCGTGGAACAACGGCACCAGCCCCAGTTCGGCTGAAGTCAGCGCGACGCCTGCACCGTTTGTCAACGGGCTTACCGCCAGACCTGCCATTGGCCAGGTGCAGTTGACGTGGAATCCGGTGAGCGGCGCCAGTTACAATGTGAAACGGTCGCTTACCTCGGGTGGTCCTTATACGATCATTGCTTCAGCGATTGCCGGCATAAACTTCATGGATGCCACGGCTTCCGGATGCCAAAGCTATTACTACGTGGTGACAATGACCAACGGGAATTTTGAAAGCCCGCCGTCGAATGAAGCCGGTCCGTTGAGCATTCTGCCGCCGCAATTTTCAAGCGCGGACATTGGAACCGTCGGCGCTGCTGGTAGCGCTGCTTATTGCAGTGGACAATTCACCATTACCGGTTCCGGCGGCGACATTTGGGGCAACTCGGATGCATTCCAGTTTGTCTATACTTACGTCCCCGTCACGACGAACTGCGACATCCGCGTGCGCGTCGCGAGCGTGCAAAACACTTCTGGCAACGCGAAGGCCGCGCTGATGATCCGCGAATCCCTCGCCGCAGATTCCCGTCACGTGATGGTCGATGTCGAGCCGTCTGCCGGCATTGAGTTCATCTGGCGCAATACCACCAGCGGCAGTTCCAGCGTTTTATCCGTCGCCGGAACAGCTCCGAATTGGATTCGTCTCACGCGCACCAACAACACCTTCGCGGCGTATCGGTCGGCGGACGGCAATGCCTGGACTCAGATCGGCTCGTCCACGAACATCACCATGGCCACCGCCGCTTATGTCGGTCTGGCCGTTTGTTCTCACAACGCCGGCGTGTTGAACACCTCGGTGCTAGACAATGTCACCGCCACTTTTGGCCGCGCGAGCGGCGCGCCGATTTTGAATCCTGTCGGCAACCAGACGGTGAACGTCGGTCAGCCGGTTTCCCTGAGCGCCAGCGGGCAGGACACCAATTCTCCCCCGTTTGCGCTGGCCTTCTCGCTGCTCAACGCGCCGGCGACCGCTAGCTTGAACCAGACAGCCAATAATAATGCCGCTTTCTATTGGCGTCCGGGGGTGCCCGATGCCAAATCCACAAATCAGGTCACCTTGAAAATCGCCAACAACGCGTGGCCCAGCCTGAGCGCCACGCAAAGCTTTTCCGTGGTCGTCAATCCGCTCGCGCCGTTCGACGTCAGCACGGTTTCGCTGGCCAACGGGCAAGTCAGCCTGCATGTCACCGGCCAGGGCGGGCCGGATTATGCGATCGAGACTTCAACGAACCTGACGCAATGGAGCAACGTCTTCATCACCAATTCGCCGGCGCTGCCGTTCGACTGGACGGACAACGTGACAAATTCGCCGCAGCGTTACTATCGCATCAAACTCGGCCCGCCGCTGCCGTGAGCCGGCGGCGAGTGTTGCCGGGTTGTTGGAAATCGGGCGCACGGTCACTTTATCCGAGTCCGCGCCTTCGCCGGCGCTGTTCGTGTCGGAGATAACGAAGTAATGGCGTGTGCCATGGGTCGGGCCGGTGTTCATGAACGCGAGCGAGGACACATTGGCCAGCAGCGAATAGGATCCGCCGAAAACGAATCCACGCGCGACGTATCGAGGACTGTTTTGGTGGAATCCGCAGACATCGGACGGGCACTACCAGATTGGGTTCCGATGGAAGGCGAAGCTGGATTATGGTGAAGCACTTGCGCCACGCTGGCGCGAACCGGTGTGTCGCGTTCTCCCTCAACCTGGATTGTTATCTGTGAACCGCGCCCCCTCATCCCGGCCTTCTTCCCCCTCGGGGGGAGAAGGTGTCCGCGCGCTCTGTTCCCAATGCAGGTGAAATCAAATTGATCGTAGTGCTGATGATCTACAACCAGCAACCGTCGTGGTGCAAACGCAGGCGTGCGCGCCACGTCCAGCCGTCGCGTAAACGGGAGTCCGTGCGGTGGTTGTAGGTGCAGTCGTTAAAATATATGACAATCTTTCCAATCGCTCATAGGTTATGCTGTTATCATGATTCCCGCTGTCCGCAGTCTGATTTTGCCATTTATTGCCGTCGTCGCCGGCGGACATTTATGGGCGCAAACGCTTACGGACATCGGATCGGCAGCGCCCAGTCCGGGCACGAATGACATCTACCAGCTTTCGACTCAAGGCAACCAGAAATTTCCTGATTCATTAAATTACTACACCGACAACGATCCACCCACCGGCCAGACCTTCACCACTGGAACCAATGCGATGAGGCTCGTGTCGGTCGCCGTCAAGACGGGGGGATTGGACAACGGCGGCGGTTACGGCACACCCGCGACCACGCCGACATATTATCTGCGCATTTATTCGATGAGTGGCAGCACGGCGACGTTGCTCCTCGCGGCCAGCGCGCCGAATCCCGGGTTCACGGACGGTGACTGGCTGCAATGGAGCGGGCTGAATGTGCGGCTGGGCACGAACAAAACCTACGCGTTTTCTTTCGGCAGAAAGCCATCGGGCGGCGGCTATGCGGCGATGGCTGTGGCGACGAACACCTATGTCGGCGGCGAAATGGCGCTCGTTCCCATCAGCGGCGGCACGATCACCACCGGCAGCAGCCACAAGTTTGACGCGGTGTTCGATATCGGGCTGCAACCGGCGGCGGTTACCAATATTCCCGCCTCCACGCCGTGGCCGGTTCCGACCTACGGGATGAACGTCGGAAATGAGCTGGAGTTGAACTGGGGGCCGCCCAACATATCGTTGTTCTACTCGGCCGTCCAAAACGGGTTCAACGCCGCGCGCATTCCGTGCGCGTGGGACATGTCCGGTGCCACCACCAACATCAGCGGCGGCGTCACCAACTACGTGATCAGTCCCTCCTACA
>CAYUGC010000163.1:0-8213 GCA_964444085.1 uncultured Bifidobacteriaceae bacterium | reverse complement strand
TCGGCAAGCACACCAACCTCATCAGCCGCCGGCTCGGCAACTGGATATTTCTCGCGGAAATTTTGACGACGTTAGACCTGGAACCCGACGCGCCGGAGAAAAACCATTGCGGCACCTGCACGCGCTGCCTCGCCGCGTGTCCCACTCAGGCCATCACCGCTCCGTTTCAACTGGATGCGCGGAAGTGCATCTCCTATCTGACAATTGAACTGAAAGGTTCCATCCCCGAGGAATTTCGCCGCGCCATCGGCAACCGCATCTACGGCTGCGACGACTGCCTCGCCGCCTGTCCGTGGAACAAATTTGCCCGCGAAGGAAGCCTGATGCAGCCGCACGCCCGCGCGGATTTGGCCGCACCGAACTTGCTGGAATTACTGCGGCTGGACGACGTGCAGTTCAAGGCGCGTTTCGCCGGCACGCCGATGCTGCGGACGAAACGGCGTGGCCTTTTGCGCAACGTCTGCGTGGCGCTGGGAAATATCGGGGATGAAACCGCGCTGCCGGATTTGGAAAAGGCCGCAACCGACCGCGAGCCGTTGATCGTCGAACACGCCCGCTGGGCGATTTCTGAAATTGAATCGCGCCGGAAGTGATTATTCCGGCATGGCTTTCAACTGCTCGCCAGTGTAAGGCTGCGGTGATTTGCCGATTTCCGAGCGGACCTTTTTTACGTCATCGGCGGTGACAGCCTCGGCCTTGTTGCCCCAAGAAGTGCGGATGTAGGTCAGCACCGCCGCCACGTCTTCGTCCGGCAACGCCGCGCCCATCGCAGCCATGTTCAGGTTCCAGTCCTTGCCGCCAACTCGAATCGCGCCGGTCACGCCCGCGAGCGGGATGTGCGCCAAGCGGTTGATGCCTTTGGCCGTGACCCATTCGGAACTGGCGAGCGCCGGGGCCTGACCGGGTTTGCCGGTGCCATCCGAGTTGTGGCAGATGCCGCAGACGCCTTCATAGACCGACTTGCCGCGCGCCATCGCCGCCGCCGCGCCGGACTTGGGCTGAAATGATTCCAACTGCGCCGACGACTGGTAGGGCGCATAGACATTTTTATCAAACCAGCCGCCGTGGCTGTCGAGGAACAGGCCGCCGGTGAACAGCAGCGCGAGCGTCACGACGATGATCCACATCGGCGCGGCGGAACGCGTGGCGGTCGGCTCGCCGGTTTCGTTGCTGCAACAGGATTTCTTTTCGTCGCTCATTTGGCTGCGGTGATCGGGGTGAACGGCGCTTCGTAGAGCGGCGCGTTATTTTTCAAGCTCACGAGATATGCGGCCAGTTGCTTCGCCTCCGCCGTCGGCACGACTTCCAAATTGCCAGCGGGCATGAATTCTTTCGGCAACACCAACGCGTCGGGCGAAGATTGGCCTCCAACTTTGGCGCGCACGGTGAACAGATAGCGGAACGCCGGCATGGAGGAATTGGGCGTAATAGATTTCGGCGCGTAAAGGTGCTGCAACTGCCAGTTCAAATCCGGCGAGCGGACGCCGATGTTGGCGAGGTCGGGCCCGGCGCGCAAGCTGCCGAGCTGCACCGGCTGGTCATACAAATAATCCGCCGCGACGCTCTGCCGCACGCCCCACCCCATCCGCGCGATATCCGCGCCGGTGGCGACCACGCGCGCCTCAGTCTTCACACCGACGGCCTTGAGCTTGTCGCCGAGCAGCGAAATCACGGTGTCGTCCGCACCACTGTAAATCACCTTTGGCAGTTTGCCATCCCATCCGGCGAGGTTGCCGGCGACAGCGTTTGAAAAATTCATCAGCTCCGGCATCGTTCCCAAAAGCGACGCGATAAAATCCTTCAAATCCGCCGCCTGATGGACGCCGAGGTTGACGAGGGAAAGCTCATTCGCCGCGCCGGTCTGGCGGATCTGCTCGGTGTGGCAGGCGGCGCAGCCATTTGCGCGATAGACCTGCAAGCCGAGCGTGGCGTCGCCCGTGCGCTGCACGGGCCACTTGTCGTCGGACTGGAGAATTTTCGTCTCGGTGGCCACGCCAAGCTGTTTCAGCGGGCCAAAGACCAAGCCGAGCCACGACGCGCCAAGCGCCACGAACGCGGCTAGAAAAACACAAAAACCGGTTTTCATGGTTTGACCTCCTCGTCGCGCTGAAGCGTGGCGCAAGCGGACTTGTCGCACGGCAGCGGCTGATAGGCTGAGCCTTCCACCAGCGAGTCCTTGACCACAACTACAACCGTTTTCAACAAACCGAGTTTCCATTGCAGCGTCATGACAAAAATGTTCAGCAGCAGACACAGCGCGCCCAGCAGGACGAGCAACTGGCCGGTGGTGCTGATGCGGAGGAATTTCAAGGCGACCGCGCTGGCGTCGGCGAAAGGAATGTTGGAGTCGCGCAGCTTCATCCCCTGCTCCACGCCGCCGATGAGCAACGGAATCACGAAGAGCAGCGTGCCGCCGGCGAACAAAAAGAAATTCAGCTTGGCCAGCTTGGCAAACGGCAGTTCGCGAGCCATCACGCGCGGGAGAATTTCATAGATCGCGCCGCAGAGGATCATGCCGGCGAAGCCGAGCAACTGCCATTGCGTGACGCCGGCGTTGAACCAAGTGAAGTCCAGCACGCGGCTCGCACGCGGACAGAATTCGCTGATGTAAAGCAAGTTTGCTGCGACGAAGCTTAACATGCCGAATCTGATGAAACAAAACGGTCCGCCGAAGCACGGGACTTTGGCTCCCCAGACGGTTTTTCTGGCGAGGATGCCGAGGGCGAACACCGGAATGACACTCAGCAACGCGCCGAACGCGCTGACCGTTGGCAGCCACGCGGGCACCGGCGCGCCCTGCGGAATGCCGACCCACGTTCCGAAAAACACCAGCGTCAGGAAACCGAACAGCGCGTAGCCGGAGCTGGCGAGCGGTTTGCCGGCGATCTTCGGCAGGAAATAAAACGCGATGCCGACGCCGGCAAGCGCGAGCCAGACGAAGATCAAATTGTTCGTCAGCCACCAGCCGATCACCGCCTGCACCACGCCGCGCGGCGGATGGTTGCAGACCAAAAAGAGATTCGCGGTGCCGTAACTCCACACGAACCACAGCAGCGCGGCGAACAAAAACCAGTGCGACGGATACAGTTCGCGGTTCAGCCGGAAGCCCATCGTCGCCACGGCGCTGACCGCTATGAGCATGAATGCGGCAAACAGCAGCACGGAAGCGCCGCGCGGATATTCCAGCCACGGATGGCCGGTGCTGAAACCGAGCAGAATTGAAATTGTTCCCACGAGCACGCCGACATGCCAGAGATTCGCGGCAACCACCGGAACGATCGGCAGCGCGAGCTTTGCCTGACTCAAGCGCGCAAAAATCCAGAGCGTCACGCCGAGCGCGGCGGGAATCGCGAAGCCGTAAAGCAGCAGATCGTTCGCCGCCGCTTGCGCGTGGCCAAAGGTCAGGAACGGACAATCCGCAAACATATCGGGCTTGTGAAACGACAGCATCGCCACGATGCCCAGCGCGAGGCCGAGCACCAGCCAGAGCGCCGCGCCGCCGAACAGCACGAGCAGCGGCACACGACACGAGGCGTCAATCTCGTTCGGGCAAACTGAATTGTTTTCAGCAGAGTTCATTCAAAAGATTCGGTCTTCACGGGGGCAACGGACTTTTCCGCGCGGTCGTTCAGGTCTGCGCGGGCGGCGGACGGGTTCTGCCACTTCTGCGCGGCCAACGCCAGCGCGGCGTCAATCGGCAGGCGGACGGTGCCATGCTTGGCATCAATCACGGCGGCGGTGGTCAGGGCGGTTTCCTCGGTCGCGCGGATTTCCGCAAGCGCCTTGCTGCGTTCAGAAGCGCGGTCGGCGTCAATCGCCGGCGCGTTCAAGGTCAGTTTCACGGCCACGGCCAACACGGCGAAAAGACCGGCAACCGTGAGGAAGCCGAGCGCGGCGGCGGTGGCGCGGTTGGTGCGTTCGATGCTCATTTCGCTCCTCCGGCGTTGGCGTCAACGAGGTCGTTGACAACATTGTGGCTCATGCCCATCGCTTCGAGCAGGCGCGGGTCGCGCTGCGGATACGGCGGGTGGGCGTTGAATTTGGCGATGAAAATTTTTGCGAGCACGCCGCCCATGAACAACACGGTGCCGAGGTGCAACAACAGCCATTGGCTGTGATGCCGGCCGGGATGCCACGCGGGCAGAATGTTGAACGCGAGGTCGGCGTAGTGCATCACGGCGATGAGCAGGCAGACCGGGATGAGCACCTTGAAATTGGTCTTGGTGTGGATCGGCAGCAGCGCGAAGAACGGCACGAAAAATTTACCAACAATCAGCAGCATGCTCAACCACCACCAGCCACCCTCTTCGCGGCGCAGATACCAGAAGGTTTCCGTCGGCATGTTGGCGTTCCAGACGACGAAGTATTGCGCAAACTCGGTGTAGGACGCCAGCAGCGTGAACGCGAGCAGCAGCACGCCGATAAAATAGAAATAATTCTGCTTCAGCACCGGCGTCAGGATGTTTTTTTGCAACAGCGCGACGGCGATGACATAGATGAATGCGAGCGCCGCCCAGACGCTGCTGGCGAAGAAATACACGCCATACATCGCGGAAAACCACTGGTAGGAAGTCGCCTGCATCCAGAACACGCCGGAGAAGGTCAGAGTCAGCGCAAACGCGACGATGCCCCAGCCGGAGTGGAAACGCATCTTGCGCGTGCATTCGACAGCACCGGTTTCGTCCTGTTGCAGCGAGAGCGAGCTCAAGCGCGACGACAGCAGCCACCAGATGGCGAAGAAAATGGCCGACACGATCCAGAAACCGGGAAGCGTGAACACCGGATATTTGGCGGCGATCAAATCGTTTGTCGCCGGCGTTCCGGCGGAAAGCCACTGGTAAATCTTGGGCGCAAGCAAACCAACCGGCAGGAACATGATAATCAGCGGCCAACGGAGCAGCGACGCGAGGTGTTCGCAGAAGCGGCGGATGCCGACGGACCAGCCGGCGTCGGTCAGATGATGCACCATTACCATGAACAGCGCACCGAGCGCGACGCTGTAATAAAACATGAACGCCAGCAGCCAGGAGAAACCGAATTCCTTTCCGTCGTTGCGGATGAAGCTGGCCAGCGCGCCGACGACCGTGAGCGCCCCGCCGATGAATATCATCGCGCCGGGCAGCGTGCTTTTCAGCGCAGGCGTCGGTTGGTTGGATTGCGGCAAACTCATAAAATCATTTCAGCGTCGCCTGTTGCGCGGGCGTCAAATCTTCCTTAGCGCCGAGCCAGCTCAATTGCAGCGCGCGCAGATACGCGATGACCGCCCAGCGGTCTTGCGTCGGCAGCAGCGGACCGACCGCGCCCATCGTGCTTTTGCCGTGCGTGATGGTGTCGAAAATCTCGCCGTCGGTCAGTTCGACGATGCGCTTGTCGTGCAGGTTCGCGACGGCGGCCATGACGCCAAGCTTCTTCGTGACGCCATTGCCGTCGCCGGTCCGGCCGTGGCACGGCGCACAATAAATGTCGAAGCGGTCGCGTCCGCGCTGGAGCAACGCTTCGTTCACCGGCAGCGGATTCGTCTCGACAAAATTCGTCGTGCCGGAAACTTTGCCGGTGTTTACCGGGGAATCTTCAAACGCGTAAACGTCGCCGTTCACAGTTTGAATCGGCTGACTGCGCGCCACGGTGCCGGCGGGCGGCAACTGCGAACTGATGCCGTTCGCGAAAAAGTGGTTCGGCTCCTGCGGACGAAGTTTCGCCTGGCGATCCATGTCGGGGAACAATTCAAATGGCGGCTTGCGCATCTGGCTGCCTTGGAAGCCGAGGATGCCAAACGTCGCCGCGCCGATGGCCGCGCCGATCAAAGCGATGGAGAGTAGGATGCGGATCATTCTTGGTCCTCCACAATTTCGACATTCACGCCGCCGATGGATTCGAGCAGTTGTTTCGTGCCGGTCGCGCAGAATTTTTCGTCGTTTGCGCCGATGACAATGATGAACTTGTCGCGCGTCGCGCCTTCAAACCGTTTCTTAAAGAACAGCGGATGATGCAGGCGCGGAAGCTGGTTGAGAGCGACCATGCCGATAAGTGCGCCGCCCGCGCCGCCCATGATCATCATGATGTAGGACGGCACAAAGGTCATCGGCGCGCTGAACATCGGCTTGCCGCCGACGATGAGCGGATAATCGAACGCATTGCTGAACCAGATCAGGCCGGCGACGTTCAAAAACATGAACGCGCCGCCGGCGAGCGCCACCCAGCCAACGAGCGAGTTGCGGTAGCCCATCACCTTGTCAATGCCATGAATCGGGAACGGCGTGAAGCAGTCCCAGCGGCGGTAGCCCGCGCCACGGATTTTTTCCGCCGCGCGCAGCAGGTCGCCGGGCGTGTTGAATTCCGCCATGAGGCCGTAGATTTTTTCGTTCATCAGTGGCCGCCTTTCTGCGCGCCGCCGTGCGGATGATGCGGATCGCCGTGCGGCACCGCACCCTTGACTTCGGAAATCGCGATGACCGGCAGGAATTTCACGAACAACAGATACATCATGAAAAATGCGCCGAGCGTGCCGACATAAAGGCCGATGTCCCACATGGTCGGATG
Source organism: uncultured Bifidobacteriaceae bacterium (assembly GCA_964444085.1). GTDB lineage: Bacteria > Verrucomicrobiota > Verrucomicrobiia > Limisphaerales > UBA11358 > UBA11358. Next base: position 1,673 of record CAYUGC010000163.1, on the reverse strand, counting down.
ATACAAACCCCAGTTCGCCGGCAGAAAATCCTGATTCGTCGAACCGACGACAATCACCATGCGCTCGCTCCACATGCCGAAGTTGATGAACAGGCCGATGAAAAACAGCGCGACCATGCTCGCACGGATTTTTTTGATCCACAACAGTTGCGTCAGCAGCACGTTGATACCGATGAGCATCCAGCCAAAGAAGGCGTAGTTGTGGCCGAAGAAACGGTGGCCGAACACCCATCGTTCATACGGGTCACCGCTATACCACGCGATGAAAATTTCCATCAGGTAGATGTAATTTATGATGAGGCCGCTCACGAGGCAGAGCTTGGCGACCTTGTCAATATGGCTCTTGGTGATGATGGTTTCGAGTTTGCAGAGTTTGCGCAGCGACGTGAGTAGCACAAGCATCATGCCGAAGCCGCAGAACACCGCGCCGATGACGAAGTAGAGCGGGAAAATCGTCGCGTGCCAGCCCGCGAGCTGCGAGGTGCAGAAGTCGAGACCGACGATGGAACTCACCGTGAACACCAGCAGCGTGCACAAACCGCACAGCACGACGTAAGCCTTTTCGTAGTTATGCCATTGCCACGCGGAACCGGTCCAGCCCATCGCGAGAAAACTGAAAACCGCCTTCCGCGCGCGCGTGGTCGAACGGTCGCGCAGCACGGCGAAATCGGGAATCATGCCCATGAACCAGAACAGCGACGACACCATCAAATAGGTGTTCACCGCGAACACGTCCCACATCAGCGGCGATTTGAATTGCGGCCAGTTGCCGTTGGAATTCGGAATCGGGAACATGAACCAGTCAAACCACGCGCGGCCGACGTGAATCGCCGGATACAAACCGGCCATCATCACGGAGAAAACCGTCATCGCCTCGGCCATGCGGCCGATGGTCGTGCGCCAGTGCTGGCGCGTCAAAAAGAGCATCGCCGAAATCAGCGTGCCAGCGTGCGCGACGCCGACCCACCAAATGAAATTCACGATGTCCCACCCCCACATGTTCGGGTGATTGTTACCCCAGACGCCGACGCCGGTGAACACCTGATAGAACAGGCAGATCGGGAAAATCACCGTGGCCGCGAACGCCGCCGGCACGAACGCGATCTTCCACCACAGGGGAACCTTGGCTTCGGCGAACGCGGACAATTTGTCCGTGAGCCAGCCGAGGCCCTGATTGCCCTCGACGACCGGCGCGCGACGCAACTCGGCGGGCGGAGCCAGCTTCTTCAATTCTTCGATGTTCGCGATTTCAGACATTCGTCGTTAAGTTTTTTGCGTCAGCAGCGTGCCTTCGTATTCTTCCGTGCTGAACGGCGCGTGATAATCCGGCATCGCGGGATTCGGGTTGCGGACGCGCGCCAGATAGGTCGTGCGCGGCTTGGTCAGCAAATCGCCGAGCACGGAATAATTCAGCGGCGACAATTTCTGCTTCGAGACGGAACTGCTCGCGTCGCTCACGTCGCCGAACACGATTGCGCCTGCCGGACACGCCTGCTGGCACGCCGTTTTTGGAATGTTGCCGGCGACTTCCGTGAGACGCACGTCCCCACTTGCACCGGCTTTCGCCTTTTGTGAAATCTTCGCGTGCTCGATGCGCTGCGTGCAGTAAGTGCATTTTTCCATCACGCCGCGCATCCGCACCGTCACGTCGGGATTCTTCGAGAGCTTGATCA
>CAYUGC010000162.1:0-8229 GCA_964444085.1 uncultured Bifidobacteriaceae bacterium | reverse complement strand
TTCTTGGCGCTGGCCTGCACGGGAATCTTGTGCTTGGCGCAATAATCAATCATCTCCTGGCGGCCGGGGAATTCGCTGCGATAGCGCTCGTCGCGCCACGGGGCGATGACTTGCAGGTCGGGCGCGAGTGCGGCAGCGGTGAGTTCGAAGCGCACTTGGTCGTTGCCTTTGCCGGTCGCGCCGTGCGCGATGGCATCGGCCTTTTCCTTCTTCGCGATTTCCACCATGCGCTTGGCGATGAGCGGGCGCGCGATGCTGGTGCCGAGAAAATATTGCCCCTCGTAAATCGCGCCGGCGCGGAGCATCGGATAGATGAAGTCGCGTGCGAATTCCTCCTGCAAATCATCAATGTAAATTTTCGACGCCCCGGTTTTGATGGCCTTCTTTTCGAGGCCGTTCAATTCCTCTTCCTGGCCGACGTCGGCGCAGAAGCCGATCATTTCGGCGTTGTATTTTTCTTTGATCCAGGACATCAACACCGAGGTGTCGAGTCCGCCAGAGTAAGCGAGAACGATTTTCATGTGGCGGACATATTAACCGCCAACGTGGCGGAAACGCAAAACGGAAATGAGCGAATGACGCCGCTTACCGATATTGAATCCAGTTGGTCATGGTTGTGTAAGCGAAGGTCATCTCACTGGGATTATAGCTTTTATACCACTTGCTATGGCCGTCGGCGAACATCACGTTCTGGCCCTGGCTGTGGATCTGCCAGTATTCCGTCAGCGAATCATCCGCCGCGCCGCCCACGCAGTTCTGCGTATAGTCATCCTTGTCCGCGTCCAGTGGATCAAAAATAAATTTTCCGCTCTTGGTTCCGGCCGTGTCGCCGCCGAGGACAAAGGCCGAGGGAAACAAAATGGCTTTGTCATTAACCGCCGCGAACTGGCCGCCGGCTGCGCCATACGCCGCATTGCAACCATTGAAATAATTAAACGGACCCTGCAGGTCGGTCGCCAACTGCACGTTGCCCGGACAATTGAACGCGTTCGTGTTGCCGACGTAGGGGAAAATCTGCTCCATCCAACTGGCCTTTTCAGTGCCATTTGTATCGGTGTCACCCCAATAAATGCCGCCACCGGATTCGGGGTAAAACCCATTGTTTTCATCCGCAAACATCCGCATGCCCAAGCCGACCTGGTGGAGGTTGGAATTGCAACTGGTTGTCCACGCTTTCTGCTTGGCCTTGCTCAACGCCGGCAGCAGCATCGCCGCGAGGATCGCGATGATGGCGATGACCACCAGAAGTTCGATTAGAGTGAAAGCCCGCCGTGAACCCATGCACAATAAGACACCGCCAAAGCGATTTCGTTTCAAAGTATTTTCAAACGTCATCCAATCATATATGTCCGCTGACAGCCAAAACCGGACAAAAAACTGCAAATTTCTATTCGGGCCGGTCAGCGCGCAAAATCCGCTGACGAAAACTTTTGATTCACGATGATGTTCTCTTGTGTTTCGGTGAAAACAAATCCACTGTTTTTCAGCTGCGCCATGGAATTGTCTATTTCAGCCCGCAGTGCGGCGAGATTTTCGGGTGTGACCGGTTTCTTTTGCCGCTCCAACGCCACCTTGAGTGCTTCATCCGTGAATTTCATGGCCGCAGACATGCCAGCCGTGGTGGTTTCAGATTTGCGGATGAGGTGATCCTTTTTGCCAATCCAAAGCGTAGTAGTGGTTGTTCCGAGACTCTTGAGATCCACCATTGCGTTCTTGGGCATTTTTTTATTTCCAAGAAGTTTGTCTCCGTCCAGAACGCTGACCACAACATAGCAATCCACGCCAGCAATCTTTTCGTCGGCCACCCGCTTAATTTCCGTGCGTCCCGATGCGAACGCACCTAGTTTGTCACCAAAGTTCAATTCGAAAAACGCCCCCGGAACGGTCGAGGCAACTCCGCCGGAAACTCCGGTCGCAATTGCAAATGCCGTCTGCATACCGTTCATTGTTTGTGCTTTGGCGGAGGCGAACTTGTCCGCCGCGTCCATCACCTCGTAGTTTGCGCCGCCATCTGACCAGACCAAGCCCTTGCTGACGTAAAGACCGCCCGTAGTAGTCCACTCCACTCGATACTGTTTCGGGCGTTGCAATCGAGTCATGCAGATTGCTTCCACGGCTGGCCCGGCGCCCTCGGACACGCCCTTGGCCGTGTCGCTGTAACTCGTCAGTGCGGCGTATGCTTCTTGTGTTTGCTTGGCGATTTCTGGAACGGTCAATTTATCGCTGCCGCCGGTTTGCGAAACGGCCACCGTCGCCACGCCGCCGGCGAGCAATGCCGTCACACCCACGCCGATGGCGAATTTGAGTTTTAACCAGGTCATTGTTTTCATAGTTCCTTTCACCAGGGTTGTTATTGTTGCCGAAATGGAAGCGCCGTTTGCCGCCGCCGTGACCGTCGCCCCCAAGCCGGCGGGCGCGGCCTGCACGGAATTCGCCGCCACCGTGCCAGCAATCATTGCCGCCGATAGCGTCACGCCTCGTTTGGAGAAAATCTTCCGCAGCTTATCCAGCGCGCGGTTCACGCGCTTGTGCGCGGCGGCTTCCGTCAATTTCAGTGCGGCGGCGACCTCGGCGGCGGTCTTGTTTTCAAAGAACCGCAGCACCACGGCGTTGCGGTCGGTTTCGCCCAAACGCCCCATCGCCTCATCCAGCAGCGGCGCGAGCTGCGCCCACGCCGCCGCGTCAGTTTCGTTCAAGGTGGATTGCATATATGCCTCCTGTTCGCGCTGCTGCCGGCGGATTTCGCCCTTTACCAGGTTCGCCGCCGTGAGCCGCGCCGTCTGATACAGCCAGCCGGACAGCACGACGCGCGGCGACAGTTTGCCCGCCTTGCGCGCCAGAATGATGAAGACCGCCTGTGTGATTTCCTCGCAGTGCTGCGCGTCGCCGCAGAACCGCAGCGCGGCGGAATAGACGAGGTTCACATGGCGCGCGACGAGTTCGGCAAACGCCGGCTCGGAGCCGCTGCGGGCAAATTCGACGAGCAACTCATGGTCGTTCAGTTCGGTCATCTACCAATGATGTCCGCCCGCCGCCAAACTGGACAAACTATTTCACCTTTTCCACGACGAGCATTTCCACCGGCTCGCGGCTGGGCACGAGTTCGAGGCCGAGTTGGTCGAGCAACGATTGTTTCATTCCATCGGAATTCTGATGTTCCCAATCTGACTGCTTCCACTTCAGGTCAATGTCGAAATTATTTTTGAGGCCGGTTTGATCGAGAATGGGAACTCTTGTGCATTCTTCCAGATAATGAACCAAACCAGAAAGCGGAGAATTCTTGCACGACCATTCGCCGGGCGCGTTGTTTTGAGAGCTGGACTCTGCTTGTGGACTTACACTACTCGGTTTTAGACCGCCCGCGCCGGAGCGACGAATCTTAAGAATGAAGACCTCTGTTTCTCGCGTTTCTCGTTTGGCAATTACACCAAATTTTTTCTTCACCAATTGCTGTAGCGCCTTTTCATTTCCCGCTGCCAGGCTACCAATATAATCGAATTTGCTCTGTGGCAATTCAGCAGAAAAAACTGTTCGACTTGGATTGTAAAAACGATAGGCAGCATGCACAACCGCTTCGGCTGAAACGCCTGTCCCCATCACTTTGATCTGACCGGTTTTATCCCAAGAAGTTCCAGAAGCCCCATTTTTGTATTTGCTTAATAGAACTCTGACTTGCGGCGGTTGCTGATCCAATACGTTGCTATTAAAACCTTCAACCTGCCACGGATAAGTCCGGTGTTCCTGAATTTCTTTGACAGTGATTGTCGCCGTTCCCGCCGCGAGCAGCACGCCCACGCCGACCACGACTGCCATTTTCGCCTTCGTCCACGCCATGATTTTCAATGCTCCTTTGACCAAAGCCAGGGTTGAAACGCCCGCCGCCGCGCCTTTGGTAATCGCCACGGCAGAAATTGTTTTCGCCAGGCCAACCGGCGCGGCTTGAACTGAACTGGACGAAACCGCCCCGGCAATCAGCGTCGCCGACAGCGCTACGCCGCGTTTCGTGAACAGCTTCCGCAGTTTCTCCAGCGCGCGGTTCACGCGCATTTTCGCCGCGTCTTCGCTCGCGCCCAGCGCCGCGCCGACTTCCGCCAGCGATTTGTTTTCCAGAAACCGCAGCACGATGGCGTTGCGGTCGCGCTCGCCAAGTTTGCCCAGCGCGTCGTCCAGCAGCGGCGCGATCTGCGGCCAGACGTTTTCGCCCGGTTGATTCAAAGTGGATTGCATATACGACTCTTGTTCGCGCTGTTGACGCCGGATTTCGCCGCGCAGAAAATTTGCCGCCGTCAGCCGCGTGGTTTGGTAAAGCCAGCCGGACAGCACGATGCGCGACGACAACCTGCCCGCCTTCTGCGTCAGAATGATGAACACCGCCTGCGCGATTTCCTCGGCGGCGTGTGCATTGCCCACGCTCCGCCGCGCGGTGGAATAAACGAGGTTCACATGGCGCTGCACGAGCGCGGCAAAGGCGGCTTCGGAACTGGTCCGCGCAAATTCAGCGAGCAACTGGTGGTCATCCGGTTCTGACATTCACCAAGTAATGTCCGCCGGACGCGAAAGGGAACAGAAAAAAATTTTGAAAAAGTGGAACGCCGAGCACCGTCTCGGCACGATGTGAAATCACCAACACGCCGGGACGGTGCCCGGCGCTCCGTCAAGGTGGAAAGCCAATTGCCAGCTTCACCGCCGAGTATTCGGGATGAATCTTCCCGTCGCGCGTGCGGATGATCAAATCTGGCTCCGTCCACGTCTGGCCGCGAAACCATTCCGGCAAATCGTCGGCGCGCATCAGGCCAAACAGACCAACAAGCGCCGGATCGCCTTCGCGGAAAACGACTGGTCGCTTGCGGACGATGACGAGTCCGGCTTCGCGTGCGCCCGCCTCCACGCGCGCGAGCTGCGCCGGCTCGTGCGGAAACACGCACGCGAAAAATCCGCCGGGCGCAAGATGTTTGGCGGCGGTGGTGCAATAATCGGCAATGGTTCCGCGCAGTTCAAAGCGGCAGGCGAGCTTTTGCGGATGCTCGCTTTCTATGCCGGCTCCGAGCGGAAAATACGGTGGGCTGCCGGTGACGAGGTCGAATTTCTCCTCGGCACCGAGAATTTCTGGCGCACGAAAATCGCCGGCGCGGATTTCGTAACGTTCGGTCAGCCCATTGTAACATGCGGATTTTTTGGCAAGCGCGACGCTGTCGCCTTGCGCCTCGACGGTGACAAATTTCGCGCCGGGCAAACGCCACGCGCAAATCATGCCCACGGTGCCGATGCCGCTGCCGAGGTCGAGCGCGGTCCGCGCGGTGGGACACCAACTCGTGCCATACCACGCCGTCAAAATGTCGTCGGTGGAAAACCGGTGGCCGTCGCGCAGCTGGAACAAACGGAAATGTCCGCTGATGGCATCAAGCGTTTCGTGCGGTTCCACGACGAGCGGAGCGCCGGGCACCGTCCCGGCAGGTTGATGAAAATAATCTGCCTGCGCCGAGACGGTGCTCGGCGCTCCAAGTCCCGGCGGCACCGGGCCGGGTTTGGCCCAGCCTTTGAAATGCGTTGTAGGAGTCGAGGTGACGCGACTCAAATCCATTTCTTCGTTCGTATTTTTCATTCAGTTAGAGACTCCTCACGTCGTCTCCTACGAATTGTTTTTCGCCGGCTTAAGCGGCTCAATGTGGATCAGCACGTCGCGGACGGAAGGGATATCCACGCGCACCTTGTTTTTCACCTCGTGGCCGATGCGGTGGGAGTTTTCCACCGTCATCTGCGGATCAACTTCGACGTGCATATCCACAAAAAACTGGTAGCCCATCTTGCGCACGAAGCATTTTTCCACGCCGCCCACGCCGGGAATCGTCCCGGCCACGGCGCGAATTTTCCCGATGAGTTCACGGTCGGGCGAGCGGTCCATCAACTCGTTGAACGCCGGGCGCAGCAGTCGCCATCCGTTGAAGGCGATGACGCACGCCGCCACGAGCGCCGCCCAGTTATCCGCCGATTCGTAACCCTTGCCGCCGACGAGCGAGATGCTGATGCCGACGAACGCCGCCGCCGAGGTGATGGCGTCGCTGCGATGATGCCACGCGTCCGTTTCCACGGCGGAACTGGCAACCGTCTCCGACTCGCGCAGCACGAAGCGGAACAGCGTTTCCTTCACGGCAATGACGACAATCAGAATGATCAACGTCCATGGCGACGGCGCGACGCGTGGCGCCAGGATGCCGCTCAAGGAATGAAATGCAATCAGGCCCGCCGCCAGCAGCAGCATCGCGGAGACGATGGCGGCGGCGAGCGGCTCGGCCTTGCCGTGGCCGTAGGGATGATCCTCGTCCGGCGGCGTCTCGGCAACGACCAGGCCGCGCCAGACGATGATGGAGCTGAAGATGTCCGCGAGCGATTCCACCGCGTCGGCGATGAGCGCCTGCGAATGGCCGAGGACGCCGGCGGCGAATTTGGCGACGGTCAGCGCGACGTTCGCGGCGAGGCCGAGAAACGTCGCACGCAGACTGCGTTGCAGGCGGGCGGAGGACACCGGGCTAATGTCGAATTTCAAATTGCGAGTGTCGAATCCAAAATGAAGGACATTCGCAAATCCGTGAGAAATTTACGGATGACGATTTTCGATTTGCGCGCCAACTTCGAATTTGAAGCGGTCGCGTAAATCGTATATCGCAAATCGTAAATCAGATCAGATGGCAGAACATCGCGTCGCGGAGCTTCGGCTCGAACCACGTGCTCTTCGGCGGCATGATGCCGTCGGCGTCGGCGATCTGCATGAGATCTTCGATGCTCGTCGGGAACATCGAGAACGCGCAGGCGTATTCGCCGCTGTTCACGAGCTTTTCCAGTTCCGCCGTGCCGCGGATGCCGCCGACAAAGTTAATTTTCTTGCTCGTGCGCGAGTCGTCAATGCCGAAGATCGGCCCCAGGACGTGCTGTTGCAGCAGCGTCACGTCGAGACCTTCGATGAGGTTTTTGCCCATCGTGAACTCGCGCTTGAACGTCAGCCGGTGCCATTTGCCGTCAAGAAACAGGCCGAGTTCATGCTTGTGGTTGGGCGACGCCTCGCCGACGCGGATGGTTTCAAACACCTGCTCCAGCTTTTTGATCAGCTCCAATTTCGTGAGTCCGTTCAAATCTTTCAGCACGCGGTTGTAGGGCAGAATCTGCATCTGGTTGTGCGGAAAAATCACGGCGAGAAATTGTCCGCTGTGGCCTGCGCCGTTCCGTGATTTGAAAACGCGTCCCGCCGCCGCGCTGCGGTGGTGGCCGTCGGCGATGTAGAGAAACGGAATCTGCGCGAACTGCGCTTCGACAAATTGAATTTCCTCCGCGCTCGAAACTGTCCACGACGTGTGGCGCACGCCGTCGTTACCGGTAAAATCCACGGCGGGCGCTTCGGAAATCTTCTTCGCCACAAATTCATCAAACGCGGCGACGGCGCGATAGGTCAGAAACACCGGGCCGGTCTGCGAATTGAGCGCCTCAATGTGGCGCACGCGGTCGTCCTCCTTGTCCGGGCGGGTGAACTCGTGCTTCTTGATGATGTTGGCGAGATATTCCTCGCAGCTCGCGGCGGCGACGAGGCCGACTTGCGCGTGCTGGCCCATGACTTGCCGGTAAAGATGGAAGTTCGGTTTGTCATCCTGCTTCAGCGCGCCTTGCAAAATGAGTTTCTGAAAATTTTCTTTGCCCTTGGTATAAACTTCCAGCGAATACAAATCGGTGCCGGCGGGCAGATCAATTTCCGGCTTGCTGACGTGCAGGAAGCTTAACGGCTTGCCGGCGGCCATGGCGCGCGCCTCGTCGGATGACATCACGTCGTAAGGCAGTTCGCAGATTTCGGCGGCGAGTTCAGGTTTCGGTCGCAGGGCGGCAAAGGGTTTGAGTGTGGCCATAAAATTCGCCGTGAAGATACGTTTGGCGCGCGGCAAAGGCACGCAGAATTTCCTAGAAAAAGGACTTGTCAGCGGGCGTTTCACTGATATTCTGTGCGACCTTTTAACGAAAGAAAAATTTATGGCACGCATTTGTGAATTGACCGGCAAACGCCCGATGAAGGGCAACATTATCTGGCGCTCGGGTAAATCCAAGAAATCCGGCGGTATCGGCACGCACGTCACCGCGATCACCAAGCGCAAGTTCCGCGTGAACTTGCAGCGCGTGAAGGCGCTCCTGCCCAACGGCGAAGTCCGCTACATCCGCGTCTCCGCCGCCGCGCTCAAGCAGGGCCTCGTC
>CAYUGC010000161.1:0-8250 GCA_964444085.1 uncultured Bifidobacteriaceae bacterium | reverse complement strand
CCGACGCCGGCCGCCTCTTCATCCGCAACATCGCGATGTGTTTCGACAACACGCTTGGCGCGGCGAATGAACGGCGGCATTCGAAGACGATTTAATTTTTAGCCACAGATGAAACACAGATTGAACACAGATTCAGTCCGCCGCAAATTTCCATCTGTGTTTCATCTGTGGAAATCTGTGGCTTTTTCATCTTCATGAAATCCGTCGCAATCATCGGCGCTGGCATCACCGGACTGACCGCGGCGTTTTATCTGAAACGCCAGGGCGTGCCGGTCACGGTTTATGAGGCGGGCGGGCGCGTCGGCGGCGTGATTCAATCCATCCGCAAGGACGGTTTTCTCGCCGAGTTCGGGCCGAACACGATTCTCGAAACGTCGCCAAAAATCGCGCAGCTCGTCCGCGACGCCGGTCTCAAATCGCGCAAGCTCGCCACCAATCCGAAAGCCGAGGCGCGCTATGTCGTGCGTTACGGTCGGCCGATTAAAATGCCCGGCTCGTCGCTGGGGTTTTTCACAACGCCGCTGTTCACGGCCAAAGCCAAGCTGGCCGTCCTGCGCGAGCCGTTCATCACGCCGCGTCGCGATGGCGTGGAAGAAAGCATCGGGCAGTTTGTCGTGCGCCGGTTCAACCGGGAATTTCTCGATCATGCGATTGATGCGCTCGTTGCGGGCGTCTACGCCGGCGACCCGAACAAGCTTTCGCTGCCGCACGCGTTTCCCAAGCTCAAGGCGCTGGAGGACAATTACGGCTCGATGATCAAAGGCCAGATATTTGGCGCGCGCGACCGGAAGAAATCCGGCGAAGTGGCCAAAGACCGCGCGGCGAAATTTTCCTTCGACGAAGGCTTGCAGGTATTGCCAGACACGCTGGCGGCGCAGCTTGGTGATTCGCTGAAGCTGAACACGCCGGTTACGAAGCTCACGCAAATGATTGACGGCTGGCGTGTGACGACGGCAAATGGTGATGCCGAATTTGGCGCGGTGATTTACTGCGGCACGGCTTACAAGTTGGCGGAGTTGGAAATTATGGCTGGGAGGGCGGCGCAGCAGCGCCGCCCTACCACGGCATTTTCCGAGATCAGTTATCCGCCGGTGGCGGCCGTGGTGCTGGGTTTCCGACGCGAGGATGTGGCGCATCCGGCGTGTGGTTTTGGGATGCTGATTCCAAAGATCGAGGGCTTCAAAATTCTCGGCACGATTTTTTCCTCGGCGTTGTTTCCGAATCGCGCGCCAGCCGGTCACGTCACGCTAACGAGCTACATTGGCGGAGCGCGGTATCCGGAACTGGCCTTGCTGCCGCCGGAACAGCTCGTTGAGACGGTGCTGGCGGATTTGCGCGTGCTGCTGGGTGTGCGCGGCAAACCCGTGTTCACGCAGGCGGCGGTGTATCCGCGCGCGATTCCGCAATACAACGTCGGCTATGGCAAATATCGGGATTGGCTGAATGGTCTTGAGGCTGGGAATCCAAACCTCTTTTTCGCCGGGCATTATCGCGATGGCGTTTCGCTGGGGGATTCGATCGTGTCGGGCGTGAACATCGCGGAGCGCGTTGGAAAACTCTTTTGAACCACGGATGGACACGGATAAACACGGATCCATTCCTGTGGCGTGCAAATTGGAAAATTATCCGTGTGCATCTGTGTTTATCCGTGGTTAAACTTTTTTCTGCATGAGCAAAGCAATTTTTCTGGTCAATCTTGGCTCGCCGGACTCGCCGTCGGTGCCGGATGTGCGGCGCTATCTGAACGAATTTCTGATGGACGGGCGCGTGATTGACACGCCGTGGCTGCTGCGGCGGTTTGTCGTCGGCATGATTTTAATCAATCGTCCCAAGGAGTCCGCGCACGCCTACGAAAAAGTCTGGACGAAGGAAGGTTCGCCGCTGGTCGTCACGAGCCGGCACGTTCAGGAGCTGTTGCAAAAGCGTGTCAGCGTGCCGGTGGAACTGGCGATGCGTTACCAGAATCCATCCATCGAATCCGCCGTGAAGAATCTGTTGGCGAAGGGCGCGACGGAAGTTTTGTTGATTCCGCTGTTTCCGCATTACGCGATGTCCAGCTACGAAACAGCGGTCCTGCGCGTGCAGGAAGTTGCCGCCAAACTCGCGCCGCAGATGAAGCTCACCGTTCAGCCGCCGTATTACAACGCCCCAGATTACATTGCGGCGTTGGTGGCGAGCGCGGCGGATTATCTGAAAAAGGATTACGACCATCTGCTGTTCAGCTTTCACGGCATCCCGGAGCGGCACATCAAAAAATCCGACACGACCGGCTGTCATTGTCTCGCCACGCCGAACTGCTGCGAGACGCCCAGCCCGGCGCATGCGCAATGCTACCGTGCGCAGTGTTACCAGACAGCGGCGCTGTTCATCGAGAAGGCCGGCGTGCCGGCGGGGAAATGGTCGGTGTCCTTCCAGTCGCGGCTTGGCAAAGACCCGTGGCTGAAACCTTACACGGATTACGAACTGCCGCGCCTCGCGACGGAAGGGAAAAAACGGATGCTCGTGATTTGCCCGGCGTTCGTCTCGGACTGTCTGGAGACGATTGAGGAAATCGGGATGCGTGGCTGCGAAGAATTCATGGCCGGCAACGGCAAAGAGTTCACGCGCATTCCCTGCATGAACGAGCATCCGGCGTGGATCGATGCGCTGGAGAAGATGGCGAAGAAATTTCTCGCTGCCTGACCGGCGGATTACACCTTCGGCCGGCCTCCGAATTTCAGCCGCACCGTGTCTTGCAGGAAGCCGAAGAATCCTTTCTTCTCCTTGGGCTTTTCCGTGATGATGCGTTCGCAGGGATTATGGCATTTCAGGCAGAGGTAATGCGGCTTGCCGCCCTTGAGCCGGATGATGCGCACGCAACCGATGCACATGACCTCCTGGCAGACCGGGCAGCGGAAGTTCGCGAGGTAATCGGGGTGGCGCGGGCAGAGCAACGCACCATCGGCCCGCGCCACGGGTGGTGGTGCGGGTTGTTCGCGCTCAATGATGGGGATGGCGACCTCGGCGGCGGTGGATTCCACTACCAATTCAACGTCACCGAAGCGCACCTCATGGCCGGGTTCCAGCCAGATTTCGCTGACCGGCTGGCCGTTGACGAAGGTGCCGTTGGTGGACTGGCAATCGTGCAACACCACGCCGTCGGCGGACAAAATCAATTCTGCGTGGTGCGTGGAGACGGTCGGATGACCGATGGAAAAATCACTTTTGGGGTCGCGCCCGACGCGGTTCACGCCCAGACGGAGTTCCAAAGTGTTAACGCCCAATCCCTCGGTTTTGACCAGAAGCCTTGCCATAGTGGAGGGAAATTAGCTTGGTCGGCAGCGTGGTGTCGAGCGATAAATTCAAACTAGCGGATTTGTCACGAAGGTAAACTCCGCGACGACTTTTCCGCCGATCAGATGTTCCTGGATGATGCGCTCCAGGTTTTCCGGCGTGCAACTGTGATACCACGCGCCTTCGGGATAGACGACGGCGATGGGGCCGCGCGTGCAGACGCGCAGGCAGTTGGCCTTGGTGCGATAGACCAGCGGATTCGGGCCGACGAGGTTCAGCTCCTTCAGCCGGTTCTTCAAAAATTCCCACGCGACCAAAGTCTGTTCGCGCGGGCAGCATTTCGGATCAGTGGCGTCGGTGCACAGGAAAATGTGGCGGCGGAATTTTTCGAGGCCGAGCGCTTCGACGGCGGATTGAAGTTCGTCTTTCATCTTAAAAATTTACCGGAAAAAGGTTAGCCCGATCACGCCACCGACGGCGATGAGCGCGCCGGCGAGCGAGCGGAGGCCGATTTTTTCGCCCTCAACGATGCGGGTCATTGGCAGCAGCACGATAGGGGTGGTGGCGATGATGGCGGCGACGATGCCGGCCTGCGTGGTCTTGAGCGCCCATTGCATGCACGTCACGCCCAGCGTCTGGCCGGCGAGCGCGTTGGCCAGCACCCACGGCCAGATGCGCGCCCATTTGTCGCGGGAGATCTGCAGCGTGTCGCCGGCGAAGGCCGGGCCGTGCGCGCGCGCGGAACGCCATTTGAAAATCAGCAGCGCAAATGTCGGAATCAAAATGCCCCCGAGCACGCGCTGGTAGCCGGTGGTGCCGGCGTCCACGTTCAGCCCGGCGTCATGGATCGCGGCGTAGCCTTTGCGGATGATGACCGCGCCGAGCGCGCCGCCGAGCGCGGCGAAAATGCCGGCGACGAGGCCGGTTTTCCAGTCGCGCGCGGAAATTTTTACATGGTCGCCCGGCGCGAGTGCGATGGCGACGCCGGCGAGGATGACGGCGATGCAGAGGATTTCCGCGGGATTTAATTTAGTGCCGAGCCAGAGCCATTCAATCCCGGCGGCGAACGGCGCGGTGAGGCATTGTGTCAGCAAAACCGTCCGGCGGCTGCCGAGCCGGGGCAGTGCCTGAAAATATGCCGAATCGCCGAGGCCGATGCCGAATAGCCCGCTCAACATGAACCAGCCGGGCGCGCCGTCAAAGCCGTGGCCGAAGGTGAACGCCCAGATGGTGAGAAAGACCGTGGCAAGTGTGATGCGCCAAAAGTTCGCCTCAATGCCGCCGACCTGTTTGGCGGTGCGGTAGCCGCAGACGGCGGAGGTGGCGAAGAGCAGGGTGGTGAGAAACGCGGCGAGCATCAGAGTTGCTCGTAATGTTCGTCATCGTTGATTTCCGTGCTGTTGGATTCCACCTCGACGCCATTTTCCTTGAGGAGTTTTTCGATGTCGGGCGCGATCCAGCGTCCGCCGCGACCATGCTTGGGCTTGGGCTTGACGCGGTAACGGCCCAGAATGTCGCGTTCCAGGATGCTGCGTTCGGTCATGAGTTGCAGCACGGGTTTGGCCCATTCGGGGTTTTCGTGGAAGCGCTTTTTCGTGCCGGCGCGGCGGCAGATTTCCCGCATGCCCACAAATTCACTGCCCCAAGTCTTGAGGTAGTTGAAAATATCGCGTTCGTCGGCATCCATAGGTCGACAATGGCAAAAATGTCCACCCGCGTCGAGCAATAAGCCGGCCCGTTCCTGCATTGCCAAGCCGCCGGCTTCAATCTAGCCTTACGGTCCGTTTCATGGCGGAATACAAAGTCCAGTTCGAGGTCTTCGAAGGCCCGCTCGACCTCCTTCTTTATCTCATCAAGAAGGAGGAAGTGGACATCTACGAGGTTAACCTCACCAAGCTCGCCACGCAGTTCATCGAATATGTGGATTTGATGCGCCAGTTTGACCTGGAGGTCGCCGGCGAATTTCTCGTGATGGCCTCGACGCTCATGTATATCAAGAGCAAGGAACTGCTGCCGGTGGACCAGCAGGTGCAGGTGGAAGAAGAGGAGGAGGGTGCCGATCCGCGCTGGGAACTCATCCGCCAGCTCGTCGAATACAAAAAATTCAAGGACGCAGCCTCGCAGTTGCAAACGCTAGAGGAACGTCAGGAAAATATTTTCCCGCGTGTGCCGGGCAAGATTGAATTCCATGAGGAAGAAGCGCCGGCGAAACCGGAAGTCGGCATCTTCGACTTGCTGAATGCCGTCAACGGCATCCTCAAGCGCTTTGCGGACAAGACCGCTGCCACACGCGAGATTTACGAGGACAAGTGGACCGTCAGCGAGAAGATTGAATTTGTCCGCAACCAGATTGCCGAACGCGGCTCGGTGAAATTTTCCGAACTGTTTGAACAGGCGGCCAATCGCGCCGAAGTCGTATGCACCTTTCTCGCGCTGCTGGAATTGATCCGCCTGAAACAGCTTGCCTGCGTGCAGCCGGAGCCGTTCGCGGAAATCGAAATCGGGCCGCCCGTCGCGCAGCCCGCACCCGTCGAAACGCCCGTGTCGGAAGCCGAATCGCCGGTCGAAGAGAAGTCGGTCGTAACGCCTGAACCTGCCGTCGAGGAAACCGACGTCGAGGAAACCGACGACGAGGATGACGACGACGAGGATGACGACGACGAGGATGACGACGACGAGGATGACGCGGAAGCAGAAGCCGAAGACGAGCAACAACCGAAATAATTTTTAAGATGGAACTCAAACTTATTCTCGAACCGCTGCTGTTTTCAGCCCAACGGCCGATGAGCGCAAAGGAACTGCGCGACGTGCTGGCCACCGCCGCCACTGCCGAGGACGCCGGCGAAAACACCAGGCTTTTCAAGAAGGTGAAGGACGACGACGTCACCGCTGCGCTGGAGGACCTGGCGCGCGAGCACGAGACCGCCGCGCGGACGTTCCGCCTCGTGTGCGTCGCGGGCGCGTGGCAGTTCGTCACGCAGCCGGAATACGCGCCGTGGCTCAAGGCTATGGTCGGTGTCAAAAATCGCCCGTCGCGCCTTTCGCAGGCCGCGCTGGAAACGCTCGCCATCATCGCGTATCGCCAGCCGGTCACGCGCGCGGAAGTTGAACAGGTGCGCGGCGTGAACGTGGATGGCACGATGCAGACTTTGTTGGAACGCAATTTGGTGGAGCAGAGCGGTCGCGCGGAAGTGGTCGGCCGGCCCGCGCTTTACAGCACCACGCCGTTGTTTCTCGAATATTTCGGCCTGCGCGGTTTGGAAGATTTGCCGTCGGCGGATGAACTGCGCCGCATCCCGATTGAAAAGCCGGTGGCACCCATCACCGCCGATGCGGGCCTCGCGACGGTGCCGCCGGAGCAACTGCGCTTGGATGAAGCCCCCCAGCCAAAGCCGGAAGAATCACAGCCGGAAGAAACGCCCGCCGCAACGGAAGCAGCGGAAACCGTGCCGCCAGCCAACGGCTGATTCCAAGCGCGGAAAATTGATTCAAGTTTGAAAACAAAAAAGGCGCGGCAGAGTTTGCCGCGCCTGAATTGTTTCTGCCGGGCTTACTTCTTGTAGCCTTCCAGCTTTTTGATGAACGCCTGCGGGCCGCCCTCGGAGTAGCCGACCTGCCGGCCAATTTCCTTGCCGTCCTTGTCCAGCACCACCAGCGTCGGGTAGCCATGGATGTCATATTGGGTTTTCAGCGCGGCATTGGCCTTCTTCAGGTCGTCGGACTGGACTTTCTTGTTCGGATAATCCAATTCCACCAGCACGACATTTTTGGCGGCGTAAGCCTGAAATTCCGCCGTGTCTAAAACTTCCTTTTTGAACTTGATGCACCAGCCGCACCAGTCCGAGCCGGTGAAATCCATCAGCACGATTTTGTTTTCGGCCTTGGCCTGCGCCTGCGCCTTGGGCAGATCCGTGAGCCAGACGGATTCCGCCGCGTTCACCTGCCAAAACACCGTGATCGCCAGCATTGCGATGAGAAGTTTTTTCATGGTTTTATTTTGTGGTTCGGGAGTTAGACCGCCGCCAGCTCCGACTGTTCAACGAAAATCTTTTTGCCGCCGACAATCGTGGCCACCGGCTTGCCCTTGAGCTTCCAGCCGAAAAACGGGTTGTTCTTGGATTTGCTCGCGGAATCTTCGCGGCGGAAAGTCCATTCCGCATTTTCGTCAAACACCGTCACGTCCGCGTCCGCGCCGACGCTCAACGTGCCCTTGTTCAAATTCAGCAGCCGCGCCGGATTGACGGTGTATTTGGCAACCATGTCCGCCAGCGAAATGCGTTTGGTGTGGACGAGTTGCATGAGTGAGAGCGCCAGCTCCACTTCCAGCCCGGTGATGCCGAACGGCGCGTAGTCGAACTCCACTTCTTTTTCAAAATCGCAGTGCGGTGCGTGGTCGCTGCACAAAATCTCAATCGTGCCGTCCGCCAAACCTTCCAGAATCGCCTCGCGGTCGGCGGCGGTGCGGAGCGGCGGGTTCATCTTAAAATTGGTATCGTAGCTCGGCCATTGCGGCAGTTCGCCTTTTTGCGTGGCGGCGAGAGGTTTTCCATCCTTCGCCCAGAATTTTTCGCTGCCGGCGACGGCGGCGTCCGTGAGCGTGAAGTGATGCGGACAGGCCTCGCCGGAAATCGGCACGCCGCGTTTCTTGGCTTCGCGAATTAGCCGCACGCTGGCGGCGGCGCTCAAGTGCTGGCAGTGGATTTTTGCGCCGGTCAGCTCCGCGAGCAGGATATTTCGGGCGACGATCATCTCCTCGCCCGCCGCCGGCCAGCCGCGCAGACCAAGTGCCGTGCTCCAATAGCCTTCATGCATCACGCCGTCGGTGACGAGCGAATAATCCTGGCAGTGGTCGAACAGCGGCAGGTCAAACATCTTCGCGTATTCGCAGGCGCGGCGCATGAGGTCGTTGTTCTGCACGCAGCGGCCGTCGTCCGTGATGGCGACCACGCCGGCCTTTTTCAAGCCGCCGATGGGCGC
>CAYUGC010000160.1:0-8261 GCA_964444085.1 uncultured Bifidobacteriaceae bacterium | reverse complement strand
GCATCAGCTTCGAGGAAGCGCTGAACCGCTGGGGCATTGACAAGCCGGACACGCGCTTCGGCATGGAACTCGTGGATTTCAGCGAGGAATTCAAAGGCTCGAAATTCGGCGTTTTTGGCAAGTGCATCGAAGCCGGTGGTGTGGTGAAAGCCATCAACGCGCGCGGCCTCGCCGGTGCGACGCAGGGACAAATCGAAACGATGACCGAGACCGCCAAAAGCTTCGGCGCGAAAGGCCTCGCCTACATCAAAGTCGAAAAATCGGCTGACGGTGCTGCCGTCGAATGGAAATCGCCCATCGTGAAGTTCTTCAGCGAAGCCGAGAAGGCCGCGCTCACGACCAAGCTGCAGATTCAGGAAGGCGACTTGATTCTCTTCGCCGCCGACCAATGGCTGAACGCCTGCGAAATTCTCGGCAAGATCCGTTTGTATTGCGCCGAGGTATTGAAAGGGCAGGGCAAGCTCGTGATTGATCCGCATCAATTCAATTTCCTCTGGGTCATCGAATTTCCGCTGCTCGGTTTTGATCGCGAGAACAACCGCTGGTATTCCAGCCATCATCCGTTCACCGCGCCGGTGGCCAGCGACATCCCGCTGCTCAAGACCGACCCGAAGAAAGTCCGCGGCCAGCACTATGACATCGTGGTCAACGGCGTCGAACTCGGCGGCGGCTCGATTCGTATCCATCAGCCGGACGTGCAAAAAACCATTTTCGAGGAACTGCTCGCCATTCCGCCGGAAGAAACGAAGCTGCGCTTCGGCTACATGCTCGAAGCGTTCCGCTACGGCGCCCCGCCGCACGGCGGCATCGCACTGGGCTTTGACCGCTTG
Source organism: uncultured Bifidobacteriaceae bacterium (assembly GCA_964444085.1). Classification (GTDB taxonomy): domain Bacteria; phylum Verrucomicrobiota; class Verrucomicrobiia; order Limisphaerales; family UBA11358; genus UBA11358. The sequence goes on along the minus strand of CAYUGC010000160.1, from coordinate 7,431 downwards.
ATCGCGATCCTCTGCGGCACGCCGAGCATCCGCGACGTCATCGCCTTCCCGAAAACCGCGAAAGGCACCTGCATGATGACCGATTCGCCGTCGCAAGTTTCGCCGAAGCAACTGCGCGAGCTTTACATCGAGGTGAAGGGCAAGAAGCCGGAAGCCCCGGCGGCACCAGCTTCGGCACCGGTGAAGTAAGCTGCGGGTCGTCCCAATTATGTAGCGCACGCTTCCAGCGTGCGGGTTCGGGGAGCATCCTGCTCCCCGTTCCTTTTTTACGGCGGGTTAGTCGGCATTTTGTTTCGATAAACACGGAGCAGGATGCTCCGTGAACCCGCCGCCAAGATGGCGGCGCTACATAAATCATTCTGGACAACCGCCGTTGCCCCCAATAAGGTTTGCTCACGGAACCGGGGCTGCTGTTTGCTTCGGGATTACAATCTTGGGCGCTTTAATCATCATGAAATTCAGACGAAACCCGCTTCAACTCTGCCTGCTGGTGGCGCAGTTGCTGCTGCCCGGCGCGGTGCAGGCGCAATTCACGTTCACGACCAACAACGGTGCCATCACCATCACGGGGTATACCGGTTCCGGCGGTGATGTAATCATTCCGAGTGTTATTAATGGTTATCCAGTCAAAAACATCGGTCTGTATGCGTTTAATCCATACCCCACTCCATATGTGCATCAAAACCAAGTAACCAGCGTGGTGATACCGGACAGCGTCACCAACATTGAATTAGGTGCGTTTTACGAGTGCAGCGAATTAACCAATGTTGTGATGAGCACCAACGTGACAGAACTTGCCGTGGAAGTGTTTGGCTTTTCAGGACTAACCAGCTTCACATTTCCAAGTGGGCTCATAAAAATTGCTGGCGGGGCGTTTGACAACTGTTTGAATTTAACCAATGTAGTCATTCCCAGCGGCGTTCAATACATCGGTGACTACGCTTTCAACGACAGCTACAGCATGAACAGTGTGACCATCCCCGACAGCGTCACCTACCTGGGAGACTGGGCATATTCTGGCTGTATCAATATTACCAATCTGACAATTGGTAATGGCATTTCCAGCATCCTGGGAAACGAGTTCTCAGAATGCACCAGTTTGCAAAATGTCATTATTTCAGATTCGGTCACCAATATCGAAGGTGGTGCATTCGCGCTATGCTATTCGCTGACCAACATCACCTATGGAAGCGGTGTTGGCGCAAGCATTGGCAGCCTGAGATTTAATGGCACCACCAACTTAAAAACGATAACTGTGTCATCCAATAATCCAGTATTGAGCAGCCTGGATGGTGTCTTGTTTGACAAGAATCAAACCACGCTCATCCAGTGTCCGGTTGGCAAAGCCGGAAGCTATGCGATACCCAGCACGGTCACGAGCATCTGGAAGCAGGCATTCCTGAATTGTAGCGGGCTGACCGAGGTTTTGCTGAACAGCAGCATCTCCAGCAGTGGTGGCAACATTTTTACCGGCTGCTCGGGCATCACCAACATCACCCTTCTGGATGGCGTGACCAACATCCCTTTTGGGTTGTTTTACCCCTGCGTTAATCTGGAAAGTTTTACCGCCAGTCCCGGCAATCCTTGCTACAGCAGTGTCAATGGCGTCTTATTTGATAAAAACCAAACCACGCTCATTCAGTATCCCTACAATGGAAATGGAAACTACTCCGTTCCCAACGGCATAACCAGCATATGGTATGGCGCTTTTGCCTATTGCTCCAACCTTGACAGTATCACGCTGCCAAACAGTTTGGCTGATATTGGAGCACTCGCATTTTTTAATTGTAGCGGACTCACAAACATGGTGATTCCCGGAGCGGTTGCCAGCATTGGTGACGGGGTCTTTGACTCTTGCGTCAATTTGGCCACGGTTCAAATCGGCAGCAGCGTTACCAATTTGGGAGCCTATGCGTTCGAATATTGCCAAGACTTAGCCAGTGTCTATTTCAAAGGAAATGCTCCGGCTGCGGATGATTCTACATTTTTCTATTATCCTCCCAATCCGTTTGGTTCGTGGATAATTCCCGCGACAATATTCTATGTCCCCGGAACAACCGGATGGAGCAATACGTTTGCCGGTTGCCAAACCGCAACCTGGATTCCGCCATCGCCATTCAATTATATCATCCATAACGGCACAGTCATGATCACCGGCTACACCGGCTCCAATAGCATGGTGGTTATTCCCGACCAGATAAATTCCCTGCCCGTCACTAGTATCGGCAGCGGTGCGTTCGATTATTCTCCCAGCCTGACCAGCGTAACGATTCCCAACAGTGTCATCAGCATCGGCAGCGGAATATTCCTGGAATGCCCCAGCTTGACCAATCTCACGGTGGCCGCAAACAATCCGGCGTATAGCAGTATGGGTGGGGTGTTGTTTGATGTGAGTCAGGCCAATCTCATCGAATGTCCGAGTGGATTGAGTGGCAGCTATTCCATTCCCAACACCGTCACCAACATCGGCAGCCTTGCGTTCTACGGCTGCGACGGCCTGACCAGCGTGATGATTCCAAACAGTGTTACGAGCATCGGCAGCGATGCGTTCATGTATTGCTACAGCCTGACCAATCTCACGGTGGCCGCAAACAATCCGGCGTATAGCAGTATGGGTGGTGTGCTGTTTGATGTGAGTCAGGCCAATCTCATCGAATGTCCGAGTGGATTGAGTGGCAGCTATTCCATTCCCAACACCGTCACCAACATCGGCAGCCTTGCGTTCTACGGCTGCGACGGCCTGACCGGCGTGGCGATTCCAAACAGTGTTGCGAGCATCGGCAGCTTTGCGTTTGCAGGCTGCAACTACTTGACCAGCGTGACAATTCCCAACAGTGTAACGAGCATTGGCGAATTTACGTTTGACGCCTGCGGCCTGACCAATGTGGTGATTGGCAGCGGCGTCACCAACATCGACGGCACTGCGTTCATGTATTGCGACTTCCTGACCAGCGTGACGTTTGGCTGTCCCAATGTTCTCAGTTGGTTTTCTGGTTCGCAGGCAGCCAATGTGATCTTGCTCAACACCGTCACCAACATCGGCAGCTTTGCGTTCTACGGTGCCCACCTGACCAGCGTGACTATTCCCAACAGTGTCACCAGCATAGGCGACTACGCGTTTGGAGACTGTAATGGCCTGACCAATGTGGTGATTGGCAGTGGCGTCACCAGCATCGGCAGCGATGCGTTCGAGTATTGCCCTCATCTGTCGGGGATATATTTCCAAGGTAACTCTCCGACCCTAACGAATGATCTAACCGTTTTCTCCAATGACACTCATGGAATTGTCTATTATCTGCCGGGCACTATCGGCTGGGATGTGTCGTTTGACGGTCTGCCGACCGCATTATGGATTCCGCCGGTGCCGTTCAATTATATCACCAACAATGGCACCCTTACCATCACCGGCTACACGGGCACCAACAGCGTGGTGTCCATCCCCGGCAAAATAAATTCCCTGCCCGTCACCAGCATCGGATTCGGGGCGTTCTCGACCACCAACGTCACCAGCGTTACCATACCTAGCAGCGTCACCATCATTGAGGACATGGCGTTCTATGGGTGCGTTGATTTGGCCAGCATCACCATTCCAACCAGTGTTACCAATATTGGAACTGGAGCATTCAACTCCTGCCTGCGCCTGCGCACCGTCACCATTCCTGCCAGCGTCACCAGCATTGGAGACTATGCCTTCTTTTACTGCACCAACCTGACCAATATATCCGTGGTGGCCGCCAACCCGCGTTTCAGCAGCGCGCAGGGGGTTTTATTCAACAAACACAAAACCATTCTCCTGCAATTTCCCTTCGCCAAGGCGGGCAGCTATGCGATTCCCGGCACCGTGACCAACCTCGCGGACGAGGCTTTTGGGATGAATGATCATGGCTTCGTCCTAGACCCCTACATGGTTAATGATTACCGTGCCTGTCCTGGTCTGACCCACCTGACCATCCCCGGCAGCCTCACCCACATCGGCGATCATGCCTTTTCTCATTGCACCGGCTTGACCAGCGTCATCTTGTCTAAGGGTGTTGCCAGCTTTGGGGTTGAGGCATTCTCGTGGTGCACCAATCTGCCGAGCATCACAATCCCCGGCAGCGTCAGGAATATCGGGGATCTGGCATTCTATTACGCTGGCCTGAAAAAAGTCACCATTCCCGGTAGCGTGACCAACCTCGGATTGGGGGCATTCGCAGTTTGCAGCCGCCTCACCACTGTCACGATGCAAAATGGTGTCAAGAGCATCGGCGAGGCAGGGTTCAATTTCAGCACCAACCTGACGAGCATTTTCCTGCCGGACAGCTTGCAGAGCATTGGGGACAGGGCGTTCTGGTTCTGCGCTGGCTTGACCAACGTTACAATTCCAAGGCATGTCGCCCACATTGGATCGTATGCCTTTTCGGCGTGTGCCAAACTGAAAAATATCAATGTCAGTGCCGGAAATGCCTCCTACCACAGTGTGGCTGGCGTTTTGTGCAACAAAAACCAGACTGTCCTCATTCAATTCCCGGGTGGCCGGGGTGGCAGTTACTGGGTTCCCAGCGGCATCACCACCATCGGTGACAATGCGTTCGGCAATTACGATCCCGGTTTCTATTCTTATGATTACCCGCCAGCTTGCGCAAATTTGGACGAAATTATTTTTCCTGCCAGTGTGGTCACCATCGGATTTGAGAACTTCAATTCCTTGACCAACATGACCCGTGTCTATTTTGAAGGCGATGCGCCGGCTGATTTCGGTGATTTGGCCTACGACGGTTACGTGACCATTTATTACTTGCTGGGAGCCACCGGCTGGGATACGACCTTGATAGGTGTTCCGACCGCGCCTTGGCTGCCGCAAATGCAAACAATCAGAAACAGTTTTGGCGGACAGAAAAATAAATTCGGTTTTAACATCAGCTGGACCAGCAAACAGAAGGTGGTGGTGGTGGAAGCCAGCACGAATCTGATTGATTGGCAGCCGGTGCAAACCAACACGCTCACCACCGGCTCGGCCTATTTCAGCGATCCGCAGTGGACGAATTACACCGGTCGCTTCTACCGCCTCCGCTCGCCATGAGTTCAAAACGACTTGCAAGTTTTACCCGCGTGTTCCTGACCGTCGCCATCGCCTACGCCTTGTTGTGCCTCTGCGGCTGCGCGCTGCAGCGCAAGCTGCTGTATTTCCCGACTAAAATTCCGGCCAATGCGATTGAATCCGTTGCCGCCGGGAACGGCTTTGCGCCGTGGAAAAATCCCGCTGGCGAAATCATCGGCTGGAAGATGCTGGCGAAAACCAGCGCCACCGCCAGCGTGCTCATCGTCCACGGCAACGCCGGTTGCGCCTTGAATCGCGATTATCTGGCGCAGCCGGTTCATGACGCGGCGGACGTGGATGTTTTTGTTTTGGAATATCCCGGCTACGGCGCGCGCGGCGGTTCGCCGAGCAAAACCACGTTCATCGCCGCCGCCGAGGAGGCGTTTCAACTGCTGCCGAAAAACCTGCCGCGCTTCGTCGTCAGCGAATCCATCGGCGCGGGCGTGGCAACGGAGCTGGCGAAAAATCATTCGGCGGAAATCGCGGGCCTCGCGCTGTTCGTGCCGTATCACAATCTCGCGTCGGTGGCGCAGCGGCGGATGTGGTTTCTGCCCGCGTATTTTATTCTGCTCGACCGCTTCAATCCCGAGGAATGCCTGAAGTCCTATCACGGCCCGGTGAAGTTTGCCGTGGCCGGCGCGGATGAAATTCTCGGAGCCGATACCGGCAAGCGGTTGTTCGCCAGCTATGCCGGCCCGAAGGAATTGCAGGTCTTCCCCGGCGCGCACCACAACGACATCGCCGGCCAGCCGGCGGCGTGGTGGCGGGAAGTCTTCTCCTTTTGGCGGAAAAATTCCGTGCCGCTGATGAAATAAAAAAAGGGACGGCAGGTGGCCGTCCCTCGTGAATTGAATTGGCGACGATTAGTTTTTCGGCGCGGTGTCGGCACCGGGACGGTTGCGCGTGCCGGGCATCAGCTTTTGGAGCTTGGCAAACTGCTCGGCTGTGAGAATTTCCTTGAACTTCGCCTGGGCGGCGTCGCGGATTTCCTTGGACTTCGCGCGGCGGTCTTCCTGCGCGAGGCTGGTATCCTTGCGCATTTCCTGCAGTTTTTTCTGCATGTCCTGCATGGCGTCCTTGAACTTCGTCTTCTGGTCGTCGGACAGGCCGAGATCCTTGGCGAGCTGTTCCGGGTTCATGCGCGCGCGGCCACTGGGGGCGCCGGGAGCCGGAGCGGCGGGTGTCGCGTCCACGGCGGGCTTGTCTTTGGGAGCGTCCTGCGCCTGCAAGGAGCCGGTGGCGAAGAGGCTGCCGGCCATCAGCGCGGCCATCATCAATGTTTTATTCAGTTTCATAGTTGTGTTTATCGGGTGCAAACCGCCTTTGGTTGTGGTTGGCGGACTAACCGGTCAGACGCGATGCCGAAGCAAAGGTTACAGCGTCCGCAACACCTTCGCCGCCGCGCTGACCGTTTTATCAATGTCCGCCGCCGTGTGCGCGGTGGACAGGAAACCCGATTCGAACTGCGACGGCGCGAGGTAAACGCCCGCGTCCAGCATCCCGTGGAAAAATTTCTTGAACCGCTCGCGGTCGCTGTGCATTGCATCGGCGACGTTGTGAACCGGCTGGCTCGTGAAGTAGCCGCAGAACATCGAGCCGCATTGGTTGAACTGCACCGGCACGTTTGCCGACTTCGCCGCGTCCCTCATGCCGGCGGCAAGTTGTGCGCCGAGTTGTTCGAGCCGCTGGTAGGCGTTGCCGCTTTCCTGCTTTGCCCCCAATTCCTCCAAATTTGCGAGGCCCGCCGCCATCGCAATCGGATTGCCGCTCAACGTGCCCGCCTGATACACCGGGCCGAGTGGTGCAAGGCAATCCATGATCTCCGCGCGGCCGCCGAAAGCACCCACCGGTAGCCCGCCGCCGATGACCTTGCCGAACGTGGATAAATCCGGGCGGATGTGAAACCGCTCCTGCGCTCCGCCGCGCGCGAGCCGGAAGCCCGTCATCACTTCGTCAAAAATCAGCAGCGCGCCGTGTGCCTTGGTGATCTCGCTCAAAAATTCCAGATAGCCCGGCTGCGGCAGATACAGACCCGCGTTGCCCGGTACCGGTTCCACGATGATGCCGGCAATCTCGTTTTTGTTCGCCGCAAAAATGTTTTTCACCGCGTCCACGTTGTTGTAAGGCGCGACGATGGTGTGCGACGTGAACGCCGCCGGGATGCCCGCGCTGTCCGGGTGCCCGAACGTCAACGCACCGCTGCCCGCGCGCACCAGCAGCGAATCCACATGGCCGTGGTAGCAGCCGTCGAACTTGATGATCTTGTCGCGCTTCGTGAACCCGCGCGCCAGCCGGATGGCGCTCATGCACGCCTCCGTGCCGCTGCTCGTCATGCGCACCTTCTGCACGCT
>CAYUGC010000159.1:0-8296 GCA_964444085.1 uncultured Bifidobacteriaceae bacterium | reverse complement strand
GCGAAGGCGCAGGTTTGAAAACCCTGACTGCATTGCGCGTAAGCGCATAGCGAATGTGCGGGCATCTGGATTGCAGGACTCGGGGAGACAAACTGAGGCGAAACGAAGCCAAAAACCAAAAAGACCGCTGCTTTCAAATCTGATTCCTGCGCGCTACAGGATTTATGGAAATGATCTAATCATTCCGCCAGTTTGATGGCCACCGGACATTTTATGGCGCAGTTGGCGCGGTATTTCCTCTCCATTTCAAACAGGCTTAAACAGGCATTGCGGGTCATGGTTTTGATCAGGGCGGTCACGGAATCATGGGACAGGCCGGACAGGATGCGGAACGGGCAATGAGTATGGGTTTCATTCTGCGAACTTTGACTGACGAGTTCATGGATGAGCCTCCTCAACTCGTGATCCGATTCGTTTCCGTCAACGAGTGACGAAACCTCACCCGTTGGATTTTCGGACGCCGGCCCGGCTTCCGGTCGTGACTGTTCGTCGCTCATGGGGATTGATTTGTCATTCGCCTGTTACTGGCTGAACCGCTTGGTTTTCATGCTCTTCAAATAACTCCGTAAAACCGCGAACCAGATGGCTGCCGGACTCGCTGGAAATCGGGAAACTGCCGGTCAGCTTGATGAAGGACAGCCGGCTGCGTTCCTTCCTTGGATTGACAATCTTGAATTGGCGCGCCACCTGGAAGGTCAGCCAGAGATGGTCCAGATTCCGGTCCACCTCGACCACCAGCCGGCAGTCTTCCGTGCCGTCGAGAATGGCCCATCCGTTCCCGCTCCGCGTCACCTCTGCCAGCGTGTGGAGGAAGTTGCGGGTGCCGGCAAAGCAGACCCGCCGGTTGGTGATGCTCTCGCCCTGAAATGAAGCCGCGACTATATGCCCGGACTCCGACCGCCCAATACGAAGCGAATCGTTCCCCTCCACGCTTCGGATGGTGATGAAGCTCATGGCATCTCAAAGGCTCTCTAATGGTAATACGTGGGAAAAAGTCATTTCTGTCAGAATACTTCAACAATCTTTCAAAAGCCGGCCGCACCCGGGGGCGGGAATTCGCCCGCTTTTGCTTCGCTTCCGCCTTGCTCCGGCATAATCTCACCGCTGCATGAAAAGCCGCTTCGTATTTTCGGATGACGCCGTCCGCACCGCCGGCTTCTGCCTGGCGGTGTTGCTGCTCGCCGCCGGCATCGAATTGTGGCTGGGGCGTTCCTTGCTCGGCCCCGACGGAAGGTTCGGCTGGTGGGAGGGCAACATCTGGAGTTCCGAAAATTCCCAGCGCTTTGCTGATCCCTATTCTTTTTCGCATCTTGTCCATGGGATGTTGTTTTACGGCGGGCTGTGGCTCGTCGCGCGGAAACTTCCGGTGCCTCGCCGTCTCCTCCTGGCCGTGTGTCTCGAAGCCGGCTGGGAAATCCTCGAAAACTCGCCCCTCATCATCAACCGCTACCGCGCCGCCACCATTTCGCTCGGCTATGATGGCGACAGCGTGCTGAATTCCATGAGCGACATCCTGATGATGGCGGTCGGCTTCCTGTTCGCCCGCTGGGCCAGACCGTGGCTGACCGTCGTTGCCATTCTGGCGATGGAAATCGGCTGCGCGCTGACCATCCGCGACAACCTGACGCTGAACGTCATCATGCTCATCCATCCGGTTGACGTCATCAAGCACTGGCAGATGGCCATCGCGCCGGGCGCTTGAAGGGGGCGGGGCAACCGTCCTCAACCGCTCAAATTTCCTTTTCTTCAATCGTTTTCCAGTTAAGCTACTGCGCTCGGATTCGCAATTTGTAATTCGTGATTCGACATTTGTAAATGGACGCCGCACACATACGCAATTTCAGCATCATCGCCCACATTGACCACGGCAAGACGACGTTGTCGGATCGCCTGCTGCACATGACGGGCACCATCGCCACGCGCGATATGTCCGACCAGTTGCTCGACGCGATGGATCTCGAACGCGAACGCGGCATCACCATCAAGGCGCATCCGGTGACGATGACTTACAAGGCGCGCAACGGCGAGACCTACGAGTTGAACCTCATTGACACGCCCGGCCATGTGGATTTCGCCTACGAAGTCTCGCGCAGCTTGAGTGCGTGCGAAGGCGCGTTGCTCGTCATTGACGCCGCGCAGGGCGTCGAGGCGCAGACCGTCGCCAATTATCATCTCGCGGCGAAGCTGAACCTCACCATCATTCCCGTCATCAACAAGATTGACCTCGGCCACGCCGACGTGCCGCAGGCGAAGCGGCAGTTGGAGGACGTGCTGGCGATTCCCGCCGAATGGGCCATCCCGTGCAGCGCCAAGCAGGGCATCGGCATCGAGGATATTCTCGAGGCCATCATCGAGCGCGTGCCGCCGCCGAAGCCCACGGGCGAACCCAGCTTGCAGGCGCTGGCCTTCGATTCCTATTTCGACACCTACAAGGGCGTCGTCACCCACGTCCGCGTTTTCAACGGCGAGATCAAGCCCGGCATGATGGTCAAGCTCCTGCACTCCGGCAAAAACGTCGAGGTCAAGGAGGTCGGCAGCTTCAATCCCAAGCCTTATCTCCGCGAGAAATTGGAAGTCGGCGAAACCGGCTACATGACCGCGAATATCAAGAGCGCCGCCGAGGTGAAGATGGGCGACACCATCACCGACGCGCGCAATCCTTCCGGCGTGCTGCCGGGCTTCAAGGAGATTCACCCGATGGTGTTCAGCGGCATCTATCCCATCAACACCGCCGACTACGAACAGTTGAAATCCTCGATGGGCAAGTTGAAGCTCAACGACTCCGCGTTTGTCTATTCGTCGGAAACCTCCGTCGCCCTCGGCTTCGGTTTCCGTTGCGGCTTCCTCGGTTTGCTCCATTTGGAAATCGTGCAGGAACGGCTCCGGCGCGAATACAACATGGACATCATCGCGACGTATCCGAGCGTGGTGTATAAAGTCCATTTGTCCGACGGCACGATGAAGGAAATTGACAACCCCGCCTTCATGCCCGACGTGACCTATATCGCGAAGATCGAGGAGCCGATGGTCAAGGCCTTCGTCATCTGCCCGAACGAAAACATCGGCGACATGATGTCGCTCATCTCCGAAAAGCGCGGCAACGTGGACCACACCGAGACGCTCGACGCCAAGCGCGTCATGCTCTCCTCGCTCATTCCGCTGAACGAGATCCTCATTGATTTCCACGACCGCATCAAATCCATCACGCGCGGCTTTGGCTCCATGGATTACGAGCCGGACGAATACATGGAATCCGACATGGTGAAGCTCGACCTGCTCGTCAACGCCGAGCCGATGGACGCCTTCTCCTGCATTGTGCATCGCACGAAGGCCGAGGGCCGGGGACGCACGCTCGCCGAGAAGCTCAAGGAAGTCATCCCGCGCCAGCAGTTCCAGGTGAAGATTCAGGCGGCGATCGGCGGCAAGATTGTCGCGTCCGAAGTCATCAGCGCGTTCCGCAAGGATGTGACCGCGAAATGCTACGGCGGCGACGTCTCACGTAAACGCAAGCTCCTCGAGAAACAGAAGGAAGGCAAGAAGCGCATGAAATCGGTCGGCAACGTCAACATCCCGCAGGAAGCCTTCATCGAAGTGCTCAAGGCTTAAAACTCATTTCACGAACATGACCAAGAACAAATGGTATCGCGTGTTTGGCAGCCTGCTGCTGGTGGCTGGGATATTTTTCGTCGCCAAGGCGTTTGCCGCGCAAGGCCGGCCGCCCGGCGCGGTGCCGTGGCTGAAACTCGGCCCGGTCGGTCTCATGTGCATCATCGGCGGCATCGGCCTGCTGTTCTTGCCAAACAATATCAAGCTGAAATAAGCGCCCCCTCGCTGTAACCCTTTCGCCGCTCAAACCCTCTTTAAGCCCATATGAAAAAATTCCTGCTCCTGCTCACCGTTGCCGTTGTCGCCCTGGCCTTCGCCCCCGCCGCCCAAGCCGGGCAGGGGAAAGCCCACGCCAAGCATCACGCGAAACATCACGCCAAGCACCACGGCCACCACCACGCCTGAAAGCGCAGTTTCCCTCTCCCAGCGGGAGAGGGATCAAGGGTGAGGGAGAAACACCGCTATCCCAACGCGGTTACAGTTTCAATTAATCTGCTCTGGCGTGTGCCCGGATCGCTTGAAGGCTGGAAGCCAGCTTCCCCGCAATCTTTTTGCTGACGAATCCTCCGGGCGCGTGCTAGGCTCGCGCCATGAGAAACCAACTCGTTCTCGGAATCTTCGCGCTGGGCTTGTTCATTGCATTCACCCCGCCGGCTTCCGCCCAGGCCAATCCCGCACCGGCCTCGGCCAATGACCTGGTCACCCGCACCGGCACGGTCTATCACCATTTCCACATCGAGAAGGTTGACGCCAAGGGGCTGCTCATTAGCTACCAGCTCGACGATGGCGGGATGGGCATCACGCGGGTGGCCTTTGCCGATCTGCCGGACAATATGCAGAGCCAGTATGGCTACGACCCCAAGAACGCGCCCACCCCGGCCGATCCCCATGCGCCGCCGGTGCACGTCGCCCCGCCGGTTCCCGCCCAGAAGATCGTTCCCGGCGGCAGCTAGCCTGAAATAATCCCATCGGGATGAGTTTCCTGGAACGGATTGTGCCCCAAATGTCGTCCAGCCAGCCCGGCGTTGGATTTCTTGACCCGTCATTCAAGCCACCGGAACCATGGCCGCTGAAATCCTCTCCCCGGGGGAGAGGACACAGGTGAGGGCGAGCGTTAAAACCAAATTATTGTCGAGCCGATGCTGGCCGATGGCGTTCCGGTGCCTTTGCGCTCTGGCTTTGGCAATTAACGCCGCGCTTTGTCAAACTTATCCAATACATAATCCCACCGGATGAAGCTTTCGCGATATTCCGGCTTGACTGTCTTTGCCGGAAAAACCAAGGTTCAAACCTCTATGAAAAACATTCTGGGCTTCTTCTGGATAGCTTGCGCCATCACTTTAACTTTTAACCAATCCCAAGCCGCTCCGGCTGCCAATGGTAAGACGGCTTTGCGCGTGAGCGTTGAACTAAAGGACGGTTCCTACGTCATCGGCCAGAGCCTGGACAGCATCTGGCTGTTCCGTTCCGCCTTGCTGGGCGGGTTGAGACTGGGCGTGGCGAACATTGCTTCCGTCCAAATATCAACCAATAACGGGTCGGCACGGTTGACGACGGTGGACAACGATCAGTTGAATGTGAAGTTCATCACCGCCTTCCTGCGGGTGGAAACCAGCTTCGGCAAGACGGAACTGCCGGTGAAAACCATCCGCAACATCGTGGTCTCAGCGGCGAACGACCTGGTGCCAAACACCCCCAATCTGCTGGGCTACTGGCGGTTTGATCCCGTCTATCAGGCGAACAGTTGTGTGAACGACTACACGGGAACTTTGCAGGGGAACGCCCAAATTGGCGCACCGGGTTCCGGTCATTTGGCTTCGGGGAATCAGGCTTTGATGCTGGATGGCGACAACAGCTATCTGACCACGAGCTTGACCGGCCAGATTGAAAATCAAGGCACGATCCTGACTTGGGTTTATCTCACCGCGCTGCCATCAGACTCCGGACATATCTTCGAGCTTGTCTCCCAGTCACAGTATGGCAATGACTTTGCGCTTCAAATCGAGCCGGATAACCAGTTTCACTTTTACACCGACTCTGGATCGGCCACGGTCGCTCCGGCGCTGCCGCTGAATCAGTGGCATTTTTTGGCGGCCACGTTCACGGCCAATTCCACGCGCAGCATTTATTTGGATGGCCAATTAGTAGCCAGCGGGACTTGTGGTGGGCATTACCTCAACAGCAATCCCTTCTGGTTTGGTAATGACATGGTTTTTGGCCCGCGCTGCTTTCAGGGCCGGCTGGACAACGTGGCCATTTTCAACCGCGCGCTGTCGGCCGGGGAAATCCAGGGCATTTACGCCGGGCAAAAATAACGTCGCCGCCATTTAGAGCAGGTTCTTGGTCACCCTCCATGACGCCAATCATGCCCATACGCGATATAATCTAAACCATGACCATTCAACCTCTCTCCAGTCCGGCGCGCGAGATCAGCGTGACGGCGATCATTGAACCGGCCTTTGAACGGGTGAAACGGATGTTGTTCCAGCCGTTCGATCTCGGTAAGTGGTTCACCCTCGGGTTCTGCGCGTGGCTGGCCGGCTTCGGCGAGTCCGGCGGCGGCGGCAGCGGGTTCAACTGGAACAACGGCGGCAGTCATCAGGTCAATGGTCGCAGCGGCGGGGAGGAGTTCCGGCATTTTTATTTTCAGGCGCGGGATTATGTGGCGGCGAACATCAGCTGGATCCTGCCGGTGGCGGTCATATTGTTGGTGTTGGGCCTGGCGATCTGGCTGCTGGTGCTGTGGTTGAACAGCCGGGGGAAGTTCATGTTTCTGCATTGCGTGGCGCTGGACAAGGCGGAGGTGGAAGCGCCGTGGCGCCAGTATGCGGCCGCAGCGAACAGCCTGTTCCGGTTCCGCCTGGTCCTGGGCCTGGCCGGGTTGGTGGTGATGCTGCCGTTGCTGGTGCTGATCCTCGCGGTGATCGTGCGGATGGTGCTGCGCGGTGAACCGGATGCGCCGGGAGTGCTGACGGCGGTGGGGCTGGGGCTGGGATTTATCCTGCTGGCGCTGGGGTTCGCACTCATCCACAAGTTGCTGGTGGATTTTGTGGTGCCCATCATGTATCTGCGGGGCGGGAGCTGTCTGGCGGCGTGGGGGGAATTCTTCGGGCTGCTGAAGGCGAACTTCGGGCAGTTCGCCTTGTATGTCCTGTTTGTGCTGGTGCTGAACATGGCCATCGGCGTGATTGTCCTGCTGGCAATCCTGCTGACGTGCTGCCTTGCGGGCTGTCTGATGCTGTTGCCGTTCGTGGGGACGGTGGTGCTGCTGCCGGTGCTGGTGTTCAAGCGGGCGTATCCGCTGTATTACCTGGCGCAGTATGGCGCGCAGTATGATGTGTTTCCGGCCGCGCCGGCATCGCCGCCGCCGCCGCTGCCGGCTGGCCTAGCGCCGTAGGCGCGGCATCTTTGTAGAACCCCCGTCCCAGAATAAATCTTGCTCCAAGAACTTTCCCCCGCCATTTCAATCTGAAGGCCGCCAACGGGCGCATGGTTTGGTCGGGATTGGATAAACAGGGACGGACACGGATCAAGAAATAGATAAACTGGTTTATGACCTCTACGGTTTGACTGAAGCAGAAAAGAATTTGGTGGAGGGCAACGCATGAACTTCGCCGTCCCAGAATCCCAAAGGGATTCCAGCATTCAGCCCAGGGTTGGCGAAGTCCGAAGCCGGACTGGCCGAGCGAGCCTACCCTGGGTCACGCGTCATTATTCGTCACAACCCCAACGGGGTTGCATCACCCCCGCAACAAAACGATGCAACCCCGTTGGAAATCTCTGCAAAAGTCGGTTTGGCAGCGAAATGGAGCGCCGAGCACCGTCTCGGCACGTTGACAAACAATTAGTTCGAGCCGAGACGGTGCTCGGCGTTCCGACTTTTGCAGAGATTTCCGTTGGGGTTGAAAATTATTTTGATTTCTTTTCCCAGGGTAGAAATCGCCCGCGTCGGAAGCGCGCATGATCGTTCCCCCCGCCATTTCCATCTCCAGACCGCCAGCGCCGGCCAAACTCGGAGGAAATATCCCAGGACCCGCTAGGAAACCCCTAGTTTAGGATTTGGCTGAACGATGGGATAGTCTGTCATGCAAGGTTACGAAATAACGACGATTGTGCTCGCGATCATGGTCGCAAGCCACCTCCGCAAAGTTGGGGGGGGGGGTTGGGAAAGTTTATGCGCACGAAATCATCCGGCGACTGCGCTGCAACGATGGCTAGGCGATTTGCCGGGCCTGATGGGCTTGAAAGTCCTTTTGCCGATTGCGTTGCCGGTGCCGGTCAGTCAGTTGGCGACACCCACTCGACGCGCATGAAATTCTTGAAAAATACCAAACTGATGGCCGGGTTCGCTTTGATCGTGACCGGCTTGACCCTCCTCGGCCTCTGGTGTTTCCGAACGCCAGCGCGCGAGATCACCCGCGCCGAGTTGGACCAGTTTGTCCAGGCAAATACCCTCACCGACGGCCGCGTCAAGCCCACGCCCTACGCCGGCATTTACCATCTGGCAGGCAAACACAAGCTGTCCGGCCATTCCGAGAGCGTCTTCATCACCACGCACCTCGATGAGGCCCAGATAAAAACCCTGTTCGGCCAGAGTTGGGCGAAGGTCGAGATCCCCGACCAAAGCATTGGCCCATGGGTCATGGTCCTTTCCAACCTGCTGATCGTCGGCGTGGTCATCGGTGTGATG
>CAYUGC010000158.1:0-8321 GCA_964444085.1 uncultured Bifidobacteriaceae bacterium | reverse complement strand
GCTGGCTGGCGTTCGGCATGTTGAGTTCGCACAGCCGCTGCCACGGCATCGCGCCAAAAGAACCGTGGCTCTACGGCCAGGAATTCATGGACAAATTCCGCACCATTGACGAGCTGAAATACAAGTTGATGCCTTACGTTTATGCGCAGGCCAAGGATTCTTCCGACCGCGGCCTGCCGATGGTGCGGGCGCTGTTGGTGGAATTCCCCAATGACCCCGGCTCCTGGCAGATTGACGACGAATACCTTTACGGCTCGCAAATCCTCGTCGCACCGCTGATGCACGCCGGCGAAACGACGCGCGATGTCTATCTGCCGCCGGGAACGTGGATTGATTACCAGACCGGCAAGGCTTACGCCGGCGGCTGGCAAAAAATCGAAGCCGGACAAATTCCGGAAATCATTCTGGTGCGCGACGGCACCGTGCTGCCGCACATCGCCCTGGCGCAAAGCACGGCGCAGATGGACTGGTCCAAGATTGAACTGGTCGTTTACGCCCAGGACGCGACCACCGCCCAAGGCTCCATTTTCCTGCCCGGCGACAAGGAGCTGCGCGAACTCACCCTCACGAAACAGAATGGTGCGTTCAAACTGGTGAACGACCCGCTCGCCGGAAAAATCTCATGGAGCGTTCGTTCCCATTGAGTTTTTTCGCAAGGAAACTCGTCCTCGTGGCGGCGGCCTGCGGCGTTTTGAGCGAAGTTTTCGCTGAAAGCACTGGCCCCGCGCAACCGTATCAATGGCGCAACGCCGTCATTGGCGGTGGCGGATTTGTCACCGGCCTGATCACGCATCCACAGGGGGGAAATCGGTTCTACGCCCGCACGGATGTCGGCGGCGCGTATCGCTGGGAGGCTTCGGCGCGACGCTGGATTCCCCTCACCGATTCGTTTGACGCGATGGATTACACGGGCATCGAAAGCCTGGCGCTGGACCCGAACGACACCAACCGGGTCTATCTGGCGGCGGGAGTCTATGCCGGTAGCCGGGCGGCCATCTTCCGTTCCGACAACCAAGGCCGCACCTGGCAGCGCACCGAGGTGCCGTTCAAGATGGGCGGCAATGAAACCGGCCGCTTCAACGGCGAACGCCTCGTGGTCAATCCCAATGACGGCAACATCCTGTTCTTCGGCTCGCGCCGTGATGGTTTGTGGCAAAGCGCGGATCGCGGCGCCACGTGGAGCCGGGTGAAAAGTTTTCCCAATTTCGAGGCACCAAGACCCGCTACCCGGGGCTTTCGCTTTGGCCCCCGCCCGGCCGGCATCGTGTGTGTGCTGTTTGACGGAACCGCGATTTACGCGGCCGCTTCCACCACGGCAACGAATCTTTTCCGCAGCACGGACGGCGGCGACACCTGGCAACCGGTGCCAAACCAGCCGTCTGGTTTGCGGCCCAACCACATCGTCCGGGCGTCCGATGGGAAATTGTATTTAAGTTACGGCAAGGAATCTGGTCCTGAATTCATGTCCGATGGAGCGGTCTGGAAATTGGATCCAAAAAACGACGTGTGGACAGACATCACACCGGTCAAACCAGCGGATGACGGGCAACCCTTCGGCTACGGCGCGGTGGCGGTGGACGCCAACAATCCGCAGGTGCTGCTGGCCACGACCTTCTGTCACTGGAAGCCGCTGGATGAGGTTTTCCGCAGCACCAACGGCGGTGCCAGTTGGGCGCCACTGCTGGCCACGGCCCGTTTTGACCACTCCCTCGCGCCCTATACGACGGGACGGAAGCCGCACTGGCTGGGCAGCGTCGTCATCAATCCGTCCGATTCCAATGAAGCCTGGTTCACGACCGGCTACGGCCTCTGGTGCTGCACCAATCTGACGGCGGCCGATGCCGGCGGCCGAACCGACTGGATTTTCGCCGATCGAGGCTTGGAGGAAACCGTGCCGCTCGCGCTCATCAGCCCGCCGGAAGGACCGCATCTGGTGAGCGGCGTGGGCGATATTGACGGCTTCCGGCACGATGATTTGGACGCCTCACCGGCGCACGGTAGTTTTTCCGGCCCGCGCTTTGGCAACACGGAAAGCCTGGCCTTCGCGGCAAAAAAACCAGCCATCATGGCCCGCACCGGCACCGGCGGAACTTTGACCCACGCGGCCATCTCCCAGAACGGCGGAAAAACCTGGCACCTGCTGCCCACCGAACCGTCCGACGCTCGCAGCGGTGCCGGAACGATCGCGCTTTCAGCGAATGGCGAAACCATCGTGTGGACGCCACGCAATGGCGTTCCGAGCTTCACCGTGGATGGCGGCCACCACTGGACCAATTGCCTGGGGACATCGCCCGGATTGCGCGTGATTGCGGATCCGGTGAATTCATCAAAATTTCATGCCTTTGACGCCTGGTCAGGGAAAATCCTGGCCAGCACCAACGGCGCGTCCAGTTTTTTGGAGACGACGGCGGCCTTTCCGCCGACAGACGGCCCCGGCGAGGCCGTCTTGTCCGCCACTCCGGAACTTGAAGGCGACCTCTGGCTCGCGCTGGGCGAAAACGGGCTTTACCACTCGACGGATGGCGGTGCCAGTTTCACGAAGGCAGGCGCGGTGCAAAACGCCCATTCGCTCGGATTCGGAAAGGCGGCCAGCGGAAAGAAATTCCCCACACTGTATCTGGCCGGAACCATCGAAGGCAGCGAGGGACTTTTTTGCTCCGTGAACACCGGCGTAACGTGGTCGCGCATCAACGACGAACAACATCAATTCGGCTGCATCAAGCAGGTCACGGGCGATCCGCGGATTTTCGGACGGGTCTATTTTGCAACCAGCGGGCGCGGCATCATTTATGGCAACGAGGGGAAAGATTGATTTTATGAAACGGATTTTAACAGCGGTCCTGGCGGTCTTCGGCTTGACGTGTCTGGCCGGCCAATACACGAACTTCACCGTCGCGGTTTACATCCCCATCAACATCGTCCAGAGCTTCGATAATCCGCAAAAGCTTCAGGCCGACTGGGACTGCATCCACCGCCAGTTGAAGGTGGACAAGGTTTATATCGAGGTGCAGCGCGACTGGAACCTGATCACCGACGAACAGGCCGAGCGCACGAAGAAATTCTTCCTCGACCACGGCGTGCAGGTCGCCGGCGGCATGGCGTTGTCGGAAAGAAACAACGGCGGGCAGTTCCAGTCGTTTTGCTACACCGACCCGCAGCACCGCGCCTTCATCAAAAAAGCCGCGGAGTTTGCCGCGCGGCATTTTGACGAGGTGATCCAGGACGATTTCTTTTTCGTCACCACGAAAAACGATTCCGACATCGCCGCCAAGGGCGACAAGAGCTGGACGCAGTTCCGGCTGGAATTGCTGGACGACGCGGCGGAAAACCTGATCGTGAAGCCCGCCAAGGCCGTGAATCCCAAGGTGAAAATGGTCATCAAGTTCCCGAACTGGTATGAGCATTTCAAAGGTTCGGGATTCGATTTGGAACGTGAACCGAAAATTTTTGACGGCATCCACACCGGCACCGAAACGCGCGATCCGGCGATGACCGACCAGCATTTGCAGCAATACGAGAGCTACGAAATCATCCGCTACTTTGAAAACATTGCGCCGGGCCGCAACGGCGGCGGCTGGGTGGACACTTACAGTCTGCGCTATCTGGACCGCTACGCCGAGCAGGTCTGGGATACGATGTTCGCCAAGGCGCGCGAGTTCACGATCTTTGAATGGTCGGCCATGACGCGGCCATTTGAAGTTGGCGACCGCGCCGCGTGGGCAAACCTGCCGACCAGCTTCAATTTTTCTGAAATGACCAACAGTATGGCTGCGCCAACGTGGGCGCGCGTGGCCGGCTATTCGCTGGAACAGGCGGACAAAATTGTCGGACAGCTTGGCCAGCCCATCGGCATCGCCAGCTATCGCCCGCCGTCGGCCAGCGGCGAGGATTTTTTGCACAATTACTTCGGCAACCTCGGCATTCCGATTGACCTGCGCCCGGAATTCCCGACGAATGCAAATCTCGTTTTGCTGACCGAAGCGGCGAAGGCCGACCCGAACATCGTGGCGAAAATCAAAGGCCAGTTGCGCGCGGGCAAGTCCGTTGTCATCACCTCCGGCCTGCTGCACGCGTTGCAGGACAAGGGCATCGAAGACATCGCCGAAATCCGCTGGACAGACCAAAAATTCATCGCGCACAAATACGCCGGCGGCTTCGGCGCGGGCAATTTTTCCACGCTCGACGGCAAGACCAACGCCGACGTGCTGTTTCCCGAAATTGATTTCCTGACGAACGATTCCTGGTCGCTGGTGCGGGCCGAGGCCAACGGCAACGGCTTTCCGCTGCTGCTGATGAACCGCTATTCGAAAGGCACCCTCTACGTCTGGACGATGCCGGATAATTTCAACGACCTCTACGCCCTGCCGCCGGAAGTCATCGGCGCGATCAAAAATTATGTGCTGCGCGGATTCCCGGTGCGGCTGGACGGCCCGGCGCAGGTGGCGCTGTTCGCGTATGACAACGGCGCATTCATCGTGCAAAATTTTTCAGCCACGGCGGCGGATGTGAAGATTTCCACGCTGGGAAATTCCACCAAACTGAAAAATCTCGTCACCGGCGAAACGCTGGAAGGCCAATTGCCGCCGGCGCGCGGCTGGAACCGGCGGAATGAAAACACCGAGCCCCGCGTCTCGTTCAGCGCGCAGTTGCCGCCGCACAGCTACGCCGTGTTCGCGTTGGCCGGCAATCAGGAAAACGCCGGTGCGTCCGCCCGGTGAAGCCCGGCGGCCGATCCGCAATATTTAAGACCCGAAAAATCAATATGAAAATAATCAGTTGTCTCGCCCTCGGCCTCGCGGCTAGCTTCGCCACCGCGGGTTTGTCCGCCGCCACCACCAACGAAACCGCCCGGGTCATCTCCGCCGACCTCCAGCAAACCAGCGGCCCGCTGAATACGATGTTTAAATTCTGCGTCGGTGCCGGCCGCGCGAATGAAGGGCTGCGCGCGGACTGGCAGCGGCAGCTCACCGAGGCGCACCGCGAGTGCGGCTTCCAATACATCCGCATGCACGGCCTGTTCGATGACGACATGGGCGTTTATCGCGATAACAACGGCAAGCCGGAATACAACTGGCAATACATGGACGAGCTGTTCGACTTTCTTCACCGCATCGGCATGAAGCCGTTCGTGGAACTGGGTTTCATGCCTGAGGGGCTGGCCAGCGGCTCCAAGACCATTTTCTGGTATCGCGGCAACGTGACGCCGCCCAAGGACATGACGAAGTGGGCCAATTTCATCCGCGCTTTTGTCGAGCACGTCAGAGATCGCTACGGCGACGCCGAGGTGAAGACGTGGTATTTCGAGGTCTGGAACGAGCCGAATCTCTCGAATGGATTTTGGACCGGCTCACAGCTGGATTATTTTAATCTCTACGCTGCGTCGGCCCGCGCCATCAAGAGTGTTTCCCCCGATTACAAAGTCGGCGGCCCGGGCACGGCGGGCTGCGGCTGGGTCAAGGAATTCACTCATTTCTGCGACACCAACCAAGCGCCGGTGGATTTCGTTTCCACGCACACCTACGGCGTGGAAAGCGGTTATCTGGATGAGACCGCCACCCACGGCACGGCGCTTTCCCGCAACCCCAACTCCATCTTCGGCGAAGTGAAAATGGTCCGGCAGCAGATTGCCGACTCCGCGTTTCCCAAGTTGGAACTCCACTTCACCGAATGGAGCAGTTCCTACACGCCGGCCGATCCATTTCATGATAGCTATCACAGCACGGCTTACATCCTGGACAAGCTCAAAAAATGCGGCGACGCCGCGCAGTCCATGTCCTACTGGACGTTCACGGACATTTTTGAGGAATCAGGCCCGCGCTGGGAGGCGTTTCACGGCGGCTTTGGCCTGATGAATTATCAGGACATCAAAAAGCCGTCCTATTACGCGTATCAATTCCTGAACCACCTCGGCCCGACGGAACTGAAGGACAGCGATCCGTCCTCATGGATTTGCGCCGACCAGGACGGCGGCGTGCAGGCGTTGGTCTGGGATTTCACCAACACCTTTCCAGGTAGGAACATGATCAATCAGGTCTTTTACAAACGCGATTTGCCGTCGCAGCCGAAAAACAAAGTCACGTTGAACCTGTCGCACCTGCCGAAAGGCAAATACACGATGGAGACTTACAAGGTCGGCTACCGCGTCAACGACGCCTACGACACCTATCGCGATTTGGGCGCGCCCAACCAACTCACCCAGGCGCAGGTGGCGGAAATCAAATCCAAGAACAGCGGCGCGCCCATTGACACCCGCACCGTGAAGATCGGCCGTGACGGAACATTCACGCAGCAGCTCGACCTCCGTGAGAACGATGCCGTGCTGATCACCCTCAAGCCGCAGAAGGAGAATAGCAACGTGGGTGGATCACACTCCCGCCGCGTAACAACTCGGAAACCTTGTCCGGTTTTCGGTTCGGCGTCCATGTATATGTAAATGATGACCGACGACATGGATTTGGTGCGGGAGTATGCCGGCCAAAAATCCGAGCAGGCGTTTGCAACGCTGGTTGCCCGCCATGTTAATCTGGTCTATTCCTCGGCCCTGCGGCAGACGCGGGATCCACATCTGGCGGAGGAAATCACGCAGGCGGTGTTTATCATTCTGGCGCGCAAGGCGGGTTCGCTCGGCGCGCGCACCATCCTGCCCGCGTGGCTGCACCGCACTGCCGTCTTCGCTGCTGCCGATGCCCTCAAAAGTCAACGCCGTCGCGCGCAACGCGAACAGGAGGCCCACATGCAATCCGAAATCCAATCCACCGAGACCGATCCGGCGTGGGAACTCATCTCGCCGCTGCTGGACAAGGCGCTCATCCAACTCGGCGAAACCGACCGTCAGGCCGTGGTGCTGCATTTCCTCCAGAAGAAAACCTTTGCCGAAGTCGGCGGCTCACTGGGCTTGAGCGAGGACTCGGCACGCAAACGCACGAGCCGCGCCCTGGAAAAGCTGCGAAAAATATTTTCCAAACACGGCGTTCATTCAACCACCGCGATTCTGGCCGGCGCCATTTCAGCCTGTTCCGTGCAGGTCGCCCCGGCAGCACTGGCAAAGGCCGTGACGGCCACCGCATTGGCCAAAGGCGCGACGGCTTCCGCATCAACCTTAACCCTCATCAAAGGAGCATTGAAAATTATGGCATGGACCAAAGCAAAAACGGCAGTCGCCGTTGGAACGGCAATCATTCTGGCAACCGGCACCACCGTGGTGGTTATCAAGGAATCAGCGGCCCCGACGGGTTCCGCCGCTGAACGCACTCCGGTTGTGATGGAAACCAAATGGCAGGTCGGCAAGAAATACTCGATGCACATGGAAAACATCCAAACCATGGACGCACCAGTCCCGGGGCAAACGAAACCGGCGATACAGGTGCAAAAGCAAGCCGTGGACTTCCAATTCCTGCCCGTCAAGCAACTCGACAACGGCGGTTGGCAACTGCAACTGGTTTTCGAGAGTGTCGCGTTGGAGGTCAGTCTCGCAGATCGCAAAGTGCTCTATGCAAATTCCTCCCAGGTCCCGACCCAGGATGCCGCGAATCCGGTTGGGGCGCGGTTGCGTAAAATGATCGGCGCCCGTCTTGAGTATTTCACCGACGCCAACGGCAAAGTCGAGAAGATGAACGGGTATCAGGAACTGCTGACCCGGGTGGCGGGGAACAACCAAAAGGAACAGGCTGGGTTCAAGGATTTGTTCAATGAACTTGCGCTCGAAAAATATGGCTCGCAAGGGGAGGATACCGTGCCGCGCCGTGTGGTGAAGCTGGGTGACCGCTGGCCAGTCAGTTTGAAGTATCCCAGCAACGTCGGCAATCTCAACGTGGATGTCAAATGTGCCTTCCAGAATTGGGAACGGCGGGCCGATCGCAAATGCATGCATATTGTGTTTACGGGCACGATTTCATCCGACTCCAGCCCCGATGCTCCCGCGCTTCGCATAAGACTCGAAAAGGGAGAAGTCTCCGGCGACATTTGGTTCGACCCGGAGCTGGGAATGGCGGTTGAAAACATGAACGACGTGGATATGCAATTGAAGGTTAATCAAAATGGAAAAACCTCGAATGTGCCCTTGAACGAAAAGATTCATGTCACGGTGGTGGCAATTGAGGACGTGTAAGACCGCTTCGGTTTCAACGCGCGGAATATTTCGGTTTCCTTTTCCATGACAGTGGTTTCCGTCGGCGGACAGGTGTAACCTGCCCGTTGAAATGCCCGTGGTCGAAAAGGCGAAATAACCAGCGCCAAAGCGATTTCAAAAATTCCTGTCCGCTTTTGTCGCCCCGGCGCACATAATGGGGAAAATGCACGCCGATGACATGGACTTGGTGCGG
>CAYUGC010000157.1:0-8399 GCA_964444085.1 uncultured Bifidobacteriaceae bacterium | reverse complement strand
AGGCCAGCGTCATCCGCAAGATCGCCGACGAACTCATCGCCGCCAAGGGCGTGAAACACGGCAAGCTCACCGTGACGACGACGGGAAAAGATTTGCCGTCGTGAATCGCGGCACGGGTCAATTGCTGGGGCTGGATTCCCATTCAAGCGGGTTGTTCCGCAGGATTAATTTGAACATTCGATCATCTGACGCTATCAATAGAGGCGTGCGGCTTTTCCGAAACATCTGGTTTGCGCTGGCGGCCTTTCTCTGGCTGCCCGCCTCCGCGCATTGTCAGCTTGAATCCCTTCCCGGCCTCGAATTTTTTCAGTGTGTCGTTGATGAGCAACCAGCGTGCGACCCCAGCAAGGATTGCGGCGAGTGCGGTTGTTTTGCGGTGGAAAAGGCTCAATACCACTCTGCGCAAATTCGCCTGACGCTGCCGGCGCCGGACTTGCAGCCGGCTTTGTTCGCGCCACGATTGAACCTGGCCAACATTTTGCCCAAGGAAGACAGCCTCGGCATTCTCACGGCGGCACCGCCGCAGTTGCTCCAGACCTGGCAGTTTGTTTCCCGCACGGCCCTTCCGGTTCGTGCGCCTTCGTTTGCTTCGTAATTAGTCCCGTCCGGGACTTCCCTCGGAACGCGGTGTGATTTACGCCGTGCTGTTTTTGTTTTTTCCATTTTGGTTGATCCGTTTTTTATGAAGCGAAAGATATTTTGCAGTTTGCCACTTTTACTCGCGGTGGCGCTGGGAAGCGCCATGACGCCAACCGCGAAGAGCCAGGAAACCAAGGCCGCGCCCAGCACCAATGTGCTGACGCTCGATGCGGCCATCCGGCTGGCGCTCGCCGACAATCCCGACATCCGCGTGCTGGCGGCGGACATCGCCTCGGCGCGGGGCGAGTTGACGACGGCGCAGACATGGCTGAATCCTGAAATCTCGGTCGCGCCCGGCTTCAAGTCGGTGCGCGATCCGTCGGACACGCAGTTCCACGGCGATTTCGGGCTGGAGCAAACCTTCGAGTGGCCGGGCAAACGTGCGTTGCGGCACGCCGTGGCGGAAAAGAATGTCGCCGTGCGCCAACTTGCGCTCGCGGGCTTTCGATCCCAACTGGCCATTCAGGTGCGCCGAGCTTACTTCACTCTGTTGGCCACGCGCGAAATCGTGGCGTTGCGCGAACAACGGCTGACGCTCGCCAAAGCGTTTGTGGACGCCGCGAAGAAGAAAGTCGAAGGCGGCTACGCGCCGGAGTTTGAGGCGACCAAGGCAACGGTGGAAGTGGTGGGTGCGCAAAAATCATGGCGCGAAGCCCAGGCCCAACACGATGCGGCGCGGGTGGCGTTGAACGCTTTGATGGGCCGGAAGCCGGCTGAACCGTTGACCGTGGCCGGTGCGCTCGATGGCAGCATTGAGTTGCCCGACCAGTCCCGGTTGCTCGAACAATCACTGGTGCGAAATCCCGGCCTCAAAGTCCAGGAAGCCGAAGCCGAGCGGACCGGATTAAGCCTCCAATCCATCCGCAAATCGCGGCGGCCGGATTTCAAGGTCGGCCCAAGTCTGGAATACACTCGCGACGAACAGATCGTCGGTTTCGGCCTCACGATGCCTCTGCCCTTTTGGGACAAGAAAAAAGGCGAGATTGCCACCGCCACCGCCGAACAGGAAAAGGCGCTGGCCGAATTGGACAAACTTCGGCGTGAAATCCTCCGCGATGTGACAACGGCCTCGCAAAATTTCACAGCGGCGAAGGAATCGCTCGCGTTCTACACGCCCGCGTTGCGCGCCAAACTCAAGACGGCACTCGATGCCGCCGAGCAGGGCTACGCCGAAGGCCGCACACCGCTGCTGCTCTACCTTGAATCGCAGCGCACTTATTTCGACACGTCGGCCGATAATTTTGACACGCTGCAAAAACTGTTGGAAGCGCAGGCCGCACTGGAATCCGCCCTCGGTGTTCCGCTCGATCAACTGTTCCAAGCCCCAACCGAAACCAAATGAAATTTCCCATGAAGAAACTCACCGCTCTCCTGCTGCTCGCCGTCGCTCTCGCCGGGTGCGGCAAAAAAGACGAGGCCGCTGACGCCAAGACTGAAGCCGCGCCCGAAGACAAGCGCGACGAGAACGTTGTCACGCTGACCAGGGAAAACCTGCAAAACGTCACGCTCAAGACCGAGCCAGCGCAATTGAGCAGTCTCGGAATGACGCTCAAGGCCGCAGGCCGCATCAGCGCCAACCTGAACAAGACGGCCAAGGTCACGGCTACGCTTGAAGGCCGTTTGACCAAACTCAACTTCGACTTGAACGACCCGGTGAAGGCGGGCGACGTGGTTGCACTGGTGGAGTCGCCCGAACTGCTGGGAAAGCCGTTGGAACTTAAAGCATCCGTTGGCGGCGTAATCATTGAGTGCACGGCCACGGCGGGCGAACAGGTGGACAAGAGCAAGGCCATCTACACCATAAGCGACCCAGCCCAGCTTTGGGCAATTGCCGAAGTGAAGGAACGCGACATCGCAGCGGTGAGGCTGGGACAGGACGCGGCATTCACGACGCTAGCGTTTCCCGATGAGAAGTTTCACGGCAAGGTGATCCTGATTGGCAACCAGGTGGAGACCGGTTCGCGCACACTGGAAGTTCGCATCGCCGTGGACAACGCGGACGGGCGGCTGAAGCCGGGGATGTTCGCCGACGTGGAGATCGTCACCACGATTCTCGACAACGTGCTGCTGATACCGGACGCCGCACTGGAGACCGACGGCGAGAACCAGATTGTGTTCGTGGCGTTGGACGGGAATAAATTCGAGAAGCGTGTGGTGAAGCTGGGCTTGGAGCAATCGGGCCGCGTGCAAATCCTCGGCGGCGTGAAGGCGGGCGAGAAAATCGTCACGGAAGGCAGCTTCATCCTGAAATCGGAAATGCTCAAAGGCCAGTTGGGAGAGGAATGAAAACCTTCAACCGCGAAACTGTTTCTCGTGCTAAATCGGCGCTGATTGGTAACGCAGACTTCCAAGTCTGCTGTATCGCGGTTTCCAAACCCGCAGCCTCGGGGTTTGCGGGACGCTGCCGACTTGGAAGTCGGCAACACAGCAGGTTTGGAAACCTGCGCTACAAACTTCAAAGAACTGATAGACCATGATCAATTCCCTCCTCAATTTCTCCGTTCGCCAGCGGTTGCTCGTCCTGCTGGCGATGCTGATTCTCAGCGGATTCGGCTGGCTCTCGCTCAGGCAAATCCCGATTGACGCCTTTCCCGACGTGACCAACGTGCAGGTGCAGGTGCTCGCCACCGCCGGTGGCATGTCGCCGCCCGACATGGAAAAGCTGGTCACGCGCCCGATTGAAATCGAACTGGCCGGGCTGCCCAAGCTCGCGGAAGTGCGTTCGGTTTCCAAGATCGGATTGTGTGTGATCACCGTCGTCTTCGAGGACGGCGTGGACGATTACTTCGCCCGGCAACTGGTATTTGAGCGACTATCGGGGGCGCGGGACAAACTGCCGGCGGGCGTCGAAGTCCAGCTCGGCCCGATCAGCACCGGCCTGGGCGAGATTTACCAATACACCCTCGTCAGCAAGGACAAGAAATACGACGCGACCGAGTTGCGCACCATCCAGCAATATATCGTGCGACCGATTCTGCGCACCGTGCCCGGCGTCACGGACGTGAATTCCTTTGGCGGACAGGTGAAGCAATACCAGGTGCTCATCAAACCCGACCGGCTGACTTCTTATGGAATCACGTTGCAGCAGGTCTTTGAAGCGCTGGAAAAAAACAACGCCAATGCGAGTGGCAATTTCATCGAGCACGGCTCGGAGCAATATGTCGTGCGCGGGCTGGGGCTGGTGAAGGACACCAAAGACATCGAGAACATAATCGTGGTCACGCACGCGCACGCGCCGGTGTATGTGCGCGATGTGGCGGACGTGGTCATCGGCGCGGAACTGCGGCAGGGCGCGCTGACGGCCAATGGCGAAGGCGAAGCCGTGGCGGGAATCGTCCTCATGCTCAAGGGCGCGAGCGGTCGCGACGTCGTCAATGGCGTGAAGGAAAAACTGCCCGCGATCCGGAAGGCGCTGCCGCCGGGCGTTGAACTTGTGCCGTATTACGACCGCACGGATCTGGTGAAGAAGGCCATTCACACCGTGACCACTGCCCTGCAAGAGGGGGCGATTCTGGTCTTCATCATCCTGATCGTGCTGCTCGCCGACATTCGCAGCGCGATCATTGTCACGCTCGTTCTACCTCTGGCCGCGCTCTTCGCGTTCATCATGATGCGCTGGTATGGCATGAGCGCCAATCTCATGTCGCTCGGCGGCCTGGCCATCGGCATCGGCATGATGGTGGATGGCGCGGTGGTGATGGTGGAGAACATCCACCGGCACCTGACCGAAAAGCCGGACGACGCGAAGCAACACGCGCACGCAACTCGCGTAGCGCAGACTTCCGAGTCTGCTGTGTCGCGGATTTCCAAATCCGCTGCCGCAAAGCCATTCCAATGCCCCGCCGACTTGGAAGTCGGTGATACAGCAGGTTTGGAAACCTGCGCTACGACGCTTGCGTCCGGAAGCGCCAGGCACGCGGGCAAAACGGAGGTCGTGCTTTACGCGGCCAAGGAAGTCGGACGTCCGATCGTGTTCGGCATCTTCATCATCATCGTGGTGTTCCTGCCACTGTTCACGCTGGAGGGGTTCGAGGGGAAGATGTTCAGCCCGCTGGCGTTCACGATTTCTTTTGCGCTGCTCGGTTCGTTGTTTCTTTCGCTGACACTCGTGCCCATGCTCTGCACGGTTTTCCTGAAGCAAGCGCCCCAAGAGCATGATCCGTTTCATATCCGCTGGCTGAAACATATTTACCTCCTGCTGCTCAAGCCGTGCGTGCGGCATCCGTGGCTCGTGGTCATCACGGCGGTGCTCGCGCTGGCGGGGGCGCTCGCGCTCGTCCCCCGCATCGGCACGGAATTTTTGCCGACGCTGGATGAAGGCGCGATTTCCATCAAACTCGCGCGCCTGCCCAGCATCTCGCTGCCGCAATCCCTTGAACTGGCCGGGCGGGTGGAAAGAATCGTGAAACAATTTCCGGAGGTAATTGACGTAGTGTCGCGAACGGGCCGCGCCGACATCGCCTCCGATCCCGAGGGGGTGGACGCCAGCGACGTCACGGTCACGCTCAAGCCGCGCGAGCAATGGACCTCGGCGGCAACCAAAGATGAACTGGTGGACAAGATGCGCGAAGCCGTCGCGCAAGTCCCCGGTGTCGCCGCCAGTTTCACCCAGCCGATCGCGCTGCGCGTGGACGAACTGGTCAGCGGCGTGAAGTCGGCCATCGGCATCAAGATTTTCGGCGACGACTTGGAGGTGCTCAAAACGAAGGCCGAAGCGGTGGCGCGCGTCCTCGGCAAGGTGCATGGCGCGGCGGACATCAATGTCGAGAAAGTCAGCGGCCTTGCCTATCTGCAAATCGAAATTGACCGCGACAAACTTGCGCGCTACGGCATCAATGTGGCCGACGTGCAGGAAGTCGTGGAAACGGCCATCGGCGGCAAGGAGGCGACGAAAGTTTATGAAGGACAGAAAGTGTTCGGCCTCGCCGTGCGTTTCCCGGAGTCGGCTCGGAGCGATGTTTCGCCCATCCGCCAGATCCTGATCGCGTCACCGCAAGGCGCGCTGATTCCGCTCGGACAACTGGCACATGTCTATGTGACGGAAGGCCCGGCCCAAATCAGTCGCGAAATGGCGCAGCGCCGCATCGTCGTCGAGTGCAATGTGACCGACCGCGACATCGGCGGCTTCGTGAAGGAAGCGCAGCAGAAAATTGACGCCGCCGTAAAACTCCCGCCCGGCTACTACCTCACCTGGGGCGGGCAGTTTGAGAATCAGCAACGAGCCATGAAGCGGTTTGCGATTGTCGTGCCGATCACCATCGCCGCGATTTTCCTGCTTCTGTTCGGGTCGTTCAACTCGGTGAAACAGGCGTTGCTCATCATCCTGAACATTCCCTTCGCGCTCATCGGCGGCATCCTCGCGCTGCTCATCGGCCATTTCAATATCAGCGTGAGCGCGAGCGTTGGCTTTATCGCGCTCTTTGGCGTGGCCGTCCTCAACGGCATCGTGATGGTCAGTTACTTCAACGAACTGCGGCGCGAAGGCATGAATGTCGAACTCGCAGTAATCAAAGGCGCGGTGCTGCGATTGCGCCCCGTGCTCATTACCGCCAGCGTCGCCGCCCTTGGACTGGTGCCGATGCTGTTCGCCACGGGGCCGGGGAGCGAAATTCAGAAGCCGCTCGCCGCCGTCGTCATCGGCGGACTCATCAGTTCCACGCTGCTGACACTTTTCCTGCTCCCGACGCTCTACAAAGTGTTTGAGCGCGAGCCCATCAATGACACGTTGGTGCATTTACCTGAACCGCCGTCAACAAAGGAGTTGTAATCTTCCACGATTATAATCGGCAGACAGCAGGCGGAACACCACGAGCAATCGGCCTGTCAATCCGCGTAGCCAGTCGGATGTTTCAGGTGCCACGCCCAGGCGGTTTTCACGATGTCTTCCAGCTTGGGATACTGCGGCTTCCAGCCGAGTTCCGTGTGCGCCTTGGTCGCGGCGGCGATGAGCCGGGGCGGATCGCCGGCGCGGCGCGGCTGCTCGATCACCGGGATTTTCTTGCCCGTGACCTTTTCGCACGTCTCGATGACTTCCTTCACCGAATAGCCGTCGCCGTTGCCGAGGTTGAAAAAGCCGCTCTTGCCCGGCTGCAATCCCAGGATGTGCGCCTGCGCCAGGTCCTTGATGTGGATGTAATCGCGGATGCACGTGCCGTCGGGCGTGGGATAATCCGTGCCGAAAATCTCCAGATGCGGCTTCCGTCCCTGCGCCACGAACAGCACGTTCGGAATCAGGTGCGATTCGATGCGGTGATGCTCGCCGAATTTTTCGCTCGCCCCGGCGGCGTTGAAATAGCGGAACGCGACGAAATCCAGTTTGTAAATTTCGCGATACCACAGCAGCGCCTTTTCAAACATCAGCTTGGATTCACCGTAGGGATTGATCGGGCGCTGCGGCAGGTCTTCCGTCATCGGAATGCGATCCGGCGGGCCGTAGGTGGCGCACGTCGAGCTGAAGACGAATTTTTTCACGCCGCATTCCACGGCGGCATCGGCGAGCTTGAGGGCGTTGACGAAATTGTTGTGGAAATACTTTTTCGGATTGGTCATGGACTCGCCGACCAGCGCGAACGCGGCGAAATGCAGGATGGCGTCCGGCATCACCGACTTGACGGCGGCGAGGATGTTCCCCTCCTCTTCCGGCTTGGCGAAGATGAATTTCGCGCGCGGATCCACGGCGGAGCGATGGCCTTCCGTGAGGTTGTCATACACCGTGACCTGATGTCCGGCATTGAGAAGTTCCTCGGTGCAAACCGAGCCGATATAACCGGCACCGCCGGTGACAAAGACGTTCATGCCGGCAGTTTAGAAAATTTTCGCGCCGGTGAAAGTTCAAAAAATGTCCGAAGCAGAATCCCCCCAATACGGGGCAAAGAATCCAATGAAAGAACCTGCCGTTTTTGAAATGCTCAAAAACACGGAAGATGTTTGATATTTATAAATCAGCTCCGCCCCGCCCGCCATAAAATCCCAAATACCCCCCCGCCCGCCCACCCCTATTGGGGCGGAGCTGAAAAAACAAAATCCGGGAAACACGAAAGACCCCGCTTTATCTCCGCATTCGCTGCTTCTCCCTACCCCTAATACGTGGAAAAAAACCAAATCTGTCAAAAAAAGTGAAAATATTTTTAAAACCCCGCCTTTCGCCCGCTTCCGCTGGTCATCCGACGGTGGAGCGGAACCATGTGAAAGAGCCCGCCAACCAAATGAAAGTGTCAGGTTTTCAAATGAAAACGGGGGACTTTCAAATGAAACCGTCAAACTTTCAAATGGATGTGGAACACTTTCATATGAAAGTGCGAAACTTTTAAATGGAAACGTCAGACTTTCAAATGGAAGTTTGGGACTTTCAAATGGAAGCGTCAGGTTTTCAAATGGAAGTGCGAGACTTTCAAATGGAAACATCAGACTTTCAAATGAAACTCTGTCTAAAAAGAGACAGTTGGCGGGCAGGAAATATGGTTAAATCATTTAAAATGACTTTGTTATGCAAAAACCAGTGTTTTCCCCACTATTGTCGGTGGAGTTTAAACTGGAGCAGGCGAAGTTGCCCCGCCTTGAAGCAAAGCCTAGTGATGAGACGAAGTGGAACGGCAGCCAACACCTCCGTCCAGTCCACCGAAAACAGCGGCGAAGCCACACAGCATTGCGGCGGGCGAGCTGCCGCCGGCAAAATCACAGCATTTCTTTTTGAAGCCGTTCAATTTCCAGCCGGATCGTTTCAGTCACCCGGCTCTTGGCCAGATAAACCTGATTTAACG
>CAYUGC010000156.1:0-8549 GCA_964444085.1 uncultured Bifidobacteriaceae bacterium | reverse complement strand
AGGCTTTGGCGAAGGCGCAGGTTTGAAAACCCTGCAACTGAGCCGAAACGAAGCCCAAAACCAAAAAGACCGCTGCCACGGATCTGATTCCGCCACGCTACCGGATTTATGGAAATGCTCTAACCTGGAAAACCGCGAGGCAAACCTGCGCCGTGGCCGGATCGTTCAGGCACAGCGCGCCGGAACGGATGCGCGGTGGCTGGCTTTCGAGTTGGAGCGGAAATCTTTCCGTGAGTGATTTTGCGAAGGCGGGAAAATTTTCAAAACCTTCCGTGCGCAACTGTGCGGCGTTCACCAGCCGGAACGAGCCGTGGCAGTTCTGGCCCGTCTGCCGCATCAGCTCCACCAGCACGCGGCCCATCGTGTGGCGCGGATTGATTTCCACGACCGGTTTCAGTTTCACCGCGCCGTTCGCGTCGCGATGGATCAAGGCGTCAATGCCAATCGGCCCGGTGAAATCCGCGCGGCGTAATTCTGTTTCCAGCGTGGCAAAAACTGCGCCGTAAAATTCCAGCAACCGCCCGGAGATGTCCGTCGCCGCGTTGAATGGCGCAATCACCTGCGCCGGAATCCGCTTGTGAAAATGCGGCTCGGCGAAGTTGGCGATGAACTGGCCGCGCGCATCGCATTGCAACCCGGTGAAACCGCAGAGCTTCAGCCCGCGCTCCGTCATTTCGAGCTGCGCGGAAAAATCCTGCAACCGTTCCAGCCACGGCTCGACGACGAGTTCGCGTTGGTGCGCGAACGCATTTTCCAGCCAGCGCAACTGCGCCGGCAAAAGCTCCGGCTCGAACAATCGCAGCGCGTTGCTGCCGGCCACGCCGAAGGATTCCTTCACGACAATCTTGTGGTGGCCGCGTGCCCGGATTTTGGCAATGGCGGCGAGCGCTTCATCCAATGAATTGACGGCGGTGCCGATTTCGTTTTCGGAGCAAAGCCAATCGTTGGTAGGGCGGCGTTGCTGCGTCGCCTCCGGGCTCTGACCGCGCAGCCGCGCGGCCCTGCCATCACCAAGAATCTTCCGCAAAAAATCCGCGCTCCATGCTTTTGAATAAAGCTGTGCAATCTTTTCGTTGAACCGGCTTTCATCCGCCCGCTTTTCGCCGGTGACGTTGGCAAAAACCGGTTTCAGCAGTTCGAAGCTGTCCGGCCCCCATGCCCACGGGCGTAGGCTGCCGAGCTTGCGCGCGGCAAGCGGTTGGAACGCCGGGCACCGTCCCGGCAGTTTTTTTTCCAGCGCGCCGGGACGGTGCCCCGCGCTCCGTTCCACAAATTCCGGCAGCGGAAACCCGGCCTGCTTGATGCCGCTCAAGAATTCCACGGACGGTTTTTGCGCCACCAGCACGATGTCGTCCTGCCGGCAGAGGAATTGCGGCAGGTTTTCCAGATCACGCGCGAGCTGTGCCTGCGGCTTGGTGGGGTTGAACTTTTTTCCTTCCGCGAGGCGGCCTTCGGTGAAGGCGTTGAAAACATAAACGCTCGGCGTGCGGCCTTTCGACTGCGAATAGACGTTGAGCTGCGCGATGAATTGATCGTCCAGCCCGGCGGCCTTGCGCCCGGCGACGTTCAGTGAAAAGCCTTTTGCGCGCTGCGGCGAGAGCGGAAATTTCAGCGTGCGGCAGAAGGCGTCCCAGTCGCTCTCGCCGGGGTTTTTCCAGCGGCGGAACCATTTCAAACCGTAGGCGACGTGGCCGATTTCGTCGCGCTGGATTTTTTCCAGCAGCTTCGCGGAGCCGGCGTCGCCGACGGTGCCGAGCGCTTTTCCGTAGTGGCCGGCAAAGTCGAGGTTCGCCTGCTCGAACGTCAGGCAAAGGCCGGCGACGTAGTCGATCGGGTGCTGCATCGGCGCGACGCAGCGCCAGAAATAGCCGCTCACCGGAAAATCGCCGAGCGCAATGCCGCAGCTTTTCATGCGTTCCATGTAGAGCCGCGTGTGTTCCTGCTCGTCCTGCAATGTCTTCAAAACGCCCTGGCGAAACGCCGCCGGCGCGTCGGGAAATTTCAGCAGCACGAGCGCCATCAGCTCGGTGGCGAGCAGTTCGTGGTTGCCGAAAAAATGCAGCAGCTTGCCGCGCTCGCGGTCGTGTTCGAGCTGGTGCAGGCCGGGGAATTCGCTTTTCTCGCCGCTGCCGTGCGGCTTGAAAACCAAATTGTCTGGCCGTCCGGGCGCGGTCGGCGTTTCCCGCGCCGGGCCGGGCCGTTCGTCGGTCAGTTCGCCGGGCGCGCGGAGTTTTTCCTCAAGCGACGTGGCGAACAAAACTGATTCGGCGAATTCACGCAGTTCCATCAGCACGAGCGTAGCGGCTTTCAGCCGAAAGCCGCCAACCAAAAATCAGCGGCCGGAAAACCTGCTGCAACCAAAGTGTCCCGCGCCGGCGCTTCACTG
Organism: uncultured Bifidobacteriaceae bacterium; assembly: GCA_964444085.1. Lineage (GTDB taxonomy): Bacteria > Verrucomicrobiota > Verrucomicrobiia > Limisphaerales > UBA11358 > UBA11358. The sequence continues at coordinate 6,163 of CAYUGC010000156.1, read as the reverse complement.
GATGTTGGATGTTCAATGTTGGTTGTTGGATGTTTTCGTTTCACGTTTCAGTTGGCGGCGCTCTTCCGGGACGCCGCCACGGTGATGCCTTTGCGTTGGCAATTTAGGCGGGACGCGATATGTTGGCGCCGATGTCCCCCCGAAATCTTTCAGCGCGCCTCTGCCTGCTGGCGGGATGGTTTTTTTGCGCGGCGTTCGGGCTGCGCGCGGAGCCGGCGGATTATCTCGTGGACAAGTGGGACACGGAGGACAGCCTGCCGAGCAGCACGGTGACTTCCATCGCGCAGACGCCGGACGGCTACCTGTGGGTGGGCACCTACAACGGCCTCGCCCGGTTCGACGGCGCGCGGTTCGTGACCTTCGATCCGGTGAACCGGCCGGAGCTGACGCAGACGCGCGTGCAGGGGCTGTTTCTCGACGCGAGCGGCACGCTCTGGGTCAACACGTTTCGTGGCGGGCTGACGTCGTATCGCGACGGCGTTTTCAAAAATGAATTTCCCGACCGGCCGCAATATGACCTGCACAACTCGCTGGTTTATTCTGCGACGAATGTCGTGATGTTTGTCATGCAGTTCGGCGACGTGCTGTGGCGCGATCTGTCGGCCACCAACGCGGACTGGCAGACCGTGCCGCCGCCGGCGGGCACCCGGCCGATTTTCCAATGCACCGACGCGGCGGGCGGGCTGTGGTTTCTCACGCGCGACGGGCACATTTTGCGGTTCGTCAACGGCCTGTTCCAGGAAGTGAAGGGCGACGGCGGTCTGGCCGGCAGTAAAATTTATACGCTCGTCGCGGACGCGCATGGCCAGATCTGGGCCGGTGCGGAAAACGAAATCGCCCGCTGGAACGGCGCGCAGTTCGAGGCGATGACGCCGACCAACAGCCTGACGGACGTGCAGCCGCTGTTGTTGTTCCCGACGAAGGCCGGTGCGCTGTGGGTGCTGGACGGCGACCGCCTGCGCAAAATGGCCGGTCGCGCGTGGACGGCGGAGGCCGATGCCTGGCGCGGTTTGCTGGGGCCGGCCTCCGGTCGCGCGATGGGTTTTCATGAGGACCGCGAGGGCGGGCTGTGGTTCAATCATTACGGCAACGGCCTGTTTCACATCACGCCGGCGGGCGGTTTTGAGCGGCTCACTTCGGCCTCCGAAAACCTGCCGAACGACCGCTGCCTGCCCGGCGACCGCGTGGGCGCGTGGTTTCAGGGCGGCGACGGCGGCATCTGGGCGGGCGTGGACCACGGCGGGCTGGCGCGGCTGCGCGACCGGCGGTTTCATGTCATCGGCCCGGCGGAAGGGTTGCCCGCGCGCACGGCGCTCTCGGTGAGCGGCGACACCAATGGCACGGTCTGGATCGGCACGGCGGGCGGCGGCCTGTGCCGGTGGAGTGATGGGAATATTTCCCGCTACGCCGTGGGCGCGAGCGCGTCGGCGAATTTTGTTTTTTCCCTCGCGCCGCGCGCGGACGGCGGCGCGTGGCTGAGCGCGTCGGAAGGCGAGGATTTTTACCAGTTGCTCGACGGCCGCATCCAGCGCGTGTCGTGGGACGTGCACGGCATCAAATCCATTTTGGTGGACGGCCGGAACCGCCTGTGGCTCGGGCTGAAGGCCGGGCTGGCGTGGTGGGCGGGCAACAACCGGCAGGTGCTGAATGTCAGCAGCAATAATTTCATGCCGGCCATCCGCGCCTTGGCGGAGACGCCCGACGGCAACATCTGGGCCGGCGCGGATGATGGCACGATCTTCCGCTGCAGCCCGGACCGGCTGGAGGCGTTCCACGCGACGGACGCGCTGGCCGGGCAGCCGATTTATGCGCTGCACGCGGATGCTGCCGGCACGCTATGGGCGGGGACGTTTCGCGGCGGGCTGGTGCGGTTCAAGGCTGGGAGGTTTTCGCGCATCACCGCCACCAACGGTCTGCCGGCGGACATCATCAGCCAGATCCAGGAGGACGGCCACGGCCGGCTCTGGCTCGGCACGCATCAGGGAATTTTCTGCGTGGACAAAAAGGCGTTGAACGCCTGCGCGGACGGCCGGTCGCCGTCAGTGGATTACGTTGCCTATGGCCGGCATGACGGTCTGCCGGCGCTCGAATGTTCCGACGGCTACCAGCCCGCAAGCTGGCGCGGGCCGGACGGCAAGCTGTGGTTCACCACCGTGCGCGGCGTGGTGTGGCTGAACCCGGATGAATTGACGACGCAATCCGCGCCGCCGCCGGTGCTGGTGGAGGATTTTCGCGTGGATGGCGAATTGGTGCCGCTCGCGGGCGGCGAAATCTCGGTGCCGCCGGGACACACGCAGTTCGATTTCCGTTTCACCGCGCTGAACTTTGCCGGCGGCGACCGCGCGCGGTTCCGCTACCAGTTGGAAGGCTACGATTCCCGCTGGGTGGACGCCGAGGCTTTGCGCACGGCCCACTATGGCCGGCTGCTGCCGCGCAGCTACCGTTTTCACGTCATCGCGTGCAACAACGAAGGCGTCTGGAACAACACCGGCGCGACGGTCCGGTTCACCGTGGAACCCTATTTTTACCAGACCACCTCATTTTTTATTTTCGCCAGTGCGCTGATCATCGGCGGAATTTCCTTTGCCGTGCGTCGGGCGGCGACGCGGAAATACCGTCGCAAATTGGCGGCGATGGAAAAGCAGGCCGCCGTCGAGCGCGACCGCGCGCGCATCGCGAAGGACATCCATGATGATGTCGGCGCGGGCCTGACGCAGATCACGCTGCTTACCGAGCTCGCGCGGCGCGAGCCGGCGCAGACCGAGGCGAACCTCGAACGCATCACGCAGTCGGCGCGCAAGCTGACAAAGGCGATGGATGAAATCGTTTGGGCCGTGGATCCGCAGCACGACACGGTGGCGGGCCTGATGGATTACATTTCCGCCTATGCGGAGGATTATCTGCGCGTGGCGGACGTGCGCTGCCGCATGGATCTGCCGCTGGAACTGCCGGCGACGCGCGTGGACGCGGAGGTGCGCTACAATCTGTTCCTCGCGTTGAAGGAGACGTTGAACAACATCGTCAAGCACGCGCAGGCCACGGAAGTCTGGCTGCGGCTGCGGCTCGCGCCGGGCCGGCTCACGTTGGAAATCGAGGACAACGGCAAGGGTTTGCAATCTGCCGGCAGCGCCGCCGGCGAACGGCTTTCATCCGGCTCCGGCTTGGGCAATCTGGAGAAACGCCTCGCGTCCGTCGGCGGTCGGTGCGAGATTCACAGCGTCGCCGGCCAAGGGACGCGCGTGGAATTGACGGTTTTTCTGAAGGACGCGGCATCACCAGTTGTGGCGATTGGCAAAGACGAGCCGGTGAATTAATTTCTTAAGCATACCAATTTGATGAGCATTGCCGTTTCCATTGTTGAAGACAACCCGCAGGTGCGGGGCAGCCTCGCGAAGCTGATTGATGGCGCGCCGGGTTTCCGCTGCGTCAGCCGGCATGGCAGCGCGGAGGATGCGCTGGCGGAAATCCCCCAGGTGATGCCCGAAGTCGTGCTGATGGACATCAATTTGCCCGGCCTCAACGGTGTGGAGTGCGTGCGTCGGCTCAAGCCGCAGTTGCCTGGCGTGCAGATCATCATGCTCACCGTGTATCAGAACACGGAACACATCTTCAACGCGCTCACGGCGGGTGCGACCGGCTACCTGCTCAAGCAGACGCCGCCGGCGGAATTGCTGGCCGCCATCAAGGAAGTCCACGCGGGCGGCTCGCCGATGAGCAGCCACATTGCGCGCAAGATCGTGCAGTCGTTCCAGCATCCGGTGGCCGTGCCGGCTGCCGGGATGGAAAATCTTTCGCCGCGCGAGGCGGAGGTGTTGGACCTGCTGGCGAAGGGCTTTCTTTACAAGGAAATCGCCGACCAGATGAAGGTGAGCTACGCAACGGTCCATACGCACATCCGGCACATCTACGAAAAGCTGCACGTCCGTTCCCGCACCGAGGCGGTGGCCAGGCATCTCGGCCAGAAATCTCCCCGGCCCGAGTTGGCGGCGTCGGCTTGACGTCGGCGGAATCTGCGGAGCTCATAGAGGCGTTAAAACTACTGTAGCCTCTGCCCAACCCTGGCGTGACCGGAATGCGCCAGCGTCTTGCTGCGGCAGCCCTGCCACTGCCTTTGTTTTTCAGCCTTTCAGTTTTCAGCTTTTCAGCATTTGGCTTCAAGGCAAACGCCCTGAAACGTGAAACTTGAACCGTTCTCAAAGCTGGTCCAGCGGACTTTTGACGCCCAGCCCCGGCTTCTGCATCACGTGCGTGTAAATCATCGTCGTCGTCACATCCTTGTGTCCCAGCAACGTCTGGACCGTGCGGATGTCATAGCCCTGTTCCAAAAGATGCGTGGCAAACGAATGCCGCAGCGTATGCGGCGAAACATTCTTTTCGATTTTCGCCCGTGCCGCCGCCAGCTTCACGGCCCGTTGCAAGGTGTCCTCCTTCACATGATGCCGTCGCAACACCCCGTCCGCCGGATCACGCGCCAGCCCCCGGGCTGGAAACACCCACTGCCAGCACCACTCCTTGGCCGCGTTGGGATACTTTCGCGCCAGTGCCTCCGGCAGATACACCGCACCCAAACCTTCGCGCACGTCATCTTCCCAAATCAAACGCACCCGCTCCAAATGGGCCGGCAGCGGCACTTGCAACAACTCCGGCACCATCGTGGAACGATCCTTGTCACCCTTGCCCGCATGAACCAGGATGATGTTCCGAGCCAGATCCACATCCTTCACCCGCAACCGCAGCAGCTCCATCAACCGCAACCCGGTTCCGTAAAGCAGTTGCAAGGGCAACTGATGTTCCGCCGCCACCGCCGCCAACAATTTTTTAACCTCCGCCTGCGATAGGACTTCCGGCAAACGCGCCGGTTTTCGCACCCGTTCAAACGCGGCCACTGTCTGCTCTAGATGCAACACCTCCCGATACAAAAACAACAAGGCATTCAACGCCTGATTCTGCGTGCTGGCCGCCACCTGCCCCACTGTTGCCAAATGCGTCAAAAACTCCGCCAACTGTTCCCCGCTCAAATCCTTGGGATGAATTTTGCCATTGAAAAAGCGCACCAGCCGCACCACCCAGGCCCAATACGCCTCCTCCGAGCGCAACGCCAGATGCTTGAACCGGCAAACTTCGTGGAACTGCTCCTTCAAGCGCGCCTTGGGATTGGGCAAGAGCCGGTCCCGTGGTTTGACCGGTCGTGCGGTGTTTACCGCCGCCCCTGAATCGTTCATCAGGTCACCTAACATAGGCGTTGACAAAATCATAAATCGTTTCATAGTTCAATAAAAATAAGGAATTAGACCGCAATAATGCGGCCGACTCCTTGTTAGGCGTCATTGAGAGTCTATGAGTCAGAAAAACGCAAATGAAGAGCGCGAAGTGAAAAAGCCAAGCGACAAGGTTCGTCGTTTGCGGTGGGTTATTTGGTGTGGTTTAGTCGTTGTTGGGGTGGTTGTCGCTGTGGTATCTCCAAAGTATTTGCTGTTGGTTCTAGTTATCGCATGTCTGATTTTGAGTTCGCATCTGCCCTATAGCGTGCGTGGCATGTTTATGGCAGCTCCGTTTACCAGAAATGTAACAAAACGAAAGAAGGATGACAGTGACGCCTAACAAGTCGCCGGAGCCAACCGCCGTTGGCGCGGTCAGTTCCGCTGTCGCGGTTCACGTCGTGAGTCGGCGGTGGCTCAGCTTTTTTCGTTAGGCTCCTAGATTATGGAAAATTTGCCACCAAAAGAAAAAGAAAGACCCGACTGGGTATGGTTTCTCTTGATTCTTTACGGCTTTGGCGTCGTGATCAGCTTCGCCATTATTCTGTTTATGCTGCTTTCGTCCAAAAGCGGGCAGCCTGATTTAGTCGGGATTGGGATAGCAGTGGTTGTGATAGCTTTGCGAGGCGTTGGGTTGGTGAGGTTGTTCTATTTCAAGACCGACGCATGGCTTTACCTGGCTCTAGCGCTTTTTATCATTGTTGCAAACGACGCACTTGATTTGATTTTGGGAGGCGCAGACTTTTTCTTGCAGAGACATCCTATTCCTCAGACGCTAGGTAGTATTGCTACGGCTACAGCTATCATTATTTATGCATTTAATCTTGTTCAGAAAGAGAAGTCGCCCGGAGCCTAACCAGTCGCCGGAGCCAACCGCCGTTGGCGCTTGCAGTTCCGCTATCGCG
>CAYUGC010000155.1:0-8624 GCA_964444085.1 uncultured Bifidobacteriaceae bacterium | reverse complement strand
CCGGCACCTCGCTCGCCACGCGCAAACCGTCCGGCAGCGTCACCACCGCGCCGGCCACGCCGGCCAGTTGTACCGCGCGCGCCACCACGTCCTTCGGCGGTGCCTGGCGATGCGTGAAATCCGTCTGCGGCACCGCCGGCGGCGCGAAGACATTCGTGTCCGTCTTCGGCGTTTCGCCGTTGTCGCCCCAGACGTAGAAATTTGAGTCGGCGGATTTTTTCGGCGCAGGCGCAGGCGCTGCTGCTGCTGCTGCTGCGGGCGCCTCTGGCGCGGCCTGCGGAAAACCGAAAAACAAATTCGGAATTTCCTCCGACACCTTCACCGCCTTGCGCCCCATGCCGGCACTTTTCTGCGCGGCGAAAAACAGCGGCGCAATCACCTTCAGCGGCAAATCCAGTTCCACATTGTCGTTTGGCGATGCGGCGGAACTCGGCTTGGCCAGCGTGCGAATTTGTTTCCACGACATCGCGATGCGCCCGCGTTTCAGGCCGGCGGCCACCACGTTGCCGGCAAGCGGCACGCTGACGTTCGCCAGCGCGGACTGCGAAATCTCATCGCGCAATTTCTCCGGCCAGATTTCGGCCAGATCCCACAGCGCCGCAAAAATCGTCGCCTGCGCCGGCTCCGGACGCGGCGCGACGGGCGCGGGCGTTGGAACAGAAACGGGCGCAGTGGAAATCACTGTCTTAGGGGCGGGTGGCACCACCGGCGACGCCGGGCGGACGGACGGTAACGGAATCGGCGGCACGGGTGCGACCGGAGGTGGTAAATTCGGTGACGGTGTGAATGAAATCGGCGCGGCGGGCAAGGACGACGCCTTGGAAATTTCCGGACGGTCAGCGCGCGGCACGGGCGCGGGCGGCGTGGCCGGCTTGAGCGGCTGCGTGGTGAAGGTCACGCCGGCTGCGCGGTTGCCGAACGGGCCGTTGACGTCTTCGCCGACTTCCACTTTCGGCCCGGTGCGGCGCACGAGCAGTGCCGGGTTCAGGCGCGGCAAAATTTCATTGAGCGGCAGGCTGACTATTTTATTGTCATGCTCGCCGCCGGAGTTGGCGAAAATATTTGCCGCGAGCCGGCGCAGTTCACCGAAGGAAATCTTCACCGCGCCGAACGCAAGCTGCGACATGACGGTGTCCACCGGCAGATTGATGGTCATGCCCGGCGGCGGGACGACCATGATTTTTCCGCGCAGCTCGATGGACAGGCCGGCGACGATGGGCGCGAGCGGCAGGGCGATCTCGTTGGCGTCGGGCGGCGCGCTGTGTGGCAGGGGCGGCGCGGCGGCCAAGGCGGCGGAAATGGCAGAGGGGCGCAGCGTGTTGGCACCGACTGGGCGCGGTGGTGGCGCAACGGCCTGTTCCGGCGCGTCCATCCGCCGCAGGATTCCACGGAGGAATCCGGCGAAGGTTGTTTTGACCATGCTTGACATAACTTGTCTCGGTTCGTTTCTGTCCGCCACTGGCGCGGGCGAATGTTTTCAAGCAGAATCCACGCCACGCCCGCGCCAGCAGGAATTTTTCTGCGTTTGTCCCACGACGTGACGGCGGCGTGCGGGGAATGTCCAGATTTCCCGCCAAAAATTGTTTGCCGGCGGGAACGGGGATTGCTTAAGAATTGACAAAGGCGCGAAAACGCCGGAGTTTCGTCGGTGTTACGCCCTTCGGCGAGGCCGGCTGCCCATGGATAAAGCACACAAAATCCTGATTTTGGACGATGACAACGACTGGCTCGAGTTGAGCCGGGAGATGCTTGCCGCCTTGCCGAGCCGCCCGGAAATCCTCACCGCCAACACCGGCAAGCGCGCGCTCGCGCTGCTGGAGTCCGAGCCGGTGCGGCTGCTCATCTGCGATTTGAAGATGCCGCGCATTGACGGTTTGCAGATTCTTTCCATCGTCCGCCGCCGCTATCCCGAACTGCGCACGGTCGTCTTGAGTTCGCTGGAGGACGAGGAATTCCGCTCGCGCGCCTATGCGCTCGGCGTGGATTTGTTCTGGATCAAGATCGAGATGCAGCGGAACTCAAAATTGTTCATCGAGTGCCTCGAATCCTTGCTGGGGCGCGACGACGAAAGTGGCTTTCGCGGCATCCAGAGCAAGAGCCTGATGGACATCATCCAGATGGAATGTCTTTCCCGCAGCTCAACCGTCCTGCGCATCACGCGGGGCCCGCTAATCGCGAAACTGTGGATTCAGGACGGCGAACTAATTGACGCCGAGGCCGAGGGCGTGCGCGGCGAGGTGGCGTTCCGGCGCGTGTTGTCCTGGAAATCCGGCACGTTTGAAAATCTGCCCGCCGAGCCTGGCCGCGAACGCACCATTTTCAAGCCGGTGAACGCCCTGCTGCTGGAAACTGCGCAGGACATGGATGAAAACGCCATGCCCGCCACGCCGGAGGCCGTCGAGGATGCCGCGCACCGCAAGACGGTCTGGAAACTTGCGCAGCTCACGCGCGCCGGCGCGGAGTTTGTCATCGCCATTCCCGCAGAAGGCACGGGCGAGCCGGAGGCGCTCGGCACGCAGGTCGTCACGCCGTTGGTGCAGTGGACGCGCCACGCCGCCGCCATCGCCTACCGGCTCGGCGAACGGCTCGAGGCCGGCCCGCTCCTGCAGGCCGGCGGGCAGAACTTGGATCGTCAAGTGCTGGTGTTGAGTCTGAACGAACGGCTGTATCTTGTCGGTTGGCCGGCGGATGCCGGGGAAAATTTGCTGGAGAAAAGCCGAAAACTCATTGCGTCATGGGATTCTTAAAACGATTTTTTGGCAGCCGGGCCAGCGTGCAGCAGTTGCCCGCCGGCACCGTCACGGTGGACCGCCACGGACACATCGTCGCCTCGACGGTGTCCTCGACGTATCCGCCGAGCCTGTTGCGCGACATCGGCGCGGATGTGCTCGCGCTGTTTCGCGAGGCGCGCGCGGCGCAGATGCCGCTGGCCGAGATCAGCCTCCAGTTCGGCAGCCTGCATATCACCGCCCGAGAACTGCGCGGAGGCGCGATCATTTTTCTGCTGCCGCAAACCGCGTTGCTCCCCACGCCAACCCCGTCACGCCCATGACCACCAAGGACATCAACCAGCTCGTCACCCAGATCGAGACCCACATCGAATGCTGGAAGCAGTTCAACCATTTCATCTCGCTCGCCCGCGCGAAAAAATTCGGCCCGGCGGACGACAGCCATTTCCTCGAGATCAAAAGCATCATTGTACAGGAACTGGAATTGATTTTTGCATCCATCGAGGTGCAGTCGCCCACGCGCGAGGAGATTCACGGTCTCATCACGAATTGCCCGTCGCTGCGCACGTTGAGCGAGATGAGCGAGGGCGGCCTGCGCGGCCTCGAAACGCAGTGGCACAAGATTTACATCGGCTGGCACGCGATCCTGGGGCAACTCAAGGTCAAGCAGCGCGCCGAGGAACAGAAAACTTTCTGGGGTAAAAAATAATCCGCGCGGGCAGCTTTAGCCCACGGCCAGCGCGTCGCACTGTTTCGCGAGGGCAAAATCTTTTTCCGTCAATCCGCTCACGTCGTGCGTGGTGAGTGCGAGCGTCACTTTGTTCCAGCGGATGTCCATGTCGGGATGATGCTGCGCCTGCTCGGCGAGTTCCGCGACGGCATTCACAAATTTCATCGCAGCGGGAAAATCCTTGAACTCGAACGCGCGCGAAATGATTTCGCCGTTGCGCCGCCATTGCGGCAGGGCGGACAGAGCGAGGATGATTTTCGCCGGCTCCATTTTTATTTGCCCGGCGGCAAAACTTTCGAGCGATTCGAGGCTGACCTTCGACGCCGCGCGCATAAGGCTGAAGCTCGTCGCCAACGACCAGCACCACGCCAGCGCGAACAGCACGCCGCCGAGCACGAGGTTGGTGAGCGGCGTCACCGGGCGCGCCGTGCCGTTGTCGAATATCTGGCCGTAATAACCCTTCATCATCTGCACGAACCACACCGCGACCAGAACGAAACCGACGATGGAGAGGAGCAGTTGCCCGGTGCCTTCGACCCAGCGGCGCGCAAGCAGCGAGCCGAGGCCGGGCGTGCCCAGCTGGTTCAGCAACGCGGCGTTGCGGGCCTGAGCGCGGCTAGTTTTTTTCGCCGAAGATGGTTTCATAGGCGATCATCATGGCCGCGAAACCGATGGGCATGGTGAACAGCAGTCCGACGAGGCACGCCAGCGCGCCGGCGAGATTCACGAGGCCGATGAGCAGCATCAGGCCGAACACCTGCCACCAGTGTTTGCGCACCATTTTCCAGCTCGTTTTCATCGCCGCGCCGAAATCCATGCCCTTGTCAATGATGAGCGCCAGTGTGAACGTCCAGCAGGTCTGCAAATAAATCATCGGCAGCAGGCAGACGAGCCCGATGGGAATCAGGAGTAGCAAATTGTGCAAATCCGGTTTCTGGTTTGGCGACGACATCGCGGGCACCACGAGCAGCACCACGGCGGCGATGATCACCGGAATCAGGCTCAGGCCGGCGACGAGGCCGGGAATAAGTTTGCCCAAAAACAATTGCCCGAACTGGCGGCGGAACCCGGCGAAGATGTCGCCCACCTCGGCGCTTTCACCGCGCACCGCGCGGAGGTTGACGTAAAACAAGCCGCCCATCAGCGGGCCGGCGATGACCAGGTTGGCGATGGAAAAAATCGGGCCGATAAACGGAATCGCGCCCAGCATGGTCACAAATCCCTCGATGCCGCCGAACACCAGTGCGGTGACAAACAGCAGGCTGAAATTATCCTTCAACAATTGGTAGCCGCCGGAGATGCAGCCGCCGAGGTCGAGTTCGTAATCGCGTTCGACAAAGCCGGCGGAAGATTTGAGCGCTGCGATGGTCGCCGGTGTAGCCGGCTGCGGCGCGAGCGCGACGGCAAATTCCGGGAACTGCGCGAGCGGGCGGAATTCCGCGTCGCCCTCGCCCTTCGCCTGCGACAGCGCGTTGAGCCGGCCTTCGGTGATCCACTGGTTCACGTCCGCGTCCGTGACCGGGCCGTATTCTTTGCCGTCGCCGCCAATGATGAAATAGTTTGCCATAGGATTGCCTCGCCGGACTTCTATGCCATCCGCCGCCGGCAAGCAAGCCGTTTCGCGGGCAGTATCCGCATTTGGAGTGCGGCGACAGGTCGCCGCTTTCCGACTGGGAGATATGTCTCCCAGTTCCAAAGCGCGGACGTATCCGCGCACGCCAAAATCACGCCTTGCCGCCGAAGCTTGCAAAGTCGTCTACGTCCAGCACGTCGAACCATGTCGTGATGTCCGTCCGCGTCGGCGCGACGGCCTTGTGAATGCCGTTAAAATACTCGCGTCCGTCCGGATTGTTCGGCGCGCGGTTTTCCTGCCACTGCGTCCAGGCCAAGATTTCCGGCGCGGTGCGCTGGTGTTTGGCGTGTTTCACGATCCATTCCAAAACTTCGGTGTCGCTCTTCATCAGCTCTTTTTTCAAGGCTTCGGGATCAATGCCGGCGAATTCCAGAAACTGCTGGTCGAGCGGGCAGGCGTAGTGATACTCGCCGTTTTTGCCGGCCAGCGTGGCGCGGCCCTTGTCCAGCATGCGCGGCAAAATGGCGTAGCCGCCGAGTCGCACGCGCGCACTGCGCGGCGGGAACTTGGTGAGGTCGGGAGGGTGTAATGACATGATTATTTTTGTCTTTCCGGTTGCACGTCGCCTTTCTTGTGCGACGAAAGCCAAGTTGCACCCAAAATGCCGAATTGCAAGTGCCGCCGGAAAATTTTATTTTGTCCCGGTGAAACACTCTGGAAAAGCCGCCGCCGCTGCGCTGAAAATGGTCGCCCTGTCCGCCGCCGCCGTTTTGCTGCTGCTGCTGACTGCGCTGCTCGGTAAATATCTCGGCACGCTCGTGCTCGCCCTGTCCGGCGTGCTCGGCGGCCTGTGGGTGCTGTTCGTGCTGTTCACGTTTTATTTTTTCCGCGATCCCGACCCGCTGCCGCCGACCGGGCCAAACCTCGTCATCGCGCCCGGCCACGGCAAGGTGGACACGATTGACACCACGACCGAGGATGAATTCATGGGTGGCGAATGCCAGCGCATCTCCATTTTCCTGTCCGTGTTTGATGTCCACGTCCAGAACGCGCCGATCACGGGCCGCATCGCTTTTTTTAAGCATACGCCCGGCCAATATCTCAACGCCATGCGCGCCGACTGCGCGCAGTTCAACGAAAATGTCCTCATTGGCATCGAGTCCGTCGATCCGCGCGGCGCGAAAATCGGCGTGCGGCTGATCGCCGGCCTCATCGCGCGGCGCATCGTGCCGTTCATCGCGCAGAACGACGCCGTATTGCGTGGCGAACGCATCAGCCTCATCCAGTTCGGCTCGCGCGTGAATGTGTATCTGCCGAAGAGTGCGAAGATTAAAGTCCAGTTCGGCGACCGCGTGGTCGGCGGGCTGTCGGTGCTTGCGTCCTTGGAATAAAACCGCATGGCTGATACTCCGCAAAACAATCCGACGACCGCCGAGGCCGGGAAGCTGAAGATTTATTTTCTGCCGAACCTGCTAACGGGGGGTAATCTTTTCTGCGGCTTCGTGGCGCTGACGAAAATTGTCGAGGCCAACCTCACGCCCGACGCCAATGGCCACGTCAATTGGTATCCGATTCAATTTGCGCTCGCGGCCATTTTGCTCGCATGCATCTTTGATTTGTTTGACGGTCGCGTGGCGCGCATGGGCGGACACGAAAGTCCGTTTGGCCGTGAATTTGATTCGCTCGCCGACTTGATTTCGTTTGGTGTCGCGCCGGCCTTTCTCGTCCACCGCGTCGTGCTGCGCGGCGCGTTGCCGGACGAATACACCCAGATCGGCTGGTTCATTGCCTCGATTTATCTGATTTGCGGCGCGTTCCGCTTGGCGCGGTTTAATTGTCTTTCGGCGATGAATCTGCCGGGCGCGGGCAAGGATTTTCTCGGCTTCCCGATTCCGTCCGCCGCCGGCCTTGTGGCGTCGCTGACGCTGTTCATCATCAAGTTGAACGAGAAGGAAAAAGACCTTGGCCATTGGGGCTATCTGCTGCCGGTCGTGCTGGTTTTCCTTTCGGCGATGATGGTGAGCGAGGTGCGTTATCCAAGCTTCAAGTCGCTGGGGCTGCGCTCGACCACGACGTTCCTGAAGTTGATTGTCGCCGTGCTGTTCGCCGGCTGCCTGTTTGTTTTGCGCGAGAAGATTTTGTATTACGTCCTGCCGCTGTTCTTCACCGGCTATCTGGTTTATGGCTTTGTGCGCCCGCATATTTCCCGCGCGTGGCGCCGGGAAATCGAGGAGGACGATGACGAGTCCGAGGCGGGCGACTGACATGGCCGACACGCATCCCAACATATTGGCCGCCTTGTCGGGGCTGGTCTGCGCGCTGATCTTCGCCTCGATTCCCGTCGGGCCGATCAACCTGACCATCCTCAACGAGGGCGCGCAGCGCGGTTTCCGCTGGGCGATTTTCATCGGCCTCGGCGCGGCGGTGATGGACACGATTTACTGCGCGATCTCGTTCACCGGCCTCTCGCAGTTTTTCGACCACGGCTTCGTGAAGGCGTTCATGCAGGTGATGAGCTTTGTCTTCCTGCTGTTTCTCGGCTGCAAATTCCTACTGGCGCAGACCGTGAAAATCCACACGCGGCTGGACGACGCGTCGGAAAAAATCGAGGCGCGCATCGAGCAGAAAGTCCACGCGCACTCGGCTTTTGCCACCGGCTTCATTCGCGTCGCGGCCAACCTCGGCGTGTTGGTCGCATGGGTGGTGCTCTCGGCAAATCTGATGTCGCACGATTTTGTGGATGACACATGGGGCGCGAAGGGCGGCTGCGTTAGCGGCGTGTTTGTCGGCACGGCCGGCTGGTTTTTATTTTTAAGTTTCGCCGTATCGCGCGGCCACGGGCGGTTCAGCGAGAAAACCCTGCTGCGCCTGCAACATTTCTCCGGCCTGTGCCTCATCGTCACCGCCGTGTTTGAGGGCGCGCAAATCGCGTGGCACCTCGCCCGCCACCATCACCACTAATTTATGCTCAAAGCTGGAATCGTCGGATTGCCCAACGTCGGCAAATCAACCCTGTTCAACGCCGTCACCCGCACCCGCAAGGCCGAGGCCGCGAACTATCCGTTCTGCACCATTGATCCGAACGTCGGCATCGTCACTGTGCCCGACGAACGGATGTATGTCCTGCAAAAAATCGCCAAGACGCAGGTCGTCATCCCCGCGGCGGTGGAATTCGTGGATATCGCCGGCCTCGTCAAGGGTGCGTCGCAGGGCGAAGGTCTGGGCAACAAATTTCTCACGCACATCCGCGAAGTGGACGCCATCGTGCAGGTCGTCCGCTGCTTCGAGGACGCGGACATCCATCACGTCGCCGGCAGCGTGGATCCCGTGCGCGACATCGAAGTCATCACGACCGAACTCGTGCTGTCGGATTTGGAAGCCGTGCAAAAGCGCCTCGCCAGCATTGCCAAGGATGCCAAGCGCGGCGACAAGGAGGCGCTTGCGCAGGAAGCCGTGTTGAAAAAGATCGAGCCGCACCTGAATGCGGGCAAGCCCGCGCTCACGCTCGAACTCACGCCGGAAGACAAGGCGATTTCCCGCCTGTTCTGGCTGATGACCGACAAGCCGACGATTTTTGCGTGCAACGTGAAGG
>CAYUGC010000154.1:0-8629 GCA_964444085.1 uncultured Bifidobacteriaceae bacterium | reverse complement strand
TCGGATGGCCGGTGGCGCAGCCGAGGTTCACGAGCCGGCCTTCGGCGAGCATGTAGATGCTCTTCTTGCCGCCGGGCAGCCAGTAGCGGTCGTATTGCGGCTTGATGTTCTCGATGCGCAGGCCCTTGACCTTCTTCAGCGCGTCCACCTGGATTTCGTTGTCGAAGTGGCCAATGTTGCAGACGATGGCCTGGTCCTTCATCGCGAGCATGTGCTTGGCGGTGATGATGTCGCAGTTGCCGGTGGTGGTGACGTAGATGTCGCCGACGCCGAGCGTGCTTTCAACGGTGTTGACTTCGAATCCTTCCATCGCGGCCTGCAAGGCGTTGATAGGATCAATCTCGGTGACGACCACGCGCGAACCGTAGGCGCGGAGCGAATGGGCGCAGCCTTTGCCGACATCGCCGTAACCACAAACGACGGCGACCTTGCCGGCAAGCATGACGTCAGTGGCGCGCTTGATGCCGTCCGCGAGCGATTCGCGGCAGCCATAGAGATTGTCGAACTTCGACTTGGTGACGGAGTCGTTCACGTTGATGGCGGGCACGAGCAATTTGCCGGCTTCCTTCATCTGATAGAGGCGGTGCACACCGGTGGTCGTCTCTTCGGAAACGCCTTTCCAGTCCTTGACAATCTTCGTCCAGAGGCCGGGCTTCTCGGTCGCGAGGCGGCGCAGGAGCGCTTTCACGACGGAAACTTCATGGCTGTCGCCCTTGGATTCGTAGGCCCACTTGGAACCGTTTTCGAGTTCGTAGCCTTTGTGGATGAGCAGTGTCACGTCACCGCCGTCGTCCACGACGAGCTGCGGACCTTTGTCGCCGGGGAACAAAATCGCCTTGAGCGTGAGTTCCCAATATTCCTCCAGCGTCTCGCCCTTCCAGGCGAACACCGGCGTGCCGGTCGCGGCGATGGCGGACGCAGCATGATCCTGCGTGGAGAAAATATTGCACGAAGCCCAGCGAACATTCGCGCCGAGGGCGACGAGCGTCTCAATGAGCACGGCGGTCTGGATCGTCATGTGCAACGAACCGGTGATGCGGACGCCCTTGAGCGGCTTGGTCTTCGCGTATTTCTGGCGCACGGACATGAGGCCGGGCATTTCGTGTTCAGCGACGGCGAGTTCCTTGCGGCCCCATTCGGCGAGCGAGAAATCGCGGACGATATAATCTTTGCCGGCGGGTGTCTGCGCGGCGAATTTGGCAAAGGTTTCGCTGACTTCGGCAAGACAGGCGCAGGCGCAATCGCAGGCGGATTTTTTAACTTTGGACATAAATAAATCAGTTCAATTTCAACGCGCGCTTCAGTTCCTTCACCTTGTCGGTCGTTTCCCAAGTCAGGGCTTTGTCGTTCTTGCCAAAGTGACCGTAGTTGGTGGTCTTGGAATAAATCGGGCGGAGCAGGTTCAACTGCTTGACGATGTTCGCCGGCTTGAAGCTGAACACTTCGCGCACGGCATTTTCAATCTGCTCGTCGGTGATGCCGGCCAGCGCCGTGCCAAACGTGTTGATGCACACGCTGACGGGTTCGGGGTAGCCGATGGCGTAGGCAAACTGGATCTCCGCGCTCGTGGCGATGCCGGCCGCGACGATGTTCTTCGCGACATAACGGCCCATGTAAGCCGCGCTGCGGTCCACCTTGCTCGGGTCCTTGCCGGAGAACGCGCCGCCGCCGTGACGGCCCATGCCGCCGTAGCTGTCCACGATGATTTTGCGGCCGGTCAAGCCGGTGTCGCCCTGCGGTCCGCCGACAACGAAACGGCCGGTGGGGTTGATGAGAAACTGCGTCTTCTTGGTGAGCAGATGCTTCGGCAAAACTTTCTTGACGATGTTCTCGATGCAAAATTCCTTGATCGTCTTGTGCTTCACGTCATGCGCGTGCTGCGTGGAAATGACGACGTTCGTGATCGCCACCGGCTGGTCGTTGACGTATTGCACGGAAACCTGGCTCTTCGCGTCGGGCCGCAGCCACGCGACCTTGCCGGTCTTGCGAATGCGCGTAAGTTCGGCACCTAGCTGGTGCGCAAACATGATCGGCGCGGGCATCAGCTCCGGCGTTTCATTGCAAGCGTAACCGAACATCAAGCCCTGGTCGCCGGCACCCTGCTCGGCGGTGTCCTTGCCTTCAGCAGCCTTCGCGTCCACGCCCTGCTTGATGTCAACGCTCTGTCCGGTAATGGCGTTCAAAATCAACACGCGGTCGGCGTGAAACACGTCGTCATCGTGCGTGTAGCCGATCTCGCGGATGGCTTCGCGGGCGATCTGGTTGAAATCGAGCTTGGCCTTCGTCGTGATTTCGCCGCCAACGACGACGAGGTTGGACTTGCAGTATGTTTCGCAGGCGACGCGGCTGTATTTGTCCTGCGTCAGGCAGGCGTCCAGCACGGCGTCGGAAATGGTATCAGCGACTTTGTCCGGATGGCCTTCGCCGACGGACTCCGAGGAAAAGATGAAGTTTTTGCTCATATTTTATATGGTTTAATTTTTTGCCAACAACATATTGACGTATCAAGATTTGATGATATAAAAGAATTGTTGGTCGTCAACTCAATTTTGAAAGTTAGTCAACATGAAAGAAAACCTCGATTACGATCCGAATTCGCATCTTGATTGCGAAACGGTTTCACGGGGTGTGATGGAAGCGCGTAAAGCTTTACTTGCCACTGGCGTTCCATGGCAGCCGGTAGAATACCTTGAATCCAGGTCAATCATTCGGGCTTACTTTAATCTGCGCTGGCATGTAGTTTATGTGCGAGTTATAACCGAAGAGCCTGAATTGGTAGGAGCAGGACAAGTCCCCCCAATACTTATAGAATACGGGAAGCATATTTATGCAAAGTATCAGGCGATTGTTCAAGTTCACTTGGCTGCGGATGGCGCGATTCGATTAATTGGTTTTCAAAACCTTATACCCAAATTGCGATTTCAAACAAAGGCTTGGAGCAATGAACTTTTGGGCGGACGATCAGCGCTGGAATATTTATCGATGATTGGAGGCAAACCATCGGTTTTGACGCTCAAACTCAATTACGAACCGATTTGGCCGAAACCGGGCACCGAAGCAGAGCGAATTGCTGCATTAAGGAACCAATACCCAATATTGGGCAATTATAGATTCACAAATGGTGGGGAATATGGAGAAAGTCACGAATCTGAAGATGATTTTGTAAAACGAAGATTGGCCGAGACACGCGATCTGCCAACTCACGGTCACTTCTTCATCGAGCTTGAGGCAGACAGATTGCCGCGCTACTCATTGGCCTTAAGCATGGGCGCGTTGTTGGATTCGACAACATGGAACAATTATTGGGAGATTTACACCTGTGATTGCGGCAGCACTGGGTGTGCTGGGGCTGGCCGTGGGGTCGCTGTGATTCATGAATCCGGCCTGACGGTCTGGCGTGTGCATGGCTTGAAGCCCCGAAGAATTCTTGTGTTCGACCAACAGCAGTATCGAAAGGAAATTCTGACGAAAATCAAAGTTGCGCTCGCCGTTCACCAACAATATCCATCCGAAGTTCGCTTTGGTGATGTTTATTTTAATGATGGCAGTTTTGAGCAGCGGAGATGGGTTGAAGTAAGTTTGGCACACGCTGAACAGTTCACGCCACATTCTTGCAAACAAAAAATGAGCGACAAATCCGACAAAGCAAAGTTCGATTCCGCCAAGCTTGCCGCCAAGGCTGTCCAACGGCTGAAACAACATGGCACCTTCATGCTCGATGCCGATGGCCAAGATGCGAATCCGGCCCGATTTGTCATCAAGCCACAAGATGAACCATATCTTAAACAGGAACCAAGCCAAGCTGAACGTGACAAACGCCGGGAGTTGCACGATTTGGCCATGCAGGCACTGACAGCATCCCAATCTCTGCGCCCGGTTTGGCTCGAAGTTTTGAGGACTCTGAAACAATTCTGCGATGGAGATGGTGATTATAGGAATTTGATAATTGCCCGCATGTCAATGGAAGCAACTTTGGCCGGCGTGTGGGTTGGGCTGAATGCCAGGTGTTCCAATGCAGCGGCAGCATTGGCTTGTTATCATGCCTGCAACCCCGATTTGAACGCTGCAATCGAGCAAACAAAAGCCTATCATCAGAGAGCCGTTGAATGGGCAACTCCGATTGACAAACAGCCAAGTTAAACTCAAGTATCACTCAAATTGTGAGACTAAATCCACCAACTTCCCAATCGGAATCAACCAGATTACAAAAATACTGGCTGTCTCCCGATGCTGAATTATATGAATTGGATGGATTCATTCACGAGCAATGGGCGCGACTGGCAATTGGTTGGGATATTGCCGCCCCGATGCCACAAGAAGGTGGATTGAACGCAAAAGAAAAGCTTTTTGATCTGGGCTGGGTGCGGGTGGCAGTGCGAGGGACAGAAAGTTTTTCAGTTGAACTCCAGCAAAATGCTAGTCTAAAGAAGAATCAACTGGCGCGGCTAATTCTGTTGGCCAAGGAAGCTGGCGCGAAAATATTGGTGCGTGAGCGAAATGACCGGATGGAGTCCATCTGGTGCCGAGAGAAGTGCTCCCTAGCTACACTGGGTGAATGAGGGGAGCCTATAGAGTCACGAAAATTGTAGATTAGGACTAGATATTACAATGAGCAAAAGAAAACCCATAAAATATGCATCTCCAAAGCAGATTGCTCTGCCAAAACGAAAATTAGTCAGGCAGCTCAACAAAATTCGCTTTGAAGCCAAAATCATTCTAAAGGCTTTTAAGCCGGAAGAATTGGAACGTATTTGCAAAAATAAATTTGGGAAATCACATGATCTTTTGACGTCACTCGAAATGCGGCAACTGTTGGATGAGCTTCGTTCATTGACTAAATCTAAAAAAATTACTGGGTTGAGTGAAATGACAAAAGAATACAGAAAATCTCGTCGGAAGATCGCGAGAAAAAATAAGGCTTGGATCACGTTTTCAACATTTGAGTCAAACCGGCGACGTCATTAAATTCCTTAAAATGCCCTAACCATGACTTCCACCTTGAAATCTCTCCGCGCCCTGTCCGACCCGACGCGCCTGCGCATCGTCGCCCTGCTCGAACACGACGAGCTGTCCGTCAACGAACTTCAGGAAGTCACGCGCCTCGGCCAGTCGCGCATTTCCACACACCTCGGCCTGCTCGCCGACTGCGCGCTGGTGAAATCGCGGCGCGAGGGCAAGCGGACGTTCTACAAACTCAATCCTGATGCCGACGCCGTCGCGGGTGAATTCATCCAGCTCGCCATCCGCGGCGCGAAGGAACTCGCCGAACACGGCAGCGACCAAATCAATCTCAAGCGCGTGCTCGCGCGGCGCAAGGAACAGGCGCAGGTTTTCTTCAATCAAGTCGCCGGCCGTTTCGACCGTGTTTATGGCCCAGGCCGCTCCTGGCAGGCGTTCGGGCATCTGCTGCTGCGGATGCTGCCGGCCATCACCGTCGCCGACTTGGGAGCCGGCGAAGGTTTGTTGAGCGAACTGCTCGCGCGCCGTTGCAAGAAAGTCATCGCCGTGGATAACTCGGAAAAAATCGTCGCGTTCGGCGCGGCCAAGGCAAAGAAGAACCACCTTAAAAATCTAGAGTTTCGCCAAGGTGATTTGCAGAACCCGCCGATCGAAGCGAACAGCGTGGACCTCGTCATATTGAGCCAGGCCTTGCACCACGCAGAGAATCCAGCGGCGGCGCTGGCCAGCGCGGCGAAATTGCTCAAGCCCGGTGGGCAGATTTTAATCCTCGACCTGCTCGCGCACAAATTCGAAAAGGCGCACGAGCTCTACGGCGACCGCTGGCTGGGTTTTGCCGAAAGCGATTTACATCGCTGGCTCGAAGCGGCGAGCTTGAAAAAAATTGAAATCAGCATCGTGGCCGCCGAAGAACAGCCGCCACACTTTCAGACCATTTTGGCGAGCGGCGAAAAATAAAATTACCAAAGCAAAACCATGAAAGAGGCGAAAAGACTTTTAATGCTATTTGTTTTGCTGATAGGAATGTGCATTTCAGCATTGATAATGTCAGCCATTTCTCTGATGGTGTTGCACTTCGCTTTGGGCGATTTAATTCCTCTTACCATTCCCGCGCTGTTATTTAATGGCCTACTTCCTTTTTCGATTGTTATTTGGGTGTTTATAAAAATCGCCAAAATCAAGCAGGATGGGGATTCGAATTCGAACTAACCAACAATTAAATTCACCATCCGCTTCGGCACGATGATGACTTTCTTGATGGTCTTGCCGGCGATGAACTGCTGCACCTTCTCGGAGGCTTTCGCCGCCGCTTCAATTGCCGCGTTGTCGGCATCCACGGCCACCTTGATGGTGTCGCGGAACTTGCCGTTCACCTGCACCGGCAGTTCGATTTCGCTCTCGACGAGCAGCGCCGGATCAAACTTCGGCCACGGCGCGTAGGCGAGCGTAGTCGCCGTCTGGCCGAACGTGGCGTGCAGCCGCGCCCAGAGTTCTTCCGCGAGGTGCGGCGCGAAGGGCGCGAGCAGTTGCAGAAAGGTTTTCATCACGGACAACGGCTTCGTCTGCCACGTCATCGCTTCATTGATGAAAACCATCATCGCCGAGATGGCGGTATTGAAGCGCATGCCGTCCAAGTCTTCGGTGACTTTCTTGATGCACGCGTGCAGCGCCTTGAGTTGCGCGGGCGTGGCGGCGGCATCCGCAATCGCGCCGTCGAGCAGGATGTGATCGAGCAATTCGGCGCTTGGCGTCGCGGCGGTTGTCTCCGCCTGTTCAAAAACAGTCTCGGCCTTTTCATCCACGAACAAGCGCCACACGCGGCCGAGAAAACGATAAACGCCTTCGACGCCCTGGGTGTTCCACGGCTTGGTGTCCTGCAACGGCCCCATGAACATCTCGTAAAGCCGGAACGCATCCGCGCCGTATTCCACCAGCACGTCGTCTGGGTTCACCACGTTACCGCGCGACTTGGACATCTTCTGGCCGTCGGAGCCGAGAATAAGACCTTGATTGACGAGCTTGAAGAACGGCTCGGGCGTCGAGACGTAGCCGAGGTCGAACAAAACCTTGTGCCAGAAACGCGCGTAGAGCAGATGCAACACGGCGTGTTCGGTGCCGCCGACATACAAATCCACTCCCACTTTAGACTGCAAACTTTGTGGGAGCTTAATTCTCTCATGAAGCGGTGAGGGCGACATCCAGTATTTTTCAACCTCTTTGCCAACAAACGACTGCGAATTCTTGGCATCGGTGTAGCGCAAATAATACCAGCATGAACCCGCCCATTGCGGCATCGTGTTCGTTTCGCGCGTTGCGCCGGGAATTTCATTCAACCAATCCTTCGCACGCGCAAGCGGCGGCTCACCACCGGCGGTGGGCTTGTAATCTTCCAGCGTCGGCGGCAGCAACGGCAACGCGCTTTCCGGCAACGCTTCGTGATAGGACTGGCCGTCCGGGCCTTTTTTCCAAATGATCGGAAACGGCTCGCCCCAGTAGCGCTGACGGCTGAACAGCCAGTCGCGCAGTTTGTAATTGATGGTTTTCTTGCCAAGATCCTTTTCTTTGAGCCATTGAGTTATTTCTCTCTTTGCCACATCAGTTGGCTTGCCAGTGAGAAAACCAGAATTCACGCTCATGCCGTCGTCCGTGAAACCTTGCCAATCCGTGCCCATTGGAGGTGCGACAACTTGGATAATGGGCAATTTGAACTTGGTCGCAAACTCGAAGTCGCGCGTGTCGTGCGCCGGCACAGCCATGATGGCACCGGTGCCGTAACTGGCGAGAACGTAGTCGGCAATCCAGATTGGGATTTTCTCGCCGTTGACGGGATTGATGGCGTAAGCGCCGGTGAACACACCGGATTTTTCCTTGGCTAGTTCGGTGCGTTCGAGATCGCTTTTGCGCGCCGTGTGTTCGCGGTAGTTCTCCACCGCCTCCATTTGTTCCTCGGTGACAATTTCATCCACGAGGCGATGCTCCGGCGCCAGCACCATGTAGGTCGCGCCGAACAAAGTGTCCGGCCGCGTGGTGAACACGCGGATTTTCGCATCGGCGATTGGCAATTGGCTATCGGCTATTTGAAAGTCCACTTCTGCGCCTTCGCTGCGGCCAATCCAGTTCCGCTGCATTTCCTTGAGCGAATCGCTCCAGTCAATCGTGTCGAGGTCGGCCAGCAGTTTCTCGGCGTAGGCGGTGATGCGGAGCATCCATTGGCGCATCGGCTTGCGGATGACCGGAAAACCTCCGACTTCGCTCTTCCCATCAATGACCTCCTCGTTCGCCAGCACCGTGCCGAGCTCCGGACACCAGTTGACGGGAGCTTCGGAAACGTAAGCCAGGCGGCGCGAATCAATGTAAGCACGGCGGTCGGCTTCGGATTCATTGCCGATTGCCGATTGCCGATTGCCGATTAATTCCGAGATCGGACGCGCACAGTTTTTTTCCGCGTCAAAATAGCTGTTGTAGAGCTTCAGAAAAATCCATTGCGTCCATTTGAAATATTCCACGTCGGTCGTGGCGAGTTCGCGCGACCAGTCGTAGCTGAAGCCGAGGCTTTTGATCTGCCGCTTGAACGTGGCGATGTTTTCCTCGGTGGTCTTGCGCGGGTGCTGGCCGGTCTTGACGGCGTATTGCTCGGCGGGCAGGCCGAAGGAATCCCAACCCATCGGGT
>CAYUGC010000153.1:0-8640 GCA_964444085.1 uncultured Bifidobacteriaceae bacterium | reverse complement strand
TCGTCGTGAACAAGCTCCGTGGCACGCTCAACGTCTGCGCGGTGAAATCCCCGGGCTTCGGCGACCGCCGCAAAGCCATGTTGGAAGACATCGCCGTGCTGACCGGCGGCAAGTTCATCACCGAAGACCTCGGCATCAAGCTCGAGACGGTGGAACTCGCCGACCTCGGCCGCGCGAAGACCGTCATCATTGACAAGGAAAACACCACGATCGTCGAAGGTTCCGGCAAGAACAGCGACATCCAGGGCCGCGTGAACCAGATCCGCCGCCAGATCGAGGAAACCACGAGCGATTACGACCGTGAAAAATTGCAGGAACGTCTCGCGAAGCTCGCCGGTGGCGTGGCCGTCATCAACGTCGGCGCCGCGACCGAGAGCGAAATGAAGGAAAAGAAGATGCGCGTGGAAGACGCGTTGCACGCAACCCGCGCGGCCGTCGAAGAGGGCATCGTCGCTGGTGGTGGTGTGGCGCTCATCCGCTGCATCCCGGCCATTGACGGCGTCAAAGGCGCGAACGAAGACGAAACCATCGGCATCAGCATCGTCAAGCGCGCCGTGGAAGCTCCGCTCCGCTCGCTCGCCGCGAACGCCGGCGAAGAAGGCAGCGTCATCGTTGACAAGGTCAAGAAGGCCAAAGGCAACGAAGGTTACAACGTCGCGACCGGCGAATACGAAGACCTCGTCAAAGCCGGCGTGGTGGACCCGAAGAAGGTCACCCGCAGCGCGCTCCAGAACGCGGCGTCCATCGCCGGTCTGTTGCTGACCACCGAATGCCTCATCACCGACCTGCCGGAGAAGGAAAAGCCGGCAATGGGTGGCGGCGGCCACGGCGGCGGCATGGGCGACATGGGCGGCATGGGCGGATATTGATTCGCCAAGGGTCAGGAGAACCGAGAACTTAACGCGACGCGGTCGGAAGCAATTCCGGCCGCGTTTTTATTTAGAGCGCCGGGCACCGTCCCGGCAATTTGATGCAGAGTCCCGCAAGAAACCCGCCGGGACGGTGCCCGGCGCTCCCCCCAGCCGGAGGCCAAGCCGATGAAGTTGTGTGGCCTCATCGGACAGAAAACCCTATCATCAGCGGCATGAATTGCATCGTCACCGCCGGGCCGACGTTCGAGCCGCTGGACGAAGTGCGCCGGCTCACAAACTTTTCCACGGGCCGGCTGGGCACGGAGCTGGCCAATTTTCTCGCGGCGCGCGGCCATCGCGTGACGCTGCTCGTCGGCGAAGCGGCGACTTATGCGGGCGAGCGCAAGGCGCAGTCGGTAAAGACTTTTTCCACCACGGCGGATTTGCGGGCGAAGCTGAAGGCGTTTTCCGGCAAAAAGGTGGAGGCCATTTTCCACGCGGCGGCGGTGAGCGATTTCGCGTTCGGCCAAATCTTCGCAGAAACCAAAACCGGGGAATTTGCCGCGCTCAAGGCGTCGAAGAAGATTTCCACGCGACAAGGCAACCTGCTCGTCGAGCTGGTGCCCACGCCGAAGATCATCGCGGAACTGCGCGGCTGGTTTCCGAAGGCAAAAATCACCGGCTGGAAATTCGAGGCGGACGGCCAGCGCGCCGACGCCTGGCGCGCGGCAAAACAACAACTGGCGGATTGCGCGACGGATTGCTGCGTGGCGAACGGCCCGGCTTACGGCCAGGGATTCGGCCTCGTGGCGGCACACGGACAGAAACATTTTGCCGCTGCGGATAAATTGTTCGCCGCGTTGGAAAAATTATCATCGTCGCGCTGACGCTCCGGCGTTCACTTTACTTTCCACGCGGAGTCGAGCAGTTCCCTGTCGAAGGAACCGGGCACGACGCCCTCGGTGGCATAGATGTAAAGCGCGCAGCGATAGACGCAGTTCACGACCCCACTAATCCACGAAAGCGGCAAGGCAATCAGCAGCATCGCGCCGACACCCGCACACAGAATCAGCATGTAATGCAGATGAAAGTGGAAGCCCAAATAAAATCCAGCAGCGCCGACAGAAAGAATGACCAGCAGCAGCAGCGTCATGTATATAAAACCAAAAGCAAGCTCCAGCCCGACGAAGCCGATGACGAGTTCGCCCCACGAACGCTTGAGCGTGCCGACGGAACTGCGGAGGAGCTTGAGCGGATTGGCCGTCTGCTCTTCGCGCACCAGCACCGGGATGATGAAAATGCACGCCACACTCCACGCCATGCCAATGAAACTGGTGATGATTTTTCCGAGAAAGGCGACGCGCTGTTCAATGGCATTGATGAGGTAGCCAACCAGTCCGGCGAACAGCGACCACAGCAACACCGCGCGCCAGCGCGCCGCCGCAAAACGAAAGCCGCGCCGGATGGAAACCGTTTCACCATTCAACGCCTGCATGATTTCGTGGTAGAACGCGACGTTGCTGAACGTGGCGAAAAACATGGAGGTGAAATACACGAGCGCAAAAAACGGCGCTGTCCACCAATGGCTTGATAAGGCCACCATCATGCCGGTTTTTCCAACCATCATCGGCTGACCAGGCATATGATGCACCGGCTTAAACACCATTTCACCCAAGGCGCTCCAGTGCGCTGATGATAAGTATGGGTGGCCGGTGGGATACAAGGCAATGGGTGCGATGTAAAAAATCGCGATGATAACGACCAGTCCGCTGGCTATGAAGGGAAACAGGAGCAGTTTCTTTTCTTGGAGCAGGATGGCGAACGACGCCTTCAACAACCGGCCGCTGCGTTGGATTTTGTTCATGTGGTTTTCCTTTGTTTGATAAACGAAATGATGTTTTCCTCATTCAGCCCGTGACTGCGGGCCTCGGTCAGCATCCGGTGGTAAAGTTCCGCCAGCTTCGCGGTTTTTTTCGCCTCGGGCAGCGTGCCAACCGGGTCGTCCAGCTTGACGAATGAACCGAAGCCGCGCTGGCCATCAATCAGGCCCTTGAGCGCCAGTTCGCGATACGCCTTGGCCACGGTGTTGGGATTGACGCCGAGCGCCTGGTTCACTTCGCGGATGGTGGGCAGACGATCCCCGCTCGCGAGCGTGCCGTCCGCCATCGCCGAGGTGAGCCGGTTGGCGATCTGCTTATAGACCGGAATGCCCGAGTGAAACTCGATCTTCCAGTCTTTCATCAAAGCTTGGACACTCATACTTGAACTATTGTACTAGTACAATAATACAACATGCGCGGACGTCAAACGTTTATTTATCGGGGTCAAATCACACCTCGAAGTTCTTCAACTGTTTGAGCCCCATTTTCATCGGCAGCCAGCCGATGACTCCAGACAGCACGATGAAGCCGGCGATGCTCGCGATCACCCAGTCGCTGTGCGCGTGGTAACCGCCGCCGCCGAGCACCAGCAGCGCGAGCGACGCGATGAGGTAGATGGAACTCAACACGAAGCACAGCGTCCCACCGAAGCCGCTGACGATCTTGTTCGGGTTCGACTCCTTCACGTTCGGATACAAAATGCCGAGGCCGACGGCGAGGCCGTTGAGCGCAAAGGTCATCACGGTGACGACCGCGCCAAAGAAGGCGACGTCGTTCCACGGCATTTGGAGCAGGTAGCACGAGAGCGTGACGAGGCCGAGCGTGACCACGAGCGAGGCGGCGCTGGCGAGCCAGTATTTGGTCATCACGACGCGCGCCAGCCCCATCGGCGACATCCCGACAATCCACATCCGCCGGCCTTCGAGGGAAAACTGCGGGAACACAAACCGCGTGGTGACGGAGGCGAGGTTGAAGGCGCACGCGCCGAGGTTGAGGAAGGCGACGGCGTTGATCCAGAACGGGCTGGTGAGCTGGTGCGTGAAGTTGCGGAGGTTGATGATGTAGGCGCCGAGCAGGCCGAAGAACATCACGGACTGGCCCCATTGCGTGGTGTCGCGCCAGAACATCCGGATGTCCTTCACGGCGACCGCCCGCGTGTCCGGCGCGAGCCAGAAAAATTTCGCGAACAGTTTTTCCAGCAGACCCGGCGCGGCGGAGTTGGGTGCCGCCGTTTTGAAAAAATTGAAATTAAACATTCCGCCCGCGCGGCTTTGCACCGCCGAGGCCGTGCCGTAGAACAAATTTCCAAACCGCGTGAACGCGATGCCGCCGAAGAACAGCGTGTGGCTCAACAGCACCGCCGCGAAAAACAGCGCGTGGCGCGGGATGCCCTCGGCCCATTGCAGCACCGCGCTGGAGAGCCAGTAGCTCGGCAGGAACGGGAACATCGTGAAGCGAGTCTTGGCCAGCAGCTTGTCGAGCGCCTCCAGCGTGCGTTTGTCCAGCAGCTCGTCGTCCACGGGGTTCGCCTTCCACCAGAACGCCACGAACACCAGCAACCCCACCGCAAGCAGCAGCAGGAGGATCTGGAAGCTTTTCCGGTCAAGGTGCCGCCCGATGACAATGGCCGCCGCCGCGCCAAACACGCCAGGCAAAATGATGAAAAGCCCCATCAGCAGCACCGTCACCGGATAAAAATGCCACGGCAGATCACGCACCAGCCCGAAGGCCAACAGCAGCGGCGCGATGAGAAACAGGAACGCCCACGACGCCAGCACCGTGGACTCGATGAATTTCCAGTTGAAGATGGTCTGCGACGGAACCGGCAGCGTGAGCAAGAAAGCCGTCTCGCGATTCCGAAAAAGGTTCGTGTAGGCGATGATGAGGTTGCTCAACAGCAGCAGCGCGAACAGGAAGGCGAACAGCGTGTAGAGCAGGCGCTCCGTCAGCACCGCGCCGAGGCCGGGAAACTTGGCCATGAACCTCATGCCGTGGTAAAACAGCTCGAACGCCAGCACGAGGTAGCCGAGGATGAACGCGCTGATGATGCCCGTCAGCAGCCGCGACTGCGAGCGGATGGCGAGCAGCCGCCGCCACGAATGGATGGCGTTCGTCCGCAACAACAGCAGCAGTTGCGAAGATTTGAGCCGGCTCGCCAGGGTGGACACGCCGCAGAAATTAAGCCGTCCACGCGCCGGACGCAACGGCAGAAGCAATTGGCGAAGGCGCGCTCACTTGCTGCCGGGTTTGACGGCCGGAGTTTTGGCAAGGTCGGGCGGAAGGTGGTTCGGGTCAAACGTCTCCACCTGGAGCGCGATGAGGCTGACGGTCGGCACGCCGAGGTTCACCGCGCCGTTGGAACGGTCCACGACCATCGCCACGCCGGCGACCGTGCCGCCGTTGGCGCGAACGATGTCAATCGTCTCCTGCACGCGGCCGCCCTTGGTCACGACATCCTCGACGACGAGAATTTTCTCACCCGGCGCAATCTTGAAGCCACGGCGGAGAACCAGCTTGCCTTCCTCTTTTTCCACAAAAATAAAACGCAGGCCGAGCTGCCGCGCGACTTCCTGGCCAATGACGAGTCCGCCCATCGCCGGCGCGACGACGGTGACGGCACCGAGCGGTTTGAGCTTGGCCGCGAGCGCCGCGCCAAGTTTTTCGACGGCGGGCATCTGCTGGAGCGCGAGGGCGCATTGGAAAAATTGCCGGCTGTGCAGACCGCTGCGGAGGATGAAATGGCCTTCGAGCAGCGCGCCGCTGTCGCGGAAAACCTGGAGGACTTGATCTTGTGTCATCGGGCAGATTTTAAGCCGAAGCGGAAAATGTTCAACCGCTAATCTGCGCTCATCCACGCTAATCAGGACAAGGCAGCACGGTTGCGGGCGGCCCGGCCAGCGATAATCAGCGCCAATGAGCGGTTTAATCTGGCTTCTGAATTCTGAATTCTGAATTCTTTCCGCCGTGCCGAAGTGGATCAAATTTTTCATCGCCGTCCTGCTGCTGCCGGTTTGCGCCGGCGCGGCGCGGGCGCTGTGGCAGGTGCTGCGCAACAGCGGCGGCGCGGACACAACGTGGGTGCCGTTCCTCGGCGGCGCGGCGTGCTGGTGCGTGATTTTTTTCCTACTGCCCAAGCCGATGTGGGTTTACGTCTTCGGCCACGAATTGACGCACGCACTGTGGACCTGGCTGTTCGGCGGCGAGGTCAAAAAGATGAAGGTCTCCTCCAAGGGCGGCCACGTCCTGATTTCCAAGACGAATTTTGTCATCGCGCTCGCGCCGTATTTTTTCCCGCTCTACGCCATCCTCGTCATCGCGGTATTCGCCATCGGCAACCTGATCTGGAACTGGCACGGCTATCTCGTCTGGTTTCACCTGCTGCTCGGCGCGGCGTATGCGTTCCATGTTTTGCTGACGATTCACGTTTTGCAGACGCAGCAGTCGGACATCACGAGCCAGGGTTATTTGTTTTCCGCCGTGGTGATTTTTCTCGGCAATATCGGCGTGCTGCTGTTCGGCATTCCCCTGCTCACCCGCCGGCCGGAGCTTTTCAAAATCTGCGGATTGTGGGCGGCGGAGACCGGAAAAGTTTTCGTCTGGCTGCACCACCTGTTCTGAATGGCAAAAATTGTCAGCAATTCGGACTTGAAATGCTGACGGCTTTGGATTCATCCTTTACGCATGGATTTAGCCGACATCTTGGGACGCGAGCAGATCGTGCCCGAACTCAAAGCATCGAACCGCTGGGAGGCCATTGACGAACTCATCGGCAACCTCGTGGCCACCGGCAAAATCCAGCCCGGCGACCGCGATGCCGTGACCGCCGCCGTCAAGAAACGCGAGACCTCGATGTCCACCGGCATCGGCTTCGGCATCGGCATCCCGCACGCCTCCACCGATCTGATCTACGAAGTCGTCGGCGCGCTCGGCCGCTCCAGCAAAGGCGTCAACTTCGACGCGCTGGACAATCAGCCGGTCAAACTCGTGATGCTCTTCCTCGTCCCGCAGGGTCAGTTTCAGAAACACCTCCACACGCTCGCCAACATCGCAAAGCTCCTGCACAAGGCCGATTTCCGCGAAGCCCTGGAAAAATCCACCAGCGCCGAAGCGATGCTCGCCGTCATCAAGGAACACGGGAAGAAGTAAGTCGGCGCAAGGCGTCTTGCCTGCGAATTTGTCAGCGCGTCCGTTTCCACACAGAAAAATCTGTGTTTCATCTGCGTTCATCTGTGGCTAAAATTTCTTCGTGCTGCCTCACAAACAAATTGAATCGTCTCTGCAAGCCGCCGTCCGGGTCGTTTTGCCGGACGCCGATGTCTCCACCGTTTTAGTCCGTCCCTGCGATCCCAAGTTCGGCGACTACCAGAGCAACGCGCTCATGTCGCTCGCCAAGACGCGGAAACTGAATCCGCGCCAGCTCGCCACCGACGTGGTCGCGAAGCTCGATGTTTCCGCCGTGTGCGAAAAAGTGGAAATTGCCGGTGCCGGCTTCCTGAATTTTCGGCTAAAAAGCTCTGTGCTGACGCAGTCGCTTGAATCTGCCGCGCGCGGCGAGCATCTTTTCTTCGACAAGGCGGCGGCGCCGAAAACAGTGGTCATTGATTTCAGCTCGCCGAATGTTGCCAAGCCGATGCACGTCGGCCACATCCGTTCCACCGGCATCGGCGACGCGCTCCAGCGCACGCTGCGCCTGCTCGGCCATCGCGTGATTTCCGACAACCACATCGGCGACTGGGGCACGCAGTTCGGCAAACTACTCCTCGGTTGGAAACAGATTTTGGACCGCGCCGCGCTCGAACGCGACACCATCGCCGAACTCGAACGGCTTTACAAAGTCATCAATGCCGAATGCGACGCCAATCCGTTGCGGCTCGAAGAAGCCAAGTCGGAACTGGTGAAGCTCCAGGCCGGTGATGCGGAAAACACCGCGATTTGGAAGGAAATGATCCGCCTTTCGCAAATCCAGTTCGACACCATTTATGCGCGGCTCGGCGTGAAGTTCGATCAGGCGCTCGGCGAAAGTTTTTACAATCCCTGGCTCGGCGAAGTCGTGAATGATTTGCTCCAGCGGGGCATCGCCCGCGAAAGCGAAGGCGCGGTCGGCGTGTTCAGCGACGGCTCCGTGCCGCCGAAGGAAGACGTCTTCCTAGTCCACCGCGAAGGCGAGTGGATGCCCGATCCCGCGCTCGTGCGCAAGAGCGACGGCGGTTTCAACTACATGACCACCGACCTGGCGACGATTGATTACCGGCTCAAAACCTGGTCGCCGGATGAAATCGTCTATGTCGTGGACGACCGGCAGTCGGGCCATTTCAAAAAATTGTTCCTGACGTTCGCCCGCTGGAAATCGGCGGACGCCAAGAAAACCAAGCTGATCCACGTCGGTTTCGGCAAAATCATGGGCGACGACGGCAAGCCGTTCAAGACGCGCTCCGGCGACACCGTGAAGCTCGGCGACCTGCTCGACGAAGCCGAGGAACGCGCCTACAAAATCGTTTCCGAGAAAAGCGCGGAGCTGCCGGAAGCCCAGCGCAAGGAGATCGCCCGCGTCATCGGTCTCGGCGCGGTGAAATACGCGGACCTGCTGCCCAACCGCCAGAGCGACTACATTTTCAGTTGGGACAAAATGCTCGCGCTGCAAGGCAACACCGCGCCGTATCTGGTTTATGCGTATGCGCGGATCAAAAGCATTTTTCGAAAAGCGGAGGAAACATCCAACATCCAACATTCAACAACCAACATCCAGTTGGCCGCGCCGGAAGAACTCACGCTGGCCAGGCATCTGCTCAACTTCGGCATCACGCTCGAAGCCGTCGCGGACGAATTGCGTCCGAATTACCTGTGTAATTATCTCTTTGAACTCGCCGGCAAGTTCACCTCGTTCTACGAAAATTGCCCGGTGCTGAAAG
>CAYUGC010000152.1:0-8674 GCA_964444085.1 uncultured Bifidobacteriaceae bacterium | reverse complement strand
CATTGTCTTCGCGCTCATTTTTGAAGCCTTACGCTTTAGTGTTAACACGCCCTAGCGCGCTCAGACGGATGGACAGTCTCGCCTGTCAGATTTTCTGATTGTCGTCAGCCGGTTTCGCAGCGCGCATTCCAATCAGGCCGTCGTCACGTTTCGTCAGCAGGTGTGCGAAACGTCCACCGACGACTTTCAAAGCCTCGCAGGCCGCGCTCCGGCCCACTTCGGCAATTTCCTGCAATTTCGTCACCGCTGCCTTTTGAATAAGCCAGCGTTGCCCATCTTCAAAGTTTTCCCGCAAGTGATCTATGGGAGGCATCATCTTTCCGCATCGAGGACAATGCGGCGCACACGGAAACTGTGATTGACCGCCTGTTCCCGGCAACCAGCTCCTGTGCTGCGGGGCATCACAATCCGATTTTGACACCAAGCCGCATGCTGACTGGCGCGATCAACTGGCCAAACTGCAATTCATCGTGCCGTCGCCCATGTCCGCCATCACCGGCCAGACCATGCCCTGCATGAGGGCGCGGGTCTTGGCGCGGCGCTGCTCCAACGCCGCCAGCTCCGCATCCAAGTCCGTCAGTGCCTCGTCACCGAGCCTGTTCGGCGTCGCTGTTCCCATTTGGCCGACAGTTCTCATTAAAATTGTGGTGGTTGACTTTTACCTACTGGGCGGCATTTTGGCAATGCCGGTGGACAAAATCCGGCCCGAGCGCCGTGTGTTTCGGGTCTTATGACCAGCGAACCCAAAATCCATTGGTTTTTTGCTATCCCTGCCAGCCTTTTGCCAGCACGGCCCGGTTGAACCATGACGGAATTTTATCCGTTTTCAATTCCAACTGTTTGCCCTCGGTGATTTCCGCCAGCCAGGTGTGTTTGCCGTCGGCGTTGTCGCCGGAGTTGTCAAAAATATAGGCGCGGTTCGTGTGCCGGATGGCGTCCATCAACAATGCCAGCGAACGATGGTAACGCGCTTCAATCCGGTCTTCCGGCACGGCATGACCGCCCAGCTTCACCCGGCTGCGCACCCGTGAAATGTTGATGGCTGGGTCGTCGGTGGCGACGAAATACAGATACGTCCGGTAGCCCGCCGCCTGCGCCTGCGCCAGCAAGTCCACCTTGCTGTGATGCGACATGACCGTTTCCAGCGTGAAGGAGATTTTCTGCTCCATCAGCATTTGCCGGAGGAAGTCGCTGGCCACCGATGCGAGATACGAATTCACTTCCACCACGCCGAAGTCCAGCCGGTTGTTGGCGAAAGTCAGTTGCTTGGCGGTCGCGCCGAACCGGCGTCATTGAGGAACTTGGAATCTTTGAAAAAGGCCAGCACCGCGTCGGCGGTCGTCGTCACGCCGTAGGCGGTGAAATCCAGAAAGCTTTGCCGCCGGATTTCCTGCTCCATTTCATCCGGGTTTAGATAAACCCCGAGCAAGGCCGACGGCAGGTAGGATTTCAGCGTGCTTTTACCCGAACCGTTTGGCCCGGCGAACATCCTCAACCGTGGCGTGGGCGCGCTCACCGGATGGTGAAGATTTTTCCGGTGACAAATTGGGTGGGCGGTTCAATTTTCTTCACCGACCGCTTGCGGCCATCGGGGAAAACTTCATAGATGACGCCGTCCTGCGATTGCAGCACGCTCTGGCCCGACGCGAGAACGTGTTCACGCGCCGCCGCGAAGGCCGATCCGGAGACGGCAGGGAACTGGCTTTCGAGCAATTGTATATCCTGGTCTGACATGGCGAATCTTTCTGGTTTGAATATAGGGCAGCCGCCCGTTTACAGCAACCTTGTCTTTCCGGTCAGCAATTCCTGCATCATGTCAGATTTTCTGATTATCTTCTGCCGTTTTCGAAGCGCGCATTCCAATCAGGCCGTCGTCACGTTTCGTCAGCAGGTGTGCGAAATGTCCACCGACGACTTTCAAAGCCTCGTAGGCCGCGCTCCGGCCCACCCCGGCGTATTCCTGCAATTCTTCCGCCGCTGCCTTTTGAGTAAGCCAGCGTTGCCCATCTTCAAAAATTTTCCCGCAAGTGACCTTCGTTCACCAACGGCTGATGATTCGCTCCCCCGCTACTACTGTAACCAGTCCACTCGGCCCAGTCGAAGCCGTTAATCGGTTGCAGCGTGCCATCGTCGGCCAGTTGCACAACCGAGTAATACCGCGATTGTTTGGTGATGACTTGCCGCTATTTTCAGCGGCATCCTAAAAAATCCAACGTGTTTTGCCTTCTGAATTACAGGCTCTGGTTTGGCGCCCTTCAATTTTCAAGACGCCACGAACCGAACCGGAGCCGCCGTTCCAGTTCCCGCAAGCCAACCGTGACATTGACTTTCTTTCCGCCGTCCAGCACCGCGTAAAAACTGCCGTCGCCGACGGGCTTGAGTTCGACGATACGGCTGATGCTGGCGATCAGCGAGCGGTTCAAGCGCACAAATTCCGCCGCCGGCAGCCCCTGTTCCAACACCAGCATCGTCTCGCGAATGATGTGCCGCTCCTCCCCCGCGTGGACGATGACGTAGTTGCCGGCGGACTCGATCCAGTCTATCTGCTCGTTCCGAATGAAAACGACGCGGTCGTTGGTTTTGGCCATGAGCCGCAAAATGCGCGGCGGCGGTCCGGAAATTTCCGCCAGTTCGCGGGCCGGTGGCTCGTCGCGGATGGCCGCGAGTTGTTCGCGCACCCGGTCCAGCGCGCGGCCCAGCCGTTCCGGCCGGACCGGCTTGAGCAGATAGCCGACCGCCCGGGTGTCAAAGGCTTCAACGGCAAACGATTCATGCGCCGAAACGAAAACCACCAGCGGCAGTTCCGTTTCCCCGAGCAGTTGCACGAGTTTGAGGCCGGTCATGCGCGGCATCTGCACATCGAGCAGCAGCAGGTCCGGCTTGGCCTGGCGGAGAATCGTTTGCGCCTGCTGGCCAGAGGCGCACTCGGCGACAATTTCAATGTCCGCGTGTTCCGCGAGCAAATCTTTCATGCGCTGCCGCGCCAGCGGCTCGTCATCCACCAGGATAGTTTTGATCTTCATGCGTCGGAGTGAACCGGAGCTGTCACGGTGAACTGGACGGGAATTCGGATGGTGACTTTGAACCCTCCCGCCGCGAGCGGGACGGCTGCAAAATGCTGATGGTCGCCGAACTGAATCTTGAGTCTGGCCTGAGTGTTAGCCAGCCCCAGCCCGGAAGTTTTGGCGGCGGGCGGCTCGTCCACGATGGCGCCAAACGTATTGATGACTTCGAGCGCCAGTTCATCCCCACTAATTCGCCCGTGGACCGTGATGTGTTCCGTCTGGTCGGAGGCCTCGACGGCATGACGAATCGCGTTTTCAACCAGAGGCTGGAGCAGCAATGGCGGCACATGGCAATTTAACGCCGGCTCGTCCACCGCGACATGAAACGCCAGCCGTTCGCCAAACCGCAAACGCTGGATGGCCACATAATGCCGCAGAAGCGTCAACTCCTCGTCAAGGCGGATCTCCCCGCGCTGCGGATCGCGCAGAGTCATGCGGAGCAGGTCCGAAAGGTTCAGCACCATTTCCGTCGCGAGCTTTGCGTTTTGCGGAATAAGGGCGGCGATGGAATTAAGGGTGTTAAAAATAAAATGCGGCTGCAGTTGCGTCCGCAGTCCGGCCAGTTGCGCGCGGGAGAGATGCGCGGACAGTTGCGCCGCCTGTTTTTCCCGCTCGCGCAACGCCGCCATCGCGCCCAGGGCGTGCGCGACGCCGACCAGCAACCAATACAACGGCAGGCTGAACTGCATCTTGAAAACCATCAAACGAACGGCCGCCTTCACGAACGCGGCATCCGCATGGCCGGAGGATGCGATTAGAAAGTGCATCGGGTCGGCGGGGGGCGCGCCGCCGGCCTCGCCGGGTCTTTGCGGGATGGCCAGATAGTTGGCGGCCACCTGCGGCTGCAACAGCCGGGCCAGACCGATGAAGCAGCTTTCACAAACCACGGCGAAGACGAGCGCGGCCAAAACATGCTTCCACAGGTTTGCCCGCCAGGAATGCCGGTTCAGCGGGAAACGGCGCGCAATCCACAGCACCAGGGGCGCGGCCAAAGCGTAGGGCGACCAGGCAACCAATCCCATCTCCAACGCGAGCATAAACGGCAAAGGCTGGAACACGGACATCAAACTTGCCGGAATGGCCACCAGTGCGCACCAGCCCAGAAAACAGGCCGCCCAAAAAAGTCGGGCCTGGCTTTTACCCACGGCGTCCTTTTCTCCGGTGTTGCTGGCGGGCGATTGCATCAGTTTGCAAAAAGTATTCAGCAACCGGGCGGGCGAAGCAAACAAAGGTTGCATCCCGCCGGCACACTCGGCGGCGGGAGAAACTATTCTCGTCACACGAGAGGCCGCTTTACCCCAAAAACCACCGCCTCGTCACATTCGATATGATTTGCGGCGCTGCCTCCGCCACAGTTGGAAGCGGCGAGGCGGAACCCGTATCGCGAAATTTTGACATGAAATTAATATTAGCATTTTTCCCGGCGCTGGCCGTTCTCCTGGCTTGCTCCACGGCGCAGGCTCAAACCCCGCAAGCCGCATTGTCGGGTGCAATTGATAAACTCCGGAACACCTCCAGCTATGCTTGGACCACCTGCGCGGAACTTGCGGGTTCGCCGCTGGAGACCGCCTCCATCACCGGCACGGCGGACGCGAGCGGATTCCTGATTTTCAAATCTGCGGCAGGCGACGGCGTGGCCATCGCCAGGGGCAAGGCACGGGTTTTGAAAACCAGTTCCGGATGGAAAACCGCCGGCGCACTCGGCGGCGGAATCAACGCGGCCGGTTTGGGGCTACTGGCCGCACAAACACCGCCGGATGAAATTGCCGCGCTCGTCGCGCGGTTAAACAGCATCAAATTGTCGGGGGACGGCTCGTTCACCGGCGCGCTGGATTCCGACGCAGCCAAGTCCTGCCTGCAAGCCTCCGTCGCCATCCGGCCGGAACCGGTCGGCATCGCGCCGGAAACCAGGACCGCCAGCGGCAAATTTCAAATCTGGTTCAAAGACGGGCTGCCGCAGAAATACACCCTCACCATCCGAGCCGATATTTCCCTGCCGGTCGGCGTCATGTTCATGGAATATATCGCAACCACGGAAATCAAGGGCGTCGGTTCGACCAAAGCCGAAGTGCCGCCCGCCGCGCGCGAAGCCTTGGAACAGCAAGCCCGGGGCCGGCAGTCAAAATCAGGTCCAAGTGCCTCCGGCGTGAACACGTGATTATTAAAGGCCGGCAGTCAACTTGGTGCAACCGCGCTTGACAATATTTCATACGTTCGTTTTATTAAGCTGGTGAGAGCCAAAACGCAAAACAAGGCGGAGGGGGAAACGGCCACCGTCGCCCGCCTCCTCGACACGGCGGAGCGGCTCTTTGGCGAACTCGGCTACGACGGCGTCGGCATGCGTTTGCTTGCCGATGAAGCGGGGGTGAATCTGGGGGCGGCGACCTACCACTTTGGTTCAAAAGAAAAACTGTACATCGAAGCTTTCATGCGCCGCTTCCGCCCCACCAACGCCGAGCGACTGAAATTGCTTAAAGCGGCGGAAGGCGGGGCCGGCGGCAAACCGCTGGCGGTGGAGGCGATTGTGGAATGCATGCTCCGTCCGCCGTTTGAATCGGGATTAGAACATCCCGCCTTCCACCGGCTGCTCGTCCGCAATCTTTTGATGCCGCCGCCGTTCATCCACGCAGCCATCATCCGGGAAATTGAGCCGACCATGATGGCGTTCATCGAAATCTTAAAACGGTCACTGCCGGATGTCCCCGAAGATTTGATCCATCTGCGGACCATGTTCGCCATGGGTTCGCTGCTGATGTTCACCATCCGTGCCAGCGAACTGCCGGGCATGAACAATCCGAAGATGCACGAACCGTTGCTGCGCGAGATCATTGGTTACGTCTCAGCCGGCCTGAAAAGCCGGCCGGCGGTACCGCCGACGGAAAGACCGCGGCTACCGTTTCCGCCCAAGCATCCGAAGAGCTGACTTGTCATGAAAAGATTTTTGCCCATCTATTTTGCCGGTGCGCTGCTGCTGTCCGGCTGCGCGATGATTCCCAAGTATGAACAGCCGGTGGCGCCGGTGCCGGCGCGGTATCCGGGCACAAAAGAAACGACCAACTGCGCGTCGGCGGCGATGTCCTGGACAAACTTTTATGCCGATGAACGGCTGAAGCAATTAATTGCCCTGGCGTTGACCAACAATTGTGATTTTCAAGTGGCGGTGCTGAATGTCGAACAAAGCCGAGCGCAATATCGCATCACCCGTTCCGCTTCTTTGCCCGCAGTCAATGCCGGCGGCAGTTACACGCGCGCCGGCAATTTCAAAACCGCCTCCGACCAGTGGAGTGCCAGACTCGGCTCGACGGCATACGAGGTGGATCTGTTTGGCCGCGTGCGCAGCCTCAATTGTCAGGCGCTGGAAAAATATTTTACAACGGTCGAAGGCAAGCGCAGCGCGCAAGTGTTGCTGGTGTCCGAAGTGGCCACGGAATATTTCACCCGGCGGCAAGCCGAGGAACAGATAGCGCTGGCAGGACAAACGTTGCAAACGGTGCAGGATTCTTATGCGCTCAATAAAGCCACGTTCGACGCCGGCGCAAGCAGCGAACTGGATTTGCGCACGGCGGAAGGCCAGGTGCAGACGGCTAAAATCAACCTGCTGGCCTACGAACGCGACCGCGCGCAGGCAGAAAACTATCTGGTGTTGCTGATCGGCCAGCCGATGCCGACCAACCTGCCACCGTCACGAGCATTCAACGACACCAACCTGCTGGCGGACGTTCCCGCCGGGCTGCCCTCGGAGTTGCTGCAACAGCGCCCGGACATATTGGAGGCGGAACACACGCTTAAAGCCGCCAACGCCAACATCGGCGCGGCGCGCGCGGCGTTTTTTCCCACCATCACGATGACCGCGTCGGTTGGATCAACCAGCGCGGAATTTGAAAAGCTGTTTGGCGGCGGGACAGGCGTTTGGAGTTTTTCACCGCAAGTCACCGTGCCTATTTTCACGGCCGGACAAAATCTGGCTTCGCTGGACGCTGCCAAAGTCAGCAAGCGCATCGAGGTGCAAAATTACAAGAAGGCCATCGAAACTGCCTTTCGGGAAGTGGCCGATGCCTTGGTGGCCACCCGCAGCTACACTCAGCAGATCGGGGAAGAATCAATTTTAGTGACCGCCCAGCAGCGGCGCTTTGAACTGGCCAATCTCCGCTATCGCCAGGGCGATGATTCCTACTTGAACGTGCTCTCAGCGCAGCAGGACCTTTACAACGCGCAGCAGAATTTGCTGCAGTCCCGTTTTCGTCAACTCAGCAGCCAAATTTCGCTCTACAAGGCAGTGGGCGGCGGTTGGAACTAAATCTCTATGAAACTATTCATTCATTTTTTTCGCGAAGAAATCTGGCCGGTGAAAATAACCAGCAAAGAACACTACCTGACCAGATGGTGGCTCGCTAGTCTCGTCGCATTGACCGCCATCGGTCTGGCAGGTTGCAAACCCTCCGGCGCGGGAGTGAACCATTACGAAACTACCGCGGTCGCGCGCGGGGATCTCGTGCAACATGCCACCGCCAGCGGCACGTTGAGCGCGGTGGTCAGCGTGGATGTCGGCAGCCAGGTGTCGGGAAAAATCTCCGCGCTGAATGTGGATTTCAATTCGCTCGTAAAGAAAGGCCAGCTCGTTGCGGAGATAGACCCCACGGTTTATGACGCAGCCCGACGGCAAGCGGAGGGCGAACTTGCCAGCGCCAAGGCCGACGTGACCTTGAAAAGGCAAAATCTGGAGCGGAAAAAAATTCTCGTGCCGCTAAAGGCGGCTTCGCAACTCGATCTTGACCAGGCCACGGCTGAACTGGCGCAAGCGGAAGCCACCGTAACGATCCGTGAAGCCGCTCTGGAAAGCGCCCAGGCAAATCTTGGTTACTGCAAGATCACTGCGCCGGTGGACGGCGTGGTCATTTCGCGCAAGGTGGATCTGGGGCAGACCGTCAACGCTGCCATGAACACGCCGGTGCTGTTCACCGTGGCGCAGGACATCACCAAGATGAACATCAGCGCGGCGGTTTCCGAAGCAGACATCGGCCAGGTGCGCGTGGGCCAGTCGGTGGATTTTACTGTGGATGCGTTTCCTGACGAAGTTTTTCATGGCACCGTCATGCAGGTTCGCAAATCCCCCACCACCACCCAGAATGTGGTTACTTATGAAACCATCATATCCGTCGAAAATCCGGAGCAAAAACTGTTTCCCGGCATGACCGCCGACGTTTCCATTTTGGTGTCCGAGCGGAAAGATGCGCTAAAAATTCCCAACACGGCATTGCGTTACTCGCCGCCCGATGGGGCGACCTATGACGGCACGCCGCCAAAATTGGATCGCAGCCAGCGCCTCATTTACAGCACCAGCACGGACGGCGTGAAACTAAAGCCTGTCATCATCAAGACTGGCATCACGGACGGCACCGACACCGAAGTAACTGAAGGCTTGAAAGCCGGCGAAGCCGTCGTCACCTCCACTTTGACCGCGGCCGCGAAAGGCGGATTTGGCGGTCCACCGCCACAAGCACCGCAATGAAATCATGAGCACTCCGGTGATTCAATTGCGCGAACTCGTCCGCATCTATAAGACCGGCGAGGTCGAGGTGAAAGCCGTGCGCGGCGTCACGCTGGACATC
>CAYUGC010000151.1:0-8800 GCA_964444085.1 uncultured Bifidobacteriaceae bacterium | reverse complement strand
ATTGGAGGCGTTTGAACACAACCGCCAGAATCGGTTCGAACCGGCCATCCGGTTCATTTTAGAGGCTAAAGACGCCACTTTTTTGCTCGCCAAAGGAAATCAGGAGAAGAAACGCGATTTTCTCATAAAAATCGGTTCGAACTTCCAGATGGCGGATAAATCGTTGGCGGTGGAGTTCAAAAAACCGTGGAATCTATTGGCCGAATTCAATTCTGCACCCATGACGAAAATCGCCGCAGGCGGCGAAATTCGTCCAAAATTAATGTGGCGGAGAGAGGGGGATTCGAACCCCCGATAGATCTTTTGGACCTATACCGGTTTAGCAAACCAGCGCCTTCAGCCACTCGGCCATCTCTCCACCGAAAGCGGCGGGAAGATTCGCAGATTTTGCGAACGAGTCAAGATTGCGTGTGTCCAAGATTGCGTGCGCTCAATTCACCGCCGGTCGCCAGTCCAAAACCTTCAACTGCACGGTGCGACGGCCATTGAATTCATTCACCGCCGGCGCGAAGGCCAAGTCAAACTTGCCGACCGGCAGCGAGCCGTTGCCCGCGCTCCACCAGACCGCCTAGTGCGTCACGGCGCCATCCGTCACCCACAGTTTGACGTGCTGCTTGTTCGCGCCCATGCGTTGCAGCGGTTTCGCGTGGCCAAGGTTTCGCGCGCAACATTGCACCGCCGGATTCCCCTGCCCGGTCGGTTTCAACTGCTCCAGTTCCGCCAGCGAATCCAGACTGATTTCGCCGAGCCGCACTTCCGCATCCAACCGCACCGGCGGCTGCAAATCCTCCGGCTTCAATTTCAACCGCGCGAGTTCGTTCAACCGCTCGCGGAACAAATCCACTTTCTCCGGCGCAATCGTCAGGCCCGCCGCCATCGCGTGGCCGCCGTGTCGCACCAGCAAGTCGTCGCACTCGCGCAGCGCCGCCGCGAGATCAAAGCCCGCGATGCTGCGGCCCGATCCGCGCCACAAGCCGGCGTCGCCGCCGAGGATGAGCGTCGGCCGGTAAAATTCCTGGAGCACGCGTGACGCCACGATGCCGACGACGCCGATGTGCCAGAGCAACTGGCCTTCGACGATGACAAAATCCTTTTGCGCGTCGAATTTCTTGCGCACCGTGCCGGCGACTTCCTCGACGATTTTTTTCTCGATCGTCTGCCGCTCGCGGTTGCGCGCGTCGAGGTTTTGCGCCAGCGGCATTGCCTCTTCAGGCGATTCCGCGAGCAGCAGCCGCAGTGAATCTTCGGCGGTCTCCAACCGCCCGGCGGCGTTCAGGCGCGGTGCAAGCTGGAAGCCGACATCGTGCGTGCCAAGCTTCTCCGGCGACTGCGCGACTTCCTTGAGCGCCAGAATTCCCGGACGCCGGGAAATGTTCAAACGCTCCAAGCCGGCGGTGACGAGGATGCGGTTTTCGCCGGTAAGCGGAACCAAATCCGCTATCGTGCCGAGCGCAACGAGATCCAGCAGCGGCTTCAAATCAAATTCCGCCGCGCCGGGCAGGCCGGTTTCGCGACCGCGCTTGAGCAACGCGTGCGCGAGTTTGAACGCCAAACCGACGGAACAAAGCTCCTGGAAATTTCCGATTTCCGATTTCCGATTTCCGATTTGCGGCGAAAGCTGCGGATTCACCAGCGCCACCGCTTCAGGGGCAGGATTGGAGACTTGATGATGGTCGAGGACAATCACTTCGATGCCGCGTGCTTTCAGCCACGCGATTGTTTCCACGGCGGTGGAGCCGCAGTCCACGGCGAGCAATAGCTTGGCCGGGAATTTTTTCAGGCAGTTCTCCACACCGTCGCGGCTCAGGCCGTAGCCCTCGTCCATGCGATGCGGCAGATACGCCTCCACGCGCCAGCCGAGCTTGCGCAAAGCTTCCAGCAGCAGCGTCGTCGAGGTCACGCCGTCCACGTCGTAATCGCCA
Source organism: uncultured Bifidobacteriaceae bacterium (assembly GCA_964444085.1). Lineage (GTDB taxonomy): Bacteria > Verrucomicrobiota > Verrucomicrobiia > Limisphaerales > UBA11358 > UBA11358. The sequence goes on along the minus strand of CAYUGC010000151.1, from coordinate 6,878 downwards.
AAGATGACGAGCGCTTCGTCGCGTTCGTGCGCCAGCAGCAAACGCTCGACGGCGGCGGCCATGTTCGGCAACAGAAACGGATCGGCCAGATTTTTCAACCGAGGCGAAAGAAATTTTTCGATGACGTCCGGCGCGTCGAAGCCGCGGTTGACCAGGCATTGCGCCAGCAGCGGGGAGATTTTCAACTGCGCCGCGAGTGTTTCCGCGAGGAGCGGCTGCGGCGGGGCAATCGTCCAGCGGAATTTCATCGGGCGGATTTTTCCCTCCGCGCGGCGGTGATGGACAACGCGATGGCGACGGTGAGAATCGCCGCCACGACCAGCAGCGAGGTCGCGGTCGGTATCTCCATCTGAAACCATTTCGGCTCGTGGTGATGCGGCGCGAGCAGCATTTTGGCACCGACAAAAACCAGCACCACCGCCAGCCCGGCGGTCAGGTAACGAAACAGGCCGATCGCGCCGGCGAGCAGGAAATACAGCGAGCGCAGGCCAAGGATGGCAAAGACGTTCGAGGTGAAAACAATGAACGCCTTTTGCGTCACGGCGAAGACGGCGGGCACGGAGTCCACGGCAAAGATCAGGTCGGTGGTCTCGACCAGCACCAGCACCAGCGCCAGCGGCGTCAAGGCGAACGCACCGTTCAGACGGGTCGTGAATTTCTGGCCTTCCAGCGCCGGCGAAATCGGAAACAGTTTTCGGGCGAAACGGATGACGGGATTTTTCTCCGGCTCGACGGCTTCCTTCTTCGCGAAAAACATCTTCACGCCGGTGACGACGAGAAAGACGCCGAAGATATAAAGCACCCAGCTAAAATTCTGCACCAGCGCCGCGCCGACACCGATCATCGCGCCGCGCATGACGAGCGCGCCGAGGATGCCCCAGACCAGCACGCGCCGCTGCAATTCCGGCGGGATGCGGAACGCGGCGAAGATCAGCGCGATGACGAGGATGTTGTCGAGCGAGAGCGACAGCTCGATGAGATAGCCGGTGACAAATTCCGTGGCTTCCTCGTGTCCGCGCAGGTGGACGAGCAAGCCGCCGAAGCCCATCGCCAGCGCGAACCAGATACCGCTCCACACCAGCGCCTCGCGGAAGGTGACGACGCGGGCGCGTTTATTGAACGCGCCCATGTCCACCGCGATGCAGGCGAAGACGAACAGGATGAAACCGGCCCAGTGCCAGGGCGTGATTGCCGTCATTTGCGATTTACAATTTACGATTTACGGCCGGACTGCAAATGCAATCGCGCCGGTGACAAAAGGCAAATCGTTGCACCGTTCCCGATGCAACGATCTGCGATTCAAGTTTTGGCCGGGTTCACGCTTTCTCCGCCGGCGCATTCTGCGGCACCGTCACCACCGACGCACCGATGGCCGGGCGTTCGCCCTTGTGCCACTTCAAGACGATGACACTGGCGATGTAGATGGACGAATAGGTGCCGACGATGATGCCCACGAGGAACGTGAACGCGAAGTCATTGATGACGCCGCCGCCCCAGATGAACAGCGACAGTGTGGCGATGAACACCGTGCCGCTGGTGATGATCGTGCGGCTCAGCGTCTGGTTGAGCGACATGTTGATGATGTCCTTGAACGAGCCGCGGACGCCGAGCTTCAACTGCTCACGGATGCGGTCGAAGATGACGATCTTGTCGTTGATGGAGAAACCGATGATGGTCAGGATCGCCGCAACGACCGTGGCGTTGAACTGGCGGCCGGAAACGGCGTTGGCCACGCAATACGCGCCGATGGCGAACAGCACGTCATGCAACACCGCGATGACGGCAGCCACGGCGAACGAGAATTCATAGCGGAACGCGACATAGACCAGGATGCCGAACATCGCGAGCAGCGAGGCGACGATGGCCGACTGCTGGATTTCCTTACCAAGCGTCGCGCCGACCTGCTGGCGACCGACGACATCCAGTTTTGCCGCCGGCAATTTTTCCTTCAACAGCGCCTCGACTTTTTCCGACGAGCCGCCGGACGTGGTGATGCGGAGCCTTTCGGTGTTATCGCCCTTTTCATACTGGATCTGCGCGTCCTTCTCGCCGATGGGTGCCAGCACGGCGCGGATTTCTTTCTCATCAAACTTCTGCGCAAAGCTGAACTGGGTGCTGTCGCCGCCGAGGAAATCCACGCCAAACAATTTCTCGCCGCGCGAGATGCCGTAGCCGATGGAAGCAATCGTGAACAGCGTCGTCGCCAGCGCGAGCGGCGTGGCGATCTTCATGAAGTTGACATGAGAACTGCGGATGATGTGCAGCATCGGCATGGATTTCATGATGTTCCGGTCCACCATGAAGTTGAAGATGAGCCGTGTGACGACCAGCGCGGTGAACAAGCTCGCGGCCACGCCAATGGTGAGCGTGACACCGAAGCCCTTGATTTCGCCCGTGCCCATGAAAATCAAAATGATGGACGAGATGAGCGTGGTGACGTGCGAATCGAAAATGGTGCCGAACGCGCGGGCGTAACCGGCGTCAATCGCGCCTTTGAGCGACTTGCCCTTGGCCAATTCTTCGCGGATGCGCTCGTAGATCAGCACGTTCGCGTCCACCGCCATACCGACGGTCAGCACGGCGCCCGCGATGCCGGGCAGCGTGAACGTCGTGCCGATGGAGCACATGACGCCGAGCAAAATGATGATGTTGGTGACGAGCGCCACGTTCGCGGCCAGACCGGCGAACAGATAATAAACCAGCATGAAGGCGGAGACGAACAGCACGCCGTAAATCGAGGCCTTGATGCCGCTGGCGATGGAGTCTTTGCCGAGCGTCGCGCCGACGTCGCTGGCGTAAACAATTTTCAGCGGTGCCTTGAGCGGGTTTTGCAACACGTTTGCGAGTTCCATCGCCTGTTCAATCGTGTAGCTGCCGGTGATCTGGCCGTTGCCGGTTTCAATCGGGCTTTGGATGTTCGGCGCGGAATAAAGTTCACCGTCCAAAACGATGGCGAGGCGGTGGCCGACATTTTCCTTCGTCACGTCGCCGAATTTTTTCGCGCCGTCATCGGACAACTGGAAATCAATCTGCGGTTCGCCCAAATTGCCGCGCACGACCATCGCATTTTTCACGATGTCGCCGGCCAAGCCGTTCTCCGGTTTCTTTTTGACAATGACCTGTTCCAGCCGCGGCGTGCCGTTCGCCTGCTGGTCAACGTGCTTCAGCAATTCGTAGCCATACGGAATCGGCTCGCCGTTCTTGATGATCTCGTCGCTGTCTTCCTTGACCATGCGGAATTCCAAAAACGCGGTCTTCTGGATCTGCGTCTTGGCGCTTTCCTTGTCCGCCTGCGAGAGGCCGGGCAACTGGATGAGGATGCGGTTGCCGCCGGCGGATTGAATCACCGGCTCGGCCACGCCGAAACGGTCAATGCGCTTGCGCAAAACCTCGATGGCCTGCGACAACGCGCTGCCGGTTTCATTCGTGTTGGAAAGCTTGGTCGTGTCCATCTCGACAAGAAACGACGTGCCGCCCTGCAAATCCAGACCGAGCTTGATCTTGCCCGCAGCGTCGCGCTGAAGGCGGTTCAGGATGAACAGATTCGGATGAACCTGGTTCTGCGCGGGGATGAACGGAAAATATTTCTGCAGTTCGTTCGTGCCTGTGGCGAGCTGGATGGCGGTGAACTCATTCGTGCCGGCCTTGGTCAGGACGCTGGTCTGCGCCAGAACATTCGTGAACGCGGCGTCCTTGTTCTGCGCGCGGCTGGTGAAATCCTGCAACAGGTTCCGCGCCGTGGGCGGATACACTTCGATCAGCGCCCAGACGATGATGGCGACCACCAGCAGGAAACGCCCCAAGTTGTTGTTCTTGTTCATGGAAAATTAAGCCTTGGCCGGCGTGCCGGCGTTGACGATCTCGGTGATGGAACCCTTCGTGACTTCCATCTTCGCGTCGCCGGAGCGGATGGTCACGGTCTTCTCCTTGACGGTAAGGACGGTGGCGACAATGCCGCTGGCCGTGACCACTTCGTCGCCGGACTTGAGGGCTTCCAGCATCTTGCGCTGATCTTTCGCGCGCTTCTGCTGCGGGCGGATCATGACAAAATACATGATCACAAACATCGGAACAATGAACAATAACATGTTCGGCCCTTGCGGTTGTCCAGACTGACTGTTAGCAGGCGGAGTGGCCATCGCCAGAACCGCAGTGAATTGATTGAGTTGCATCATAGAAAATCGGTCGGACAATTTAAGGAATCAACCGCCAAAGGCAAGATTTATCCCCGCGATTTCCGGTTCGAAAACACAAAAACCGCCAGAGTGGCATAAAATATCAGTTCACGCCGGCCAATTGAGATTAGTTTAATACTTATTTTAGCCCGTTGACATAAGCAGGAAATTAAGCGACGCTCGCCGCATGGGTGCGCGGCGCGACATATTGCTTCTCAAAGAACGGATGACCATCCGTGGGGCGGATGGAAAATTTTCCACCATCATCACCGGGCAGGAGTCCGACGCCGGGCTGCGCCAAATGGTGCTGGAAATTTCCCTGCGCTGCCCGCTGTCGCAGACCCATGCGCACTGCCCCTTCTACATGCTCGGCGGCCTATCTCGAACCTCGCTGGAACACCTCGTCTATGGCATGAAGCGCGAGGCGATGGTCTTCCTATTTGACGCGGAATGCGAGTTGCGCAACGAAATTCTCGCGCGCCGAACCCGCGGGCGAACTTCAAGACCGCCTTCCTGAATACAAAAAAGGCCACGGAAAAATTCCGTGGCCTTGGGGTTGCAAAAGTATTATTCGGCTTACGGCTTCTTTTCAGTCTTGGGCTTTTTCTCGGCCTTGGCCTTAAGCTCGGCCGTCGTCGGGGCGACAATATCCCCGCGATGACCACGCTTCTCGGTGCGCGGCTTTTCCTCAACCACGGCGGCCACCGGCGCGGCGATGGGCGTGATGCTTTCCACGCGCACTTTGAGCGTGCCCTTCACGTCGTGGTGCAGGTTCAGCTCCACCTCATATTCGCCCAACTGGCGGATGGCGTGTTCCAGATGAATTTTCTTCTTGTCGAGCGTGATGTCGAACTGGTGCTTGAGTTCGTCGGCAATGGTGCCGGCCGTGACGGAACCAAACAGCTTGCCGTCCTCGCCGGTCTTGACCTTGATGACGCAGACGAGCTTCTGCAGCGCCTTGGCCAGATCGGTCATGTGGTTGAATTCATGCGCCTCGCGCTCGGCACGCTTCTGCTTGAGCGATTCGAGGTGGCGCTTGTTCGCCCCGCTCACCGGGATGGCGAGGCGTTGCGGATAAAGGTAGTTGCGCGCGTAGCCGGCGGCGACGCGGACCTGGTCGGATTCACCGCCGAGGCCGACGATATGCTGGGTAAGAATGACTTCAGTTTTTGCCATACAAAAAATTATAAAATGCTGCGGTTAAAAATCAGAACGGAACATCGTCGCTTTCGGGGGGGCCATCGCCTTCGACGGGCTCAGCAGCCGGAGCGGCGGGGGCCGCCGGACGTTGGGCGCGCGGCGCGGCGGGAGCGGCACCTTCACCGGCACCGGGAGCGCTGCCGAGAAATTGCACGGTCTCGGCAACGACGCCAAGCTTGCTCTTTTTCTGGCCGGTTTGCTTGTCGTCCCACTGGTCAAGACGCAGGCGACCTTCGATCAAAATCGGACGGCCTTTGCGCATGTATTGGCCGACATTTTCAGCCGTGCGACCAAATACGTCCACGTCCACAAAGGTGACTTCTTCCTTCTTTTCGCCGGCCTCGTTCGTCCAGACGCGGTTCACGGCGACGCCGATCTTGGCGATGGCGGTGCCCTTCGGCGTGTAGCGCAATTCGGGATCGCGCGTCAGGTTGCCGACGAGGATGACTTTGTTGAAGGAAGCCATAAATCGGGGCGCGAATTACTTCGCGGCTTTGGGTTCGGGCGCAATCGTGAAGAGCACGCGGAACACATCCTCGCTCAGCTTGAACTTGCTCTGCAACTGCGCGACCACGGCGGGCGTGGCGTCAAAAATGACATTGGCGTAGAAGCCGGAAGCGTGGTTCTTGTCCGCGACGCGCGCGAACTGCTTGCGTTCCATTTTCTGCACGGTTTCGATCTTGCCGCCGACGGCGGTGATTTCGTTGGAAATCTTGTCGAGGGCGTCTTTCACGCCTTCTTCACGTCCTGCCAGGTTCAAGATGAACAGACCTTCGTATTTTTTCATTTATTCGTTCGTGGGGCTCACCGCCCCGTTAAATTGATTCATCGCTTTCTGCAAACCGGCGGTCAACCAGCACTCAAGCTGACCCGCCGCCCGTTCCAAAACTTTTTCCAGCAGCGCGTTCTCGTCCGCGCTGAATTTCCCGAGCACATGACCGGTGATCTGCCGCGCTTCGTTTTTGCGCCCGATCCCGATCCGCAGCCTCGCGTATCCCTTCGAACCGAGATGCTGCGCCACGGATTCCAAACCATGATGCCCGCCACTGCCGCCGCCGGGCCGCAACCGGATTTCGCCCAGAGGCAAATCCGCATCGTCCACGACGACCAAAATATTCCCCAGCGGCAACTGGTAAAACTGCTGCACCGCCGCCACCGCCTCGCCGCTCAAATTCATGAACGTCTGCGGCTCGCACAGCAGGATTTTTTTTTCACCGCAACCGGCTTTGGCCATGCGCGCAACAAACTTGCGTTCGTTGTTCCAGCCAGCCTTCCACTGCGCCGCCAGTTTCTCGACGAGGAGAAAACCGGCGTTGTGACGCGTCTTCGCGTAATCCGCGCCGGGATTGCCCAGCCCCACAATAAGGTGCATCGGCTCCATGCGCGGAAGCGGCTTGCGCCGCGTAAATTACTTCTTCTTGGCGTCGGCCTTCGCTTCGGGCTTGGCCTCGGCCTTCTTGTCGCCGGCGGGCGCTTTCGCGTCCTTGGCCGGAGCGGCACCTT
>CAYUGC010000150.1:0-8842 GCA_964444085.1 uncultured Bifidobacteriaceae bacterium | reverse complement strand
AGCCAGTTTAGCTCAGTGGTAGAGCAGCTCATTCGTAATGAGCAGGTCGTCGGTTCAAGCCCGACAACTGGCTCCATTTTCAAGTGGCAGATTTCCAGCAGTTTGCGGAAAAGCACCGGTCAGGTGTCAGTGAAACTGACAGTAAAACGGTGGCTGGAAAGACCATTCGCCACAATTTGACAGAACTTCACCAACACCCGCCGACTAACCGCTAACACGGCGATGCCTGTTTGGTTCACGCTTCAGAACCAAAAGGCATCACATGAAAAATCGGTTCATTCTGTTTCAACGCTCCGGTGTTTTTTACACCGAGCACACCACCACCGGCAACTGGCCAGCTTGCGCACGAAGGACAAGGCCGACGCCTTGCGTTTGCTCCACGTCAAGAACGAGGCGGCCCACCAGCCCGCAATGAATCTGCAAATCGCCCAGGTTTTTTTGCAGCACGGCGACCCGGCTCTCGCCGCGCGCACCTGGCAGCAAGTCATGGACACCATGATCACCACGAAATCAGGCAGCAACTTGTTGCGGTGGCAGGGAGCGGTCAGGGATAAGGCGCTCGACTCGCTGCGACCTCGCAAGCTCATCGAGACTACGGCAGAACATTTTCTGGCGGCACTGAAGGCCGGCACCGTGTCCACGAATGTCTATTTGCGGCGCATCCATAATTACGCGGTGAACATGCACTGGCTGTCGTGGCCGGTGTTGCCCAAACCAAACTGGCTCGTCGTGCAGCACGGTGAAAAGCGCGCCACCACGTTTGAGGAACACCAGAAGATCATCGCGCGCGAATTAAATCCAGCGACCCGCGCCTATTATGAGTTGCTCTGGCACTTGGGCGGCGCACAAACGGACGTAGCGACGCTTACCGCCGAAGACATCAATTGGAATGATCACACTGTTGCTTACCAGCGGGCCAAGACCGGCACCACGTCGCTGATTTCATTTGGCGATGAAGTCGCCGTGATCTTAAAAACGCTGCCGAGTGCCGGCCAGTTGTTCCCAGCGTTGGCGAGAATTCACGAACGCCACCGCGCCAAGATGTTTATCAAGCGCTTGAAAACTGTCGGCATCACGGGAATTTCCCTCCACTCCTACCGCTACGCCTGGGCGGAGCGGGCAATGGAAGCTGACCGGTCGTGCCGGCGGGGCGACCCTGTCTTTCCATTGACGGCCTGCGAAAATCATGCCGCGGGGCGCGGGTAAGGCGCAGCGAGCCAGAAAGGACGGCTGCTGACCAGCAAGTAGTTTAAACCAAAAAACACGACGCCTTTTGCCGCGATATCCAGCACCATGTAATAGTCTTTGCCGCGATGGATGTGCTCAAACAGGCTGTCGGCCAGCGGGGACCAAAGCGACGCCACAACCGAAACCAAAGTGACGATTGCCATGCGTCTGACCGCGCGCCGGGGACTGCCGGTCCACGCCGCAAGCTGCGGAAGGGCAAACAACAAAAACATCAGCCGGTAATCCCAGTTGATGCCGAGCAGATAGGTTCCCACATACACCGAGGCTCCCACCCGGAACGCATCCAGATGCCCCGCCTCCCCGTCGTTGGCCGGCGCCCGCCGGCCGGCGTGCACAAAACCAACGGCCAGCATCAGTCCCGCCACCGTGTAGGAAACGGCCTGCCGGACGCTTTGGGGGGTGTAGCAGAAAAACCGTTTCCCCGCCACGCCGATCCCGTAGGAGAAAGTCACCGAACTGGGGGTCGCCTTGCGAATCAGCGCGAGTTCCTGGTGCATCATCATCCCGTAGGCCAGTGCGATGACCAGGAGCGCCAACCCAAGCCACAGGCAAAACCGTTTGGATTCCCGGAGAAAAACCGTCGCCGTAAAGACGGGGTATAGCTTCAACAGGAAAGCGCCCCCGACGAGCAGCGCCGCCAGCCCCTTGGATTTCCGGATTAATACCACGGCCAGCGCCAGCAGAAAGAACATCAGCAGGTCGATGTTGCCCCGCTCGAGGCCAAACATTACGGACGGGGAAAAAACACCGCCGGCCAGCAACCACGCCGTCCGCCGGTCAATGTTTCCCGTGGCCATAAATACGGCGGAAACGAACAGCACCGCCAGCAGCACCCCCAGATAAACCGTGGCCCTTTGGTCGATGTTGAGATGGAACAGGAGCTGCCAGATGCGCGGGTAGTTCATCCGGCGCCCCCACGGGTCCTGCGGGTTGCAGACCAGCGGGTCATAGCCCAGGGCGTGCGATTCGGCCCCGGCCGTGATCACCCTTGCGTCGGCAAAGGGGGGCATCATGACCGGCACATTCCACAGGCGCCAAGTCTGCTCATAGCCGCAGACGAGAAACAACACGGCAATCGCCACGCAGCCAGCCGCGACCAGCCCCGCCAAAATTTTTTTCGGCCGGCTCTCAATCATGGGCCGGTTCATGTGGATGATGGACGGGGTTCAGGTTTTAACAAATTTATGACCCCATTAAACAATGCCGCGGGAACCCAGGCAAACTAAAAGCCGCAGCGACCCTTTTAAGCCGGCCCGCGCGGCCGCCGTCCACTATCAGGCGTTGGCTCCGGCGACGGGATTGGGCGGAATCTCAATAACCATATTTTCTATTAAATTCAACCTGATAACCATTTCGGGTGGGATGTAGTCATGGCCACTCCGACCGCTTGCCAGTGGCCTTGTATGTCCGCAACGACGACCACCGCGCCAAGCTGGTCAAGCTGATTGCGACCTGTGGCGCGCTGGACGTTGAGGACCCGCAGCCGGCCATCACCATCATGCGGCCGGATGAAGACTGAAAAAATCGCGCGGCGGAACCTCTGCCGGTTCCGCCGTTTTTTGGCGGGCTTTACGCCAGCCCGTGCCTGCGCCATAGGTTGTGACCTCTGGACTCCGGTTCGCCGCCGATATTCGCACTGATGATTTCATTTACACTGGTACCTTTTATTTTCAAGGGTTTTCAGGGTTGAAGCCAGTGGTCGGGTTACACCGTTTCAAAAATCGGGGAATCCCCCGAATTTTTGAGGGGCAAAACTTGCCGGGGCGGATTTGGTTGAGGAAATTTACCCCGCAAAAAGTGTCAGTGAAACTGTCAGTAAAAAGGGTGGAAAGTTAAGAGAAATTCTGGCGGAGTAGGAAAAATTATTTCTTGAAATCCTCGAAAAAACCACTGTTATATTGGCTCTGATGCGTGCCTGACAGGGCAAGCCCGACAACTGGCTCCATTTTCCAACGGCCGGCTTCAGTGCTTGCCGTTTATTCTTTTTATTCTTCGGATGCGGGAGTTTTCGGTTTCAGAGTTGACGTTTCGGCTTGTTTTCGGCTTGTTTGACGGGGCGTTTGCCGCCTACTTTGACGGATGCCGCCATGCCCGCATCCTGCCGCCGAGTGTGCAGTTTTGTATCCCGCATTTGATTACATCAGCGGTGAACAATTTTCGGTCGCGCGCTGCCGCCGTTGCGCGCAGGTGGTCACGCTGCCAGTGCCGGCGGACCTCGGGAAATATTACCCCGCCGGTTATTATGGCGACAAGCAGGGGCGGCGTTTTCCGGCGGTGATGGAATGGTTGCAGGAAAAACTTTACGCCTGGCGGGCGGGGCAGGTGCTGCGCCGCTTGCAGCGGAAAAACGCCCGGGTGCTGGACATCGGTTGCGGGCGCGGCCTGCTGCTGCGCGCGTTCCAGCGGCATGGCTGCGACGTGACCGGCACGGAATTTTCCGACGGTGCCTGCCGGTTCGCGCGGGAAGTCCTGAAGCTGCCGGTGCGCGTGGGCGAGTTGCAGGCATTGAATTTCCCGGACAATAGCTTCGATGTCGTGGTGATGTGGCACGTCCTCGAACACGTCTCCGATCCGCGCCCGACGCTGGCGGAAGTGTCCCGAATCCTGCGGCCGGGTGGAATGTTTCTGGTCGCCGTGCCCAATTTTGGCAGCCCGGAGGCGCGGCTGACGAAGGCCGGTTGGTTTCATCTGGACTGCCCGCGTCATCTGTCGCACCACACGAGCGCCTCGCTGTCGCGGATTTTGGGCGCAGCCGGTCTGGCGCCGGCGTGGTTGAGTTTTCTGGCGCCGGAATACGATAATTTCAGCTTCGTGCAATCGCTGTTGAACTGGCTTGGCGTGCGTCCCAACCTGCTTTACAACTGGCTGCGCGGCCAGAACGCAAAAGTCATCGGCGGGAAAAAAGCCTGCGGTTCCGGTGTCGCGACCGTGTTGCTGGCACCCGTGCTGGGCGCAATCAGCCTGCCGGCCACGCTGCTGCTCGCGCTGTTGGGCCGAGGCGCGACGCTGACCATCACGGCGGTGAAACCGCCGTCGCGCAAATTGCCTTGAGCGGCGGCGCGGGATTTGCTCTGCTCAACCGCATGACGCTCGAAGAACTTTTCGCAAAGATCAAAACCTGCGCGCAGCAGATGAACACCCGCTATGGCGGCACGGTGTTCGACGAATGGGTTGTGGCCTCGCTGGCGGAGAACAAGGCGCGCGTGTTTTTTTACACCGGGCCGCGCAATGACGAGTTCCTGCAAAATTTTGCCGCCGACCTCGGCCCGCTGCGCCGGGAACTGCACAACCAAAAATACGGCGTGGGCGATTTTGAATTTTCCCGGCATGGTGTGGGCACGCACATCGAGGCGTTTGTGGTTTTGGGCGGCGGGCTTTTTCTGTTCTGCAACAACACCCAGACGACGATGGATGCCATCGCCAAAAACCCGCGCTGGCTCGACGCGCAGGTGCCGTTCGTGGAATTGGCCGAGGCCATCCGCGCCAGCGCGCCCGACGGTCAGGGCCACACGCAATTTTTCTCCGCGCGCTGAACCGCCGCCGTTCTCATGAGCGATGTGCCAATGAAATTGCCGGCGGTTGGTCGCCGCGCCAGCCGCCGCAAATTTTTCAAGTCCGTCGCCGCGCTCGGCGTTGTCGGCTTTGCCGGCGGCATGCCGGCGGCGGAAAATCTGGCCGTGCCCGCGCCCGCGCCGGACGACCGCAGCTACTGGCTTGCGGTCATGGAAAAAATCGCCGCGCCGGTTTTGGAAAATCTTTCCCGCCGCGAGCTGAAAAAAGTGATGCCGGTCGAGGCCGCCGGTTCCGACCGCGCCCAATACACCCACCTCGAAGCCTTCGGCCGCCTGCTCGCCGGCCTTGCGCCGTGGCTCGCCGCGCGGGAACTGGCCGGAGCCGAGGCCCGGTTGCAGGAAAAATTCATCGGGCAGGCGCAGTTGTGTCTGGCGGCGGCGACGGATCCGCGTTCGCCGGATTTCATGAACTTCACTACTGGCGGCCAGCCGCTCGTGGACACGGCGTTTCTGGCGCAGGGCATCCTCCGCGCGCCGGCGGCGCTCTGGCAAAATCTGGATCCGCGCGTCCGCCGGCAGATCGTCGAGGCTCTTAAATCCTCGCGCGCCATCGCCACGCCCGCCCGCAACAACTGGGTGATGTTTGCCGCGCTGGTCGAGGCCGCCCTGCACGTCATGGGCGAAACCACCGTCGCGACACGGCTGGAAAGCTGCGTGCAGCGGATGCTGGGCTGGTATCAGGGCGACGGCGTTTACGGCGACGGCGAGGAATTTCATTTTGATTATTACAACAGCTTTGTCATCCACCCGCTGCTGCTGGACGTGCTCGCGGTGCTGCGGCAACGGGACGAAAAAAAATACGCGCCGGTCCACGCGAAGGCGTTGCAGCGCGCGCGCCGTTACGCGGCCATCCAGGAACGACTGATTGCGCCCGACGGCACTTTTCCGTCGGTGGGCCGCTCGACCACCTATCGTTTTGGCGCGTTTCATTCCCTGGCGCAGATTGCCTGGCTGCGTGAGCTGCCCGAACCGGTGAAGCCCGCGCAGGTCCGCAGCGGCCTTACGGCGGTCATCCGCAAAATGACCGAAGCTCCTGGCACCTTCGATGCGCAGGGCTGGCTGCAAATCGGTTTTTGCGGCCACCAGCCGGCGCTGGGCGAAGCCTATATTTCCACCGGCAGCCTTTATCTGTGCGCCGCCGCGCTGCTGCCGCTCGGCCTGCCGCCGGCGGATGAATTTTGGAGCCGGCCTGCCGCGCCGTGGACTTCGCAGCGGCTTTGGTCGGGCGAAAATCTCCCTGCCGACCACGCGATTGTCGACGGTTGATGTCCGGGCGCTGTCCGGCATGAACCGGCTTCACGCTGGGGATGAATAATTTCAACGGGATTCACGCCCAAAAAAATTGCCAATCGCCCGCCGCGGCGTATTTTTGGCGGCATGAATCAACTCGATCAGCTCAAGCAGTTCACCACGGTCGTCGCTGACACCGGCGACTTCGCCTCGCTCAAACAATTCGCGCCGCGCGACGCCACCACCAATCCGTCGCTCATCTTCAAGGCCGCGCAGATGCCCGAATACCGGTTCATCGTGGACAAGGCCGTCGCGGACAACCAAGCCAAGGCCGGCGGCGAATTGCTCGCGCGCGTGATGGACGACCTGACGATTTTGTTCGGCTTGGAGATTTTGAAGATCGTTCCCGGCCGCGTCTCGACCGAGGTGGACGCGAATCTGTCCTTCGACGCCGAGGCGCTGATCGCCAAGGGCCGCCATTTCATTTCGCTCTACGAAAAAAACGGCATCGCGCGCGAACGCATCCTCATCAAGATCGCCTCGACGTGGGAAGGCATCCGCGCCGCCGAGGTGTTGCAGCGCGAAGGCATCAGCTGCAATCTGACGCTGCTCTTTTCGCTGCCGCAGGCCGTGGCGTGCGCGGAGGCGAAGGTGAAGCTGATTTCGCCGTTCGTCGGCCGCATCATGGACTGGTATAAGGCCAAGGAGAAAAAAGATTTTGCCCCCGCCGAGGATCCCGGCGTGGTTTCGGTGCAGGAGATTTACAGCTACTACAAAAAATTCGGCCACGCGACCGAGGTGATGGGCGCGAGCTTCCGCAACGTCGGCGAAATTCAGGAGCTGGCCGGCTGCGATCTGCTGACCATCAGCCCGAACCTGCTCGCGGAATTGCAAAAATTCGAAGCGCCCCTGCCGCGTAAATTAAGCCCCGAACTCGCGCGTCAGAGCAAAATCGAAAAACTGCCGCTGGACGAAAAGAAGTTCCGCTGGCTCTTCAACGAAAATGCGATGGCCACGGAGAAGACGGCCGAAGGCATCCGCCTGTTCAACGCCGACGCGCAGAAGCTGGCGCAGTTCGTCGCCGGAAAGTTGTAAGCGGGGTTTGGCGGCCAGCCGATGAACCAAGCCCATTTGCCGGACGACATGCCGGACGGCAAAACTTGACGGTGACGCCAAAAAAAACTATGCTCTCGACCCTCGGTTGGTGGCCATAGCTCAATGGTAGAGTCCAAGCTTGTGGAGCTTGCTGTTGCGGGTTCGAGTCCCGTTGGCCACCCCATTCTTCAAATTTCGAAGTTCGGCTTGTCCTGCTTCGCTTCTTTCACGCGGCCAAACGAAAGTTTTTCCCAGACGCGCTCGTGAAAATAATACAGCGCCACCTTGGTGAAAAATTCGACGCTCATGATGCTCAGGGCCCACGATAATTTGCGCGTGACGAAGAAGGAGATGATCAGCGTATCAATGCTCCCGGTGATGCGCCACGAGACGCCTTTGATCAGGCTGCGGTAATGTTTGTCGGCCATGCCGCGAAACAATAGGCCAGCCGTGGCCAGAATCAATCAAACTTCAAATGCGGATTAAATTGAGTAATCGTCGGAGAAAAACTTCACGTTCTTCAGCTCCACGAAAATTTCCTCGCCGGCCTTCGGCTGCAACTGCTGGAATTCCTCCTTGCTCAACTGTGCGTTGAACTGGCCGCTGCCGTCGAGTCGTTCCAATTCGAGATTTGCCACCGGCCCGGCGGCGTTGCAGCGCAAAACGCGCGCCAGAAAAGTCTTCCCCCCGCCCGCCTCGCGTGTGAGGCGGATGTCGTGCGGGCGCACAAATGCGACCGCCTCGGAATCCTGTTCGCCGGCGGCGGTCGGCGTGGCGATTTCCGTGTCGCCGATGACCACCGCGCCGTCCTTCACACGGCCGCTGAACAGGTTCACGTTGCCGAGAAAATCATAGACGAATGGCGACGCGGGGTGATCGTAAATCTCCTCCGGCGTGCCGATCTGCTCAATCTTGCCGTCGCGCAAGATCGCCACGCGGTCGGAAACCTCCAGCGCCTCCTCCTGGTCGTGCGTCACGAACAGCGTCGTGATGTGGATTTCGTCGTGCAGATGCCGCAGCCAGCGGCGCAGTTCCTTGCGCACCTTGGCGTCGAGTGCGCCGAACGGTTCGTCGAGCAGGAGAACTTTCGGTTCCACGGCGAGGGCGCGGGCGAGCGCGACGCGCTGGCGCTGGCCGCCGGAAAGCTGCGACGGAAAACGGTGGCCGAGCGGTTCAAGCTGGATGAGGTGCAGCAGTTTTTCCACGCGGGCGCGGATTTCCTTTTCCGGCGGACGCGTTTCCTTGGGCCGCACGCGCAGGCCGAACGCAATGTTTTCGAACACGCTCATGTGCCGGAACAGCGCGTAATGCTGGAAGGCGAAACCAGCCTTGCGCTGGCTCGCGGGAATGTGCGTCACGTCCTCGCCATAGAACAAAACCTGCGCCTCGCCGGTGTTGTCGGGAAATTCCAGGCCGGCGATGGTGCGCAGCAGCGTGGTCTTGCCGGAGCCGGACGGGCCGAGCAGGGCGACGAGTTCGCCGGACTCGACCTTGAGGCTCACGTTGTCGAGCGCGGTGAAGCTCCCGAATTTCTTGATGACGTTTTTGACTTCGACACTCATTTTGAAATTTCCTGTTTGGCCTGCTGATGTTCCACCCACGTTTTTATGCCGAGCGTGATGAGCGCGAGAAACGCCAGCAGCGACGCCACGGCGAACGCGCCGGTGAAATTGTAGTCGTCATACAGCGCCTCAATG
>CAYUGC010000149.1:0-8862 GCA_964444085.1 uncultured Bifidobacteriaceae bacterium | reverse complement strand
TGACTCTCGGTTATCTCCATTAGCCACAGCTTGCTCACTTTCCCCACAAAAGTCAATTAGTGTTAACACGCCCTAGGCCTGATTGCGCCCGAGGTCCAGATAAGCGCCCAAGCAATAATCATCCGGCAGGCAGACGATTTTTAACGGCTGGCATTCTTTTTCATTTCCCGTCTAATAAATCATCCGCTCATCCGTCATCTCTCTGGATGGACGCAGGGCAGACAAACGTTTGGACAAGCATATGACCGAAGCCAAGTCGGACTGGATCAAGGCGGCGTTGCGCGAGCATGAAGGCCCGCTGATGCGCTACGCCACGCAAATCACGGGCGACCTCGACCGCGCCCGCGACGTGGTGCAGGACACTTTTCTCCGGCTGTGCGCCGAGGAACCGGCCCAGCTCGACGGGCACCTGGCCCAGTGGCTGTTCACCGTCTGCCGCAACCGCGCGCTCGACATCCAACGAAAGGAACAACGCATGAAACCATTGGATGACCTGGAACTGGCCAGCCACGCGAGCCGCGAACATTCGCCGGCCGCGCAGGCGGAGCAGAACGACAGCGCGGGCCGCGCGCAACAATTCCTGAAACATCTGCCGCCGAACCAGCAGGAGGTCGTGCGGCTGAAATTCCAAAACGGCTTGAGCTACAAGGAAATCGCCGGCGTCACGAATCTATCCGTGACGAACGTCGGCTTTCTCATCCACACCGCGCTGAAAACGCTGCGGCAGCAAATGACGAAGACGGAAGGAACCCTTTAATTTTTCACTATTATGAAGACGAATCCCGAAAATTTTGACGAGGCCAGGCTGACGGCTTACGCACTGAACGAACTCGACGCGGCGGAACGCGGTGAAGTGGAGAAAATCCTCGCCGCGAACGCCGAGGCGCGGCGCTGGGTGGAGGAAGTCCGGCAGACGGCGCGGCAACTGGAAAAGGAACTGGCGGGCGAGGAGTGCCCGGCGCTCACGGCGGAGCAGACGCGGGCGTTGCAGCAACAAATCCGCGCGGCGAAGCAGCCGGGGTTCTGGGCGCGACTGTGGCTTCCGCAGTTTCGGATGATTGAGGCGCTGGCGGTGGTCGCCATGGTCGCGGTCATGGCGTTGGTGCTTTGGCCGGCGTTGGAGAAATCAAAACCGAAGGCGCAGCCTCTGGCCATGAACTTGCCGTCGAGTGCCCAGATGAAAACGCCCGCGCCCGCCGCTGAAAAGAAACCGCCGTTGGTCACGACGGCCGGCAACGCCATGGTGGCGACGACGCCAAGGGTCATGTCCCCGGCGAAACCAGCCACGCAACCGCCGACACAGGCGGCTGCCGGGCCGGCCAATAGCACCATCATCACGGCGGGCGAACTCGCATTAAGTTTTGACGCCGTAAAATCAGCCCCGCCGGCGACTGATAGTCTGCTGAACAAACAGCTCGAAAAGAATGAAGCGACGGCACCGCCAGTTCCTCCGGGCAGCTTGGCCTTGAATTATGCCGTTGGCACTTCCCAAGGAAGACTGCCTGACAGCAGTGGCAGCCAAACGCAACCGCAGGCCACAGAAGTTGTCACGGTCGTCAATAGTGTTGATTTTCAGCCGGGCGCTGCCTCCTCAACTGGTGGTAACTATCAGGAGAAGAATGGCGCGGTTGTCGGGGTTGTGAATGCTTTCGCCAGCAATAGTGGGTTACGCAATTCTCTTGGCGAAAACCGGAGATTACCTGGCAGTTCACAGGCGGGTGTTCCGGCAGATCAATTCGCAGCCATCGAGGGTGAACGTTCACAACTCACGCTGGGTGACACACCGGTTCAGGATGGTTTTTACCGTTCCGTGAACGCCTGGCCGGCCGGCACCGCCACCTACCCGCGCCTGGTTGAAAACGCCTTTCTCACCGCACAGAATCATCCGCTCTCGACGTTCTCGATTGACGTGGACACCGCGTCGTATGCAAACGTCCGGCGTTTTCTGAATTCCGGGCAATTGCCGCCGCCCGCTGCCGTGCGGCTCGAGGAGATGATCAATTATTTCCACTACAACTATCCGCCGCCGCACGGCAACGACCCGTTCGCGGCCAACATCGAGATCGCCGGCTGCCCGTGGAATGCCGACCATCGCCTCGTCCGCATCGGTTTGAAGGGCCGCGAGATCGCGCCGGACAAGCGGCCGCCGAGCAATTTCGTCTTCCTGATTGACGTGTCCGGCTCGATGCAGCCGGCGGAACGGCTGCCGCTCATCAAACAGGCGCTGCACCAGCTCGTGAAAAAAATGACGGAGAACGACCGCGTGGCGGTGGTGGTTTATGCGAGCGAGGTCGGAATCAAACTCCCGTCAACGGCCTGCACGCAAAAGGAAAAAATCCTGGAGGCGATTGACGAGCTGCAGGCGAGCGGTTCAACCGATGGCAGCGACGGGATTCAAACGGCCTATCGCATCGCGCAGGAAAATTTCATCAAAGGCGGCGTCAACCGCGTGCTGCTCTGCACCGATGGCGATTTCAACGTCGGCATCACCGACCAGGGCCAATTGGTAAAAATGATTCAGGATAAGGCCAAAGGCGGCGTGGCGCTGACCACGCTCGGCGTCGGCACGGACAATTACAAGGACGCGCTGATGCAGAAACTCGCCGACAAGGGCAACGGCAATTACGCCTACCTGGACTCGCTGGAAGAGGCGCAGAAGGTTTTGATCGACCAGATGAGCGGCACGCTGGTGACCCTCGCGAAGGACGTGAAGATCCAGGTGGAATTCAATCCGGCACAGGTCGGCGCGTATCGGCTCATCGGCTACGAGAAGCGGATGCTGCGGAAGGAAGATTTTAACAACGACAAAAAGGACGCCGGCGAAATCGGCGCGGGCCACACCGTCACCGCGCTTTATGAGATCGTGCCGGCCGGCGGTGAAATTCGCGCCGGCGAAGTGGACGACTTGAAGTATCAGAAAACCGCCGAAGAAAAACCGGAGCGCTACGTCGCGGATTCCAGCAGGGAATTGCTCACGCTCAAGCTGCGCTACAAACAGCCGGATGGCGACCGGAGCCGGCGGCTGGAGTTTCCGGTGACCGACAGCGGCAAGAGTTTCGAACGCGCCTCGACGGATTTCAAGTTCGCGACGGCGGTGGCGGAATTCGGGATGCTGCTGCGCGGTTCGGAATTCGCGGGCAGTTCAACTTACGGCGGCGTGCTTGAGCTGGCGCAAGCCGCCAAGGGCACGGATGCCGAAGGCTACCGCTCGGAATTCCTCACGCTCGTCAAAACCGCCCAGCGGCTGGCAGGGCAATAATTCGCCGACTAGAGCATTTCCATAAATCCTGCAGCGCGGCGGAATCAGATTTGAAAGCAGCGGTCTTTTTGGTTTTGGGCTTCGTTTCGGCTCAGTTGCAGGGTTTTCAAACCTGCGCCTTCGCCAAAGCCTCGCCAATAACCAAAAATCCTCGCTCCGCCTCGCTGCATCATTTCTGTCAATGCTCTATCTCATTTGGATTGGGCGCGGATTGTTCCGCGCCCAATCGATTTTTCCTTTCCGGCAGAAAAACTTCGCGTTGATCCGACTTGATCTTTTACTGCATGACTACAGCTCAATGCGTCGGTTTGAACCGGTTTAGAATCTCGTGGCGGGGAACAGCCAGTTTCTTGAGGGCTTCCTGACGTTCGGCCACGCCCTGACCGTAAGTCGTGGGCGGATTGGGATTGCGATAGAGGACGCCGGTGTAAAGTTTGGTGCCGTATTCGCGCGCCAGTTCGGTGGCTTTCGCCCGGTCGGAAGCATCGTGCCCCATCGCTTCCAAACTCTGCATGTTGGTCTTGTGCGCCTTGAGCTGCTGATCCTCCAGGCCGTAAGTCACGCAGGGCGACTGGACGTTGATGAAGGCAAAGCCGGGAAAGCGGATGCCTTCCTCGATGATCTTGGCGAGGCCGGTCATGTCGGCTGGCGTGCCTTGGGCCACAAATGACGCGCCGTAGCCCATGACGTAGAGCAGCGGGTTCACCGGGTCTTCGAGGCTGCCGAAACTGGACGTGACGGTCTTGCGCCCGCGCGAGGAAGTGGGCGAGAGCTGGCCTTTGGTGAGGCCGTAGATCTGGTTGTCCATCACGATGTAGGTGATGTCAATGTTGCGCCGCACGGCATGCGCGACGTGGCCGCCGCCGATGGAAAAACCGTCGCCGTCGCCGCTGGCGACGAGCACGAGGAGTTCCGGATTGGCGAGCTTGATGCCTTGGGCGATGGGCAAGGAACGGCCGTGCACAGTGTTGAAGCCGTAGGCCGTCGTGTAACCGGGAATGCGGCTGGAACAGCCGATGCCGGAGACGAACGCGATTTCATGCGGCGGCCGGGCGATGTTCGCCAGCGCGCGCGTGATGGCGGTGACGACGCCGAAGTCGCCGCAGCCGGGGCACCAGATGGGCTTGAGGTCGCTCTTGAAATCGCCGGGAACAAATTTGGCCGGCGAAACGGGTTTCGCAGGAGCTTCGAGAGTAGTCATGATGGATAATCTTTCTTGAAAAAGTTTTTACCGGTTCAGTCTTCGATGGCTTCGGGTTGGGGCTGGCCGCTTTGGATGGCGACGACCATTTCGCGGAGCTTTTCCAGCACTTCGGTCGGCAGGATGGGATTGGAGCCGCTCTTGGCGAACGGCTTGACCTGGGCCGGCAGATCCACATGCATCCGCACGATGCGGTAGAGCTGCGCCTGATGGGATTGCTCGATGAACAAGCCGCGCTGGACGGACGCGAAGAAGTCCTGATAGACCGTTTCGGCCACCGGATAAAGCAGTTGGGGCACGAGCAGTTTCACCTGCAAGCCCTCCGCCTGCGCCAGCCGCAACGCCTCGCGCGCCACGCCGGCCACGCTGCCCCAGCTCACCATCGCGATGGGCGCTTCCGGGTCGCCTTCCACGGCGAACAAATCGCGGCGGCTCTTCAGCGGATTAAATTTATTGAACCGCTTTTCGTTCATGCGCGCGTGCATTTCGCCGCTGGCAGTGGGACGGCCCGATTCACTGTGCTCGATGCCGGCCGCGAGATAGTTGCCGCCGACCATGCCAGGATGGCTGATCGGGCTGATGCCGGATTCGGTCAGCTTGAAGCGCGCGTAATTCGTCAGCTCCGCCCCGCTGGGTTGGCGGCGGTTGATGATCTCGAACTTCGAGGTGTCAATCGGATCAACGGTCTCCTTGCGTTGCGCAATTTCCTGGTCAGAAAGCACAATCACCGGCGTCTGATAATATTCGGCCAGATTGAAGGCTTCCACCGTGACGCCAAAAATATCGCCAACGCTCGTGGGCGCGAGCACGGGCCGGAGACAATCACCGTGCGCGGAAAAAGCGGCTTGATACAAATCCGATTGTTCCGCCTTAGTCGGCATGCCCGTGGACGGGCCGCCGCGCTGGACGTTGACGCAGACCAGCGGCAGTTCCGCCAGGCTTGCGAGGCCGAGCATCTCGGTCTTCAGCGACATGCCGGGGCCGGAGGTGGCCGTCATCGCCTTTTGGCCGGCAAACGACGCACCCACAACGGCGCCAATGCCAGCAATTTCATCCTCCGCCTGCAAAACGGTCCCGCCATACTTCCAGATTTCGCGTTCGAGAAACTGCATGATCTCCGTCGAAGGCGTGATCGGATAGCCGCCGAAAAAAGTGCAGCCGGCAAAAATGGCAGCCGCCGCGCACATGTCGTTGCCATCGGTCAGGAGCTTGGTCTCGCCACCGGATTGCGGGGCCGACAGCCGGCGATCTTCCGGCAGCGGATTGGCGGCGGCAAAATCAAGACCGGCTTGAAATGCGCGAACATTGCCTTCCACCACGGTGGCGCCCTTCTTCGCAAATTTTTTGCGGATGCCCGCCAACATGCTTTCGCGGCCGATACCGAACCACCCCGCGAGCAGGCCGGCGATGACAATATTTTTCGCCTTGTCAGTGCCGGCATGCTGTGCAGCCATCTCAGTAATCGGCACGCTGAAAACGACCGTCGGTTTCACGCCCTGCAACGGCAGCTTGTCCGGCGCGACGCCGGTGCTGCTCTCGTAAATCACGATGGTCGCGGCCTCGACGGCCAGTTCCGCGCCGAACTTGCGGAAGTCGTCCCAGTTGAGCGCCACGGCGACATCGAGCGGGCCGTTGGGATTGAGCACCGGCCGGGTCGCGAGACGCAAACGGCAGGAGGCTTCGCCGCCGCGGATCTGCGAGCCGAAGCTCTTGGTCATGACGCAGTGATAACCTTCCAGCGCGGCCGCCGTGATCAACGATTCGCCCGCTGAAACCACGCCGTCGCCGCCGGAGCCGGCAATGCCGATAATCAAATCTTCACTCATATATTACTAATTCTCTAAAACTTTTCAGCACGTCCGCTCACCCTCTATTGCCAAATCCCCGCTCTATTTTATCCAAGCGGAAGCCAGGGAGCAGAAACTAGCTGGTATGGAATTTCACGCCAAGACGCCAAGGGCGAGCAGAGATGACAAGGTATCTGCCGCTCAGGCGCTCATCCACCGGTGGTGGGAAAGCAAATACTTGGCCGCAAAAAAGCGCAGAAAGCGCAAAACCGAACCAGGAAAGTCGGAAGAAATTTCACACCAAGATGCCAAGGGCGAACCATCCGGCTTGGCAAAGAATAATCCCAGAATGCCGTCACGAAACCCGCCCCGTAAATCGAAGGCGGTGAATCAATAAGGCCAGTCGCAGTAAATCTCCATCACGCTCAACACGCCGCCGCCCCAGTAGATGTTCGGCGCAAAGGTGAACACGCGGCGCGATTTTTCGTAAACCAGCGTGACGGGGTGTTCGGGAATGTTCGGATCGTAGGCCGTGAACTCAATTTTCTCCGCCGACTCGGTGAAGCCGTAAAGCGTGATGCCGTGGTTGATGGTGATGCGCGGAAACCGGAACAGATGCACCAGCGCCAGCCCGCGATCTTGCAGCGAGCGTTTTAATTTCTCCGCCATCTTCTCCTGAAACCGGCCAGAGACGCGGAAAATCATCCGCCAGTGGCTGCGCAAAAAATACGATTCCCACGCCTCACCGCACTCGGCTTTGAGCAACTGTTCGTGCGCCTGGCTGAACGATCGCAGTCCTTCAAAACCCGGAATCACGACGCGGTTTTCATCCGCACATTTTCCGCGCGGATTGCCGGCGATGATTTTGCGGACGAGCGCACGGTAAGCTTCCAAATCCACCACCGGCAATTCCGGCGCGAATTTCGCGTAATCAAAAAAAAGCCGCGTCGCGCGCACCAGCACAAAGCAGCGGTGATAATAAGTCGGCGGCGGCTCGGCCTTGTAGGTGGTCATCGCGCCGGTGACCGGGTCGAAGTGATATTTCCAGACCAGTTCGTGAGGAAACGCAAAACTGTCGCGCTCGAAACAAAAGCGCCGCACGGGATTTTCCGCCGAAGCCGTCATGCGCTTTTCGCCGGTTCAACGCCGCTCAAGGTGACTTCCGTGACCAAAACTTTTGCGCCTGCCACGGACGCAGAAACCTGCGCCTGGATCATGTCGCCCAGCACGGCGGTGACGACGGCCTCGATGCGCAGCGTGTCGCCGGGACGCACCGCGCCGAAGATTTTCACCGCGCGCAACGCCGTCAGCTTGAGGCGCGGCCAGCGGGGATTCGCCGGGTCTTCCTGCGCCACCATGCCAGCCACCTGCGCGGCGGCCTCGGCCATCAGCACACCGGGCATGATGGGTTCGCCCGGCAGATGGCCGCGCAAAAAATATTCGTCACCGCGCAGCCGGTATTCGCCCACGCCCGTCTTGCCCGGCGTGAGGCTGACCATGCGATCCACGAAGCGGAACTCCGGGCCATGCGGCAGCGAGCGCAGGGCGAGCTGCAGAATTTCCGGAGAGGCGCTCATTTTTTCAAAGGCTCGGACACCGTGAAATCCGCGGGTAATTCCGCCGTGAATAATTTCTCATCCACGGGCGCGTTCAAAACCATGTTGGTGAAATCGTTGTGCAGCTTGGAGCCGTCGGCAAATTTCATTTCGGTGGCGGCGATGGTGAAATCATTCGTGCGAAAGGCGATCACGACCTGCCCGATGAATTTGCGCGCCGCCTCGCTGCGCGGCTGGAGCGTCATCTGCAGGGTGGCGTTCGTGGCCACGGCGGAAAGCAGGGTGAAATTCTTTTCCATTTGCGCGCGGTCGCGCGGCAGACTGGCGTCGAGCAGCGCCAGCGCGTCGCGCATCGGGCCGGTCGGCACGGCGTCGAGCGGATATTTTTCCGCGCGCTTAAGCCGGGGATAAATGATGAGCAGTTGATTGGGGTTGCGCAGCACGATGGTCTGCGCCGGCTGACCGAGTTCCCAGCGGAATTCGCCGGGCTTCACCCAGACTTTGCCGTGCGAGACGAGCGGCTGGTTCAAGACGGTGAGCGTCCGCGTCTGTGTGAAATCACCGGCCCAGCTTTGCAGATTGGTCTGCACCTCGAACCATTTATTGAACTGCGCGTCGTAATCGGCGGCGCGGGAAACGGTAGCCGTGAACACGAATAAAGTGAAAAGGCAAAAACATCCAACACCCAACATCCAACATCCAACATCCAGTGAACGCGCGAATGGCAAACCATTGGTTGTTTGATGTTGGATGTTGGATGTTGGACATTTCCCAACCAAAGTCAGCCGTTCCGCGGCCAGATGGGGGTGAATTGATACCATTGCCCAATATCCTTGCGAATTTCCGGCTCGAATGCACGCAGGATTTGCTGCGTCAACTCGCGCCGCGCGTCGCGATTGCCCAATGCCTTGCGGTCATAAACAAATTCCGGCAGCACCTTCACCGCGTAACCGTCGGGCCGGCGAACGATGGTCACGCCAACGAGCGCGCAGCCGGAAGCACGGGCGAGTTCGGCGGCGGCGAGCGACGCTTCAAACTGTTTTCCGAAAAATTCCACCG
>CAYUGC010000148.1:0-8964 GCA_964444085.1 uncultured Bifidobacteriaceae bacterium | reverse complement strand
CCAGCGCGTCGTTCATGGCGCGATGCGTGGCTTGGAGGATATTGATCTCGTCAATCACCGCCGCGCTCACCCCGGCGATGCCGAATTCGATGTGGCCGCAGCGGGTGATGTACTCGAAATACTTTTCCCGCTGCGACTCCGTAAGCTGTTTGGAATCGTTCAATCCGGAAAGTTCCTTCGGTAAACCAGATTCGAGCCACGCCGGCGGAAGAATGGCGGCGGCGGCAACCACCGGTCCGGCGAGCGGTCCCCTGCCCGCCTCGTCCACGCCCGCAACGCGATGGACACCAGCCGTCCACAATGGCTGCTCGAATTCAAATGAGTTGGAATATTTGGCGGACATGAAAAGTATGTTGAAGTTATTTATTCAGCTAAGACTTTTGCAAGCTCAATAGCGACATCTCTAACTTTTTTACATTTCGTATTAACGGCAACTTTATCGGCAAGCGTTGGACTAGACTTCAAAACATCTTTTTTTGTGACCTTGTGCCAAATTGGTAAAATTACTTTATGACCATCCATCTCGCGCGCTGTCAAACCATTGAGTTCATACTGCGGCCAGTTCTTTGCGAAGAAAGCATGCGAAAGAACAACAATACCATATCGCGAGTTTACAAGTCCTCGATCAATAGATTGTCGCAAGCTGTCTCCAACCCGAAGCTCAAATTCATCATACCAAACACGGAACCCCATCTTTTCGAGCGCAGTGGCTAGGGGTCGAACCAATTTTTGCTTGTCTTCAGAAGCATGTGAAATGAATGCGTCATACCCAATATCCTCTGGAGCAATCTCAGATTGCTCAAAATCTTTTGCTGACATTCGAAGCATAAGTCCTGTATGCATAGAAAACGCCTCGTCAGCAGAACGAAAATGGGACTTTGCATAAAGATTCATTGGAGTAGATCCACCAACAACCCACCATTCAGGATCTTTTTTGTCAGTCGTAGTGACAGAAAGAACTACATCTTCACGGCCAAGAAGGTGAAAACGTTCAGCAAAAGAAACCCGTCTTACTTTTGTGTGCGCCTCAATTTCGACGTATTTTTTTGCCCTCGTAACGAGTTGTTTAATTTTTAGAGCCATAATAAAGCTTCCCCCAAGATTTGATTGTATATTGAGGCTACTGTCTTTTCCGAACCTTGTCGCGCCCGTTTTTTTTCAGCGCCCTCGGCGCGGCATCGTTGTAGCCCCGCGCCGCCAAAGGTTAAAGCCCCGTCCGGGGCGGCATATGCCGATGCCGCTCCGAATGGAGCTGGAATTTTTTGACGAGGATATTGCTACAAAGATTCCGCGCCGACGGCGCTAAATCTTCATTTGCCGCAATTTCCAAAAGCCTCGGGTTCGCTGCGCATCCTCCAAGGCGATGCTTTCAAAACCGAAGCGTCATTTCCTCGGTTTGATTTCCAGCGTGTCCGGCGCGGCGCCTTTCACGATGGTCAGACCGTAGTCATTACAGAGCTCCACGAGGGCCTGCTTTGCCGTCAGATCATGCCAGCTGACGGACACCGTCGGCGGCATCTCCATCTTGAAATCCGGCGGTTCCGGCGGCGCTTCCCCGGTCACATGCGGGTCGAGTTGGACGGACAGGTGCGCGTTGTTGATCATGCTCTTGAGCGCCTCACCCAGCGGCACGTCCGAAAATTTGATGCTGGGAATCACCCCATTCGTATCGCGGCCGAGCAACGTCGCATCCACCGGGTGCACGACGACCGGCGGTCTGGTGATGAACATCACAGTGGTGAACGTGTCCTTGGACGCGCACAAATGATTTTCTACCAGCACGCGCGCAAAGGCGATGGATGCAGTCTGATTTTCCCAGCGCAGGGTCAAAGTGGGTTCCGGTCGCGGCGTGCCCTCGGGCGCCGTGAACAGTTTGGGATCCACGAGATAATTGATGTTGGCCATGCGGGCGAGGTTTGCGATCGCCGTCGTGATAGGCACATCCTGAAATTGGATGACGGGAATGTTGTCGGCCGACTGTCCGCGCACCGCCCACGGCAGACACAGGCTCAACATCAAGGCAGCCGGGGCAAGGAAACGCAAGGTGGAGGCTTTCATGGATGAACTCGAGCCTACCGCCTTTCCCCAATCTTGTCGCGTTGATTTTGCTCGAAAAAATCCGTATTCATCCGCGTCCATCCGTGGTTAAACTCAAAGCATGAAAATCGAATCCCTCCATCTCGGCCAGCGCGTGCGGCATCCGCAATACGGTTCCGGCACGGTCAAGGCCATCGCCGAAGCGGCGGCGGACATCGCCTTTGACGACGGCAGCAAGCGCAGCGTGTCGCCCGAAGCCGCCGGCCTGGAACCGCTCGACGTGCAGGCGGCGGTGAGCGGCTTGACGGTGCCGCTGAAACAATTCATCGCCGAGACCGTCGAGGAGGCTGTGGCCAAACTGGGTTTGGCGAAGCCGGATGCCGTCGTGGAGCAACTCGGCCTGCGCTGGCATGGCGGGCGTTTGGTTTTGCACCCGGCAGACACGACTTTGCAGGCGAAGGAAGTGCCGCTGGAAGTGTTCTTCCACAAAATCGTGATGGTGCGGAACAATCTCCGCGT
The DNA here is from genome assembly GCA_964444085.1 of uncultured Bifidobacteriaceae bacterium. Classification (GTDB taxonomy): domain Bacteria; phylum Verrucomicrobiota; class Verrucomicrobiia; order Limisphaerales; family UBA11358; genus UBA11358. Next base: position 6,408 of record CAYUGC010000148.1, on the reverse strand, counting down.
GCTGGAACAGAAAATCAACGCGCATGAAAAACTCACGGACGGCGAAAAGGTGGAAATGCAGCAATACATCACCAAGAGCTACGGTTCGCTGACGACGTTCAACGTGCTGTTCAAGGAGAAGGAAGGGCAGTTCTGAAAAGCCGCCGGGCCGGCAGCAGACTACCGCCGGCGATTTTTAGACCACTGGCCGCAAATTGGTTGCTTGCGGTTGTCCCGGGCCTTTTGATAGGTTCTACGCCTTGGAATTGGCTGACTTGTGCTTTCTGTTTCGTCGCCAGCCTTGCTTGTAGTCTCAATGGGTTTTACAAGGCAATACCGGCACAAAGTCAAATTGTTCCAAAATCAAAGTAGCTGGCTCCTGAAAATCTAAAACGCGCGCGTGGTGGAATGGCAGACACGCCAGACTTAGGATCTGGTGCCGCAAGGCGTGGAGGTTCAAGTCCTCTCGCGCGCACCACTCCGTCAGTTTTACTGGCGGACCAGCGGGAGAGACCACGGCTTCACGCAGGAACCACGGGCTTTTTTGCCACCTCGGACAAGGTTCGAGCCCCACCGGCCACCGGGACGGAAACCATCACAGCCGCTGTAGTCGGGAAATAAAAAACGCCGGCGGAACATGTCCACCGACGTTGAAGTTTTCAGCGCGGCTCAGAACCCGACCGACGAGCGCGTGCCCTGCTTGCCGATTTCTTTCTCGCTCATCCAGACCTGCACGCCGGCCTTCGGGTCGTTCAGCGCCATCTGGAAACTGTAGGTCGTGCGGCGCGTGTTGCCGGCGCGATCCACCGTCTCGATGATTTTGCCGGACAGTGTGAAGTCCGGCAGGCGCGTGGCCTTCTGGTCGCTCAAGAACTCGTTCTCCTGCTGATAGCCCTTGCCCAATTTATCCACGAGCTTGATCTGCGCCTTGCCGCTCTGGGTCAGCGCGATGCCGATTTTTTGCGTGAGCAGATCCTGGTCCACCAACTGGCTGGTGTTGTTGATGACCTTGGAAACTTCCACCAGCGCCGGCGGGTTGGCCACGCGGTCAAGCGCGCCGGACGCCAGCAAATCTTTCACAGCGGCGTTGGCGGCGTTGGCGTAATCCTGGATGTTGATCTGCCCCAGGCTGACGATCTGCTCGCGGTCGCCCGTCTGGACATAATGCGCATCGGTCGCGCAGCCGGTGAATAGCGCGGCAGCGGCGGCGGTGACAAGGGGAACAATGATTTTGGTTTTCATATTTCGGTTGGTTGAAGTTTAGTCGGCGGAAATAAGTTTCAGGCGGAAATCCTTGCAGCCCGGATTCGGGGCGATGCTGGTGATCATCTTGCTCTCCCGGCCTTCAATCTGGTCGGTGGACGAGGCGGAAAGAATGTTCTCAACCTGCATTCCGTTCACGTCGAACCATTCGAACTTGTAGCTGAAGCGGTGGAGCGAACGGGTTTCGTTGAGCAGTTCCACCTGCACACGCAGCAGCCCGCCGGCGGTCATGGCGGTGTTGACGCCGACGACGCCGACGCGGTGATTCAGCCCCGTGTCGCTGATGACGCGCTGGTCGGAAACCATCGTGCGCCGGCCATCCTTCTGCGCGTTCTCGACGGAGTTGACGGTGGTGCCGCAGCCAGCGGCGAACAGGGCCGCAGCGGCGCAGACGACGGGCAGGAGATATTTGGTTTTCATTTTAATTTGAACTGGCTGACCAGCAGCGGCGTGCCGGCGGTGATGGCTTTGACATAAACCACGTTCACCGTGCCGTCCACCAGCGTCACCGATGTTTTCATGCCGTTGGGCGTGGTCAAATCTATTTTGCGGTCCGCCGGCGTCGGGAATCGCGCCACCTGAAATTCCTTCGGCAGCGTCGTCCAGGTGCGCGTGTCGGCGATGTTCACCGCCATCTGGTAGGCCGCCGTGCCGATCTGGGTGAGGATGCTCGCGACATTGTTGCCCAGCGCATCGCGGTCGTTGCTGGTGTTGCGCGCGGCCTCGTTGATGGCGTAGGCGGCAACGGCCTTGGTGACGGTGGCGGCTATGGTCTTGGTGATGACCACCGGCAATTCGTTTTTGAAATCCAGCGTGATGACGCTGTCCATGCTCGCCACAGTTTCCGTGGTGTGACTGGCGCCGCCGGCGGTTACGGTCAGCGCCGGCTGAAAATTTCCCTGCGGCTGGAGCGTCGGGAACGCCGCGCCGACGTAGGAAACGCGCGAAATGATGATGGGAATATCAATGCGGATCTGGCCGCGCTCCGGCGCGCAGCCGGTTTCAAAAATGACGTAGGTGGTGGGCGGCAGCTTGGCGCCGTTACCAAGCGCTTCCGCCGCCGCCAGATCCTGCTTCACATACTCGTTGTTATCGGCAAAGCCCGCCGCGCGTTCCAGCGATTTGCGGGCGCGCTCCATGTCCGAATTGTCCGCCGCGTTGGCCATGAAATAAAGGCCGTCGAGATAGACGGTGAACGGGTTCACATAATTCGCATACACCTTCAGATCATTGACGCCGGCCATGGAATTCTGCACCTGCGAACGGAATTCCTGGCTGTGCTCGGCCTGATCCATCGCCGCCTTGTCCTTGGACTGCGCCGCTTCATCTTGAACTTTTTCGATGCGCTTTTTGTTTTCCTCCACCGCGTCCTGCTGGCGCTGGTAGGCGCGGATGATTTCCGGTCGCGCATTGTCCGGCTGGCCGAGCGCGAGATAATTCAGCGCCATGTAGGTGTTCAACATGATGCCGTCGTAGGCGCGACCCTCGTAGGCAAGGTTGGCCTGATTGGACAACAGCGCGCCGGCTTCCTGCCCGACGCGCACTTTCGCCTTCTGCGCATAATCGTCAATCTTCGCCTGCGCGCGGTCGAACGCCCTATTGCTGTCCTCGTAGCGCCCGGCGGCGCGCAGCACCGTCGCCTGTTCCAATTGCCAGACAATCGTGTCCTTGTTGTCGGTGTTGTCCTGGACTTTGCGCGACGCCTCGACGAAGGCGTTGGTCAAATCACCCTGATGCCAATAGCCGATGACTTTGTTCTGCTGCTGGTAAGTCTGGCAGCCGGTGCTCAACAGCCCCGCGCCCGCCAGTGGCAGAAGCAGGCGCAAAACGTTTTTGACGACGGTAAAATTTTTCACGTTCCTCGCTTCCCGTTTTATTTTGCCCGACGCAACACCGCGCCTTGCGTGATGCCGGTGTCTTCCAAGACACTCGCCACCGAGGTCTTCGGGTTCACCTGCGAAATCTTCACCTTGCCGACCTTCACCTCCTCGCGACCGAGCGATTCCTTGGTGTCCGGGTCAATCATCTCCTCGCCGAGCGCGAACACGTTGAACACGTCGCCCTCCTTCACGCCGCCGCCTTCGCCGCGGTTGATGGTCACGGTGTCATCCCGCTTCACCAAAACCTTGGCCGGAAAAATCACATCCGCGATGTGTGTGGCGATTTTTTCCGCCATTGAGCGGGACACCGCCACCATCATCTCGTCGCTCAATTCGCCGTCCTTCACCGAGTAATTCCGTTCCTGCTGGATCTGCTTGAACTCGTCGTTGCCGGTCTGGAAATTCGCCGTTTCCAAAAGTTTTCCGGTCGAGGATTCATACACTTTTCCCACGATGGAAAAACGGAACACGCGCTTTGTCGCGCTGCGGCCGGTACCCTCGAACGTCGCCGTCTCGACGTAATCCTGAAAATCATCCACCGTCGCGACCAGCAGATATTTCGCACCGGCCAGCTTGCCGGCCTGCGCGGCGGTCTTCGCGTCCACGTTGCCGGACGCGCCCAAATCCTGCTCCTTGAGGAGGTCGCCGAGATCGCTGCGGCTCAGCACCTCGAATTTCCGCGTGGTGTTGAACGCGGTGATCAACTGCCCGTCCAGCGACTCGATGATGCGGTTCAATTGCGCCTTTTTATTGGCCGGCACCGCGTTCGCCAGCGCCGCCGTCGGCTTGATGGACGAAACCGCCAGCGTGGCTTTGTCCTGCGCCGCGCCGATCATCGGCAAGGCCAGCACAACCGCGAGGACGATGAGGGAAAGATGTTTTTTCATGTTCGTGTTTTCGTTTTTCGTTTCGGTTAAAAATCAAAACAGGCTCTTGTAGGTGACGTGGACGTTTTCCTTGGTGTCCACGCGGTAATGGCTGTTCTTGAAAAATTCGGCGATGCCGTTGATCCGGTTCACCTCGGCGTCGGTGAGCTTGCGGTTCGCGTCCAGCCCGGCGAGGAACGCCGTCGTGTCCGCCCAGCGCGCGTAGCCGGCGTCGCTCATCTGCAACGCCACGCGCAGCTTCTGGCCGTCGTAAATGTTGATGGTGCGTTCCCATGCGTCAAAGCCCTCGCGCGACAGCCGGATTTTGTGCAGACCGGGACGGCCCTGGAAATTTCCCGGCGCGGAACCGAGCGCCACGCCGTCGAGTTCCACCGTCACGTCCATCGCCTGCACGGCCACGGGCTGGTTCGTCAACACCACCTTGTTGTCCGCCGTAATGCCGAGCGCGGAAATCAAAATCGGCTGCTGGCGCGGGTCGGTCATCGAACAGGCCACGCTGAAATTCACCAGCGCGGCCTTCGCCACTTCCGTGGGCAGCGACTTGCCGCTTTCCACGATGGCGTCGGCCAGTTGCTGCGCCGCGTCGTCGAGCAGGTCGTTGATGATGTCGCTGCTCTCGGTCTGCAAATTGCCGCTCTGCCGGATGGTTTTCTCCGAGGTGAACGCACCGCCGCGCACCGCGCCGCCCTGGTTGCCCTCGACAATCTTGTAGCTCACACGCAGGCGGTGCGTGACATTGAGCGTGCTGATGCCGTTACCCGTGTAATTTTTCTTCTCCGTGCCGAGGCTGACAATGGACGGCACGAGGATGTAATCCGCACCAAGGTTTTGCACGAGCCGCAGCGCGGAAGAATTGTCCTCCAGCGAACGATCCAGCGCGGTCAGTTCGCCGTTCGGCTCCTTGCCGTTGGCATAATCCTTCAGCGAACGCGTGACATCATCGCGCGAAATGACGGCGAAACCCTTGCCCGCCACGCGGCTGGCGACGAGGTCTTCCAGCACGGCGACCTTTTCGTTCAGCCCGGCGGAACCGCGGTTCTGCACGATGATGGCGATTTTGCGCAGCCCGTGGGGCACGTTTTTTTCCGTGATGGCCAGGTGCGGGGTGACATTGGTGGAATACCACACGTTCGTTGACCTGACGGTGTCGCTGTCAGCGGAGTTGTCCTGCGCGCGGACGGCCAGCGCCAGCACGGCAAACACGGCGGCAATGATGAATTTTTTCATAAAGGGAAGTTTTCAGAGGCTGCGGTCGGAAATCAATTCTGAGCCGCCGGTGCCGGAACCGGAAGTGAACCGGAAGGCGGCGGGAGGTTTCCCGTTGGCGGCGGTGCCGTCACGGGCCGGCCATACTTGTCCACCAGAATATCCTGCGGCACCTGGATCGTGCGGCCGTCGGCGGTGGTCTCGGTTTTCCAGACGCGCACCAGATGATAGCTGGGGTCAATGGTGCTGGCCACGCCATGCACCGTGCCTTCCACCGCGCCGACGCCGAGGCCGGCGGCGTTGCCCGCCACCACGCCCACGCCGTTGCCCACGGTCTTGCCCACGACCGGTCCGGGCTGATACGGGCTGCCCGCGCCATAATCCGTGCGGCAGCCGGTGGCCGCCAAGATTGTCAAAAGTCCTGCGAAGACGCCCGCGCTGTGACAATTCATTTTCATATGCACCTCAAAAACCTTGAACCGGATTCATTCTTGCGCCGACAGCAAACCGCTTTCAAGGAAAATATGTCACTTATCATTTGCCCTTGGACGCAACACCCCCTTAAATGTTCAACGTGATTGCAAAACGTGTCATCCCGTGTCTCGACGTCCATGACGGCCAGGTCACGCGCGGCGTCCAGTTCGGCGTGGCCGAAAAGGGCGGCCTGCGCAACGTCGGCGACCCCGTGGAACTCGCCCTCCGCTACAACGAGCAGGGCGCGGACGAAATGGTCTTCTTCGACATCACCGCCACCGCACACGGGCGCGGCACGATGGTCGAGGTCATCGAGCGCGCCGCCGACCAATGTTTCATGCCCCTCACCGTCGGCGGCGGCATCAAGTCCGTGGACGACATGTTCACCATGCTGCGCGCCGGGGCGGACAAGATTTCCATCAACTCCAGCGCCATCGCCAACCCCGAACTCATCCGGCAGGGCGCGGAAAAATTCGGCAGCCAGTGCATCGTCGTCTCGATTGACGCCAAGAAGATCGCGCCGGACAAATGGGGCGTGTTCTCGCACGGTGGCCGCAAGGACACCGGCCTGGACGCCCTCGAATGGGCGAAGCGCGCCGTGGCGCTCGGCGCGGGCGAGATCGTGCTCAACTCCATTGACGCCGACGGCACGAAAGCCGGGTTCGACCTCGTCATCACGCGGCGCGTGAGCGAAGCGGTGGGCGTGCCGGTGGTGGCCA
>CAYUGC010000147.1:0-8969 GCA_964444085.1 uncultured Bifidobacteriaceae bacterium | reverse complement strand
AAACGAGAATCATGTCGCGACGGGAAATCTACCCGAAAGCCGGCGGATTGGAAGTTTTTAGAAAATGGAATTATTCTTAATGCCAGGTGCAACAACCAAAACCATCAGCCCGATGCCCATTCACGCCGCGCGCCAGGGCAAACTGGCGCTGGTGGCGGCCAACAGCATCAAAGCAGTTTGCCATTGCCCTGGGGCACGCGCGTCTGATGTTAAGACAGTTAAGTCAATTAGTGGCTCAAGGTATTCCCCCAATCTACCGATATTGAAACGATGAGCGAGCACGCTCCCAGCGCTATTCCCCAGCCCATAAACGGCGAGCAAAAGCCCAATCCGCCGCACCGGCGCGTGCTGGTCATTGATGATGACCCGAAAATGCGCGCTTCCGTGCGAACCCTCCTGTGCCGAAATGGCTTTGACGTCACGGAAACCGAGACAGCGGACGAAGGCCTCCGGCTGGCCCGTCTGACCCTGCCTGACGCGGTGGTGTGCGACTACAGCCTGCCAGACACCAACGGCCTAGAGGCGCTCAAAATCTTGCGGGCCGATCCGGCCACCGCGCTGTTGCCGTTCTTCATGATCACCGGCGACGCGGATGCCACCAAGATCATGCGGCGCGGGATGTCCGGTGGTGCGGATGATTTTCTGCACAAGCCGTTTGCCGTGGAAGAGCTGATCACCGCCATCGAAGAGCGATTAAAACAGCGCACCACCCAGCTTAATCCAACCGAACAGGAAGTGTCCTGCCGTTTGCAGCGCGAACTGTCCGAAACCCTTTCCCAACTAGAGGCGCAGGCACAGGCAGCCCGGCTCCAGTCCACGGCACTCGAAGCCGCCGCCAATGGCATCGTCATTGCCGACCGCACCGGGCGGATACTGTGGGTGAACCCGGCGTTCACCAAACTTACCGGCTACACGCGGGAGGAGGCCATTGGCCACACCCCGGCCGTCTTGAAATCCGGGACGCACCCTCCTGAATTCTACCAAAACCTGTGGCAAACCGTGTTGAGCGGCGATGTCTGGTCCGGCCATCTGGTCAATCAGCGCAAAGATGGCAGCCTGTATGACGAAGACATGACCATCACGCCGGTGCGCGACGAACACGGCACGGTGCAAAATTTCATCGCCATCAAACAGGATGTCACCAAGCGCAAGAAATTTGAGCAGGAGCTGTCGCATGAACGGGATTTACTGCAATCCCTGATGGATAACCTGCCCGACCTGATTTATTTCAAGGACGACCGCAGCCGTTTCACACGCATCAACCGGGCGCTGGCCCGGCATCTGGGTTTGAGCAGCCCGGAGGCGGCCGTGGGCCTGAGCGACGCCGATTATTTTCCACAGTATTTGGCGCGGCAGAAACTCACCGATGAACGGCGGCTCCTGGCTGTCGGGGAACCCATCATCGGGCTGGTCGAAAGATCAGAAACGGACGGAATGGAATGTTGGGTGTCTTCCACCAAAATCCCGCTCCGGGATGTTGCTGGCAACGTCACCGGGTTGGTCGGCATCTCGCGCGACATAACCAAATTCAAACAGGTGGAGGAAGCCTTGCGCGAGGGCCAGGCGCGGTATCACTCCCTGTTTGAAAACATGCTGGAGGGATTTGCGCGCTGCCAGATGTTGTTTGCCGAGGGCCGTCCGAATGACTTCATCTATCTGGAGGTCAACCCGGCGTTTGAAACGCTGACCGGGCTGAAAAACGTCATCGGCAGAAAAGTCAGCGAGGTCATTCCCGGCGTCACCGGCACCAACCCGGAGCTGTTTGAGATATACAGCCGCATGACGCTGGGCGGACGCCCGGAAAAATTTGAAACGCTCCTGAAACCTTTGGGCGTTTGGTTATCCGTCACGGTTTACCGGCAGGAAGAAGAGCGTTTCATCACGATGTTTGACAACATCACCGAGCGCAAGCAGGCGGAGAAGGCCCGGCAGGAAATGGAAATCCAACTGCGCCAAGGACAGAAACTGGAGTCCATCGGCCAGCTCGCCGCCGGCATTGCCCACGAAATCAACACCCCCACGCAATACATCGGCGACAACACGCGCTTTTTGGCGGACGCGTTCAAGGACCTCAATTCGCTGCTCGCCCACCTTGAAAAACTGGCCGCCGCCACCCCGGAAACCACACCGGGAATTCTGGCGGAACTACGCGCCACCGCCGGTCAGGTGGACTGCCAATACTTGTGCGAAGAAATCCCCCGCGCCATCCAGCAGTCATTGGAAGGCGTGGATCGCGTCACCAAGATTGTCCGCGCCATGAAAGAGTTTTCGCATCCCGGCACCACGGAAAAAACCGCCGTGGATCTCAACCACGCCATTGATGTCACCTTGTCCGTTTCGCGCAACGAATGGAAATATATCGCGGAGGTGAAAACGGAGTTTGATGCCACCCTGCCGCTGGTGCCGTGCCTACCCGGTGAATTCAACCAGGTCATCCTGAACCTAATTGTCAACGCTGCCCATGCCATTGCGGATGTGGTGGGGAAAACGGGAACCGCCAAGGGCCTGATCACGGCCAGCACCCGCCGGGACGATGGCTGGGTGGAGGTGCGTATCCAGGACACTGGCACTGGCATTCCCGAAACGGCGCGCCCCCGAATGTTTGAACCCTTCTTCACGACCAAGGGCGTGGGCAAAGGCACCGGTCAGGGACTGGCGATTGCCCATACCGTGATTGTAAAAAAACACGGCGGCACCATTTATTTTGAAACCGAGACCGGCAAGGGAACCACCTTCATCATCCGCCTGCCGCTCACCAGCACCAAACCGGAGGCTCGGCCATGAAACATCGCATCCTGTTCGTAGACGACGATCCGCTGGTGCTGCAAGGGCTGCGCCGGATGCTTTACCCCTTGCGTAATGAATGGGAAATGGAATTTGCCGAGAGCGGCGATAAAGCCCTGAACCTGCTAGCCGCCTCCCAGTTCAAAGTCGTGGTCTCCGACATGCGCATGCCCGGCATGAACGGAGCCGAATTATTAAACCGCGTCATGCAGGCCTACCCCAAAACCATCCGCCTCATCCTTTCCGGCCATGCTGACAGCGATCTGATCATGAAATGTGTCGGGGCCACCCATCAATATCTGGCCAAACCGTGCGACGCCGAAACGCTGAAAACCACCATCAACCGGGCCGCCGCCCTGGAAAACACACTGCAAAATGACGCGTTGCGCCAACTGGCAGCGCACATGGACCACCTGCCCAGTTGTCCCGCGCTCTACACGGAAATCACCGCCAAGCTCCAGTCGCCCGACGTGGGTCTGGACGAGATCGCCGACATCATCGCCCGCGACATCGGCATGACGGCGAAAATTCTTAAGCTGGTGAACTCTGCGTTCTTCGGCATGTCCCGCGAAATTTCTGCGCCCAAGGAAGCCGTGGCCCATCTTGGACTCGACACGATCAAGGCCCTGGTGCTCTCCACCCAGGCGTTTGCCCTGCTCAAATCCCCGGACATCGAAGGCTTTTCGGCCGATGCGCTGTGGGATCACAGCCTGCGCACCGCCACCGCCGCGCGGGCAATTGCACGGGCAGAACACGCCGCCCCCAATATCGTCGAAGAAACCTTCACCGCCGGCCTGTTGCATGACACCGGCAAACTGGTATTCGCCGCCAATTGCGGGAAGCAGTTTGCCACCGCCCTCGAAATGGCCGCGACGGAATCGTTGCCGGTCACGGAGGCTGAGCGCCGAATTTTTGGGGCTTCCCATGCGGAACTCGGCGGCTATCTGTTGAGCCTGTGGGGACTGCCCGTGCCGCTGGTGGAAGCCGTCACTCTCCATCACACGCCGGCTGCCAGTGTGGCGCAGGGTTTTGGCTCGCTCATTGCGGTCCACACCGCCAACGCCTTGGTGCAGGAAGCCAGCCCGACGCCCGACGCCCAACTGGATTTGCCGCACCTCACCACCTTGGGTTTTGCCGAACGCGTGCCCGTCTGGCGCGCGGCGGTGCAGGCCGCATTTGAACCGAAAGAATAACATGAACACCAAAATCCTTTGCTGCGACGACGAGGCCAACATCCTCGCCGGCTTCCAGCGCAATTTGCGCAAGCAGTTCACCCTCACCACCGCCACCAGCGGCAAAGAAGCCCTGCAAATCATCGAACGCGACGGTCCGTTTGCCGTCGTCGTCGCCGACATGCAGATGCCCGTGATGAACGGCATCCAACTCCTGACCAAAATCGAGGAGCGCTGGCCGGACACCGTGCGCGTCATGCTCACCGGCAACGCCGACCAGCACACCGCCGTCGAGGCCGTGAACCAGGGGCACGTCTTCCGCTTTCTCAACAAACCCTGCACAACGGAAACACTCGCGCAAACGCTCGAAGCTGGCATCAAGCAATACCGCCTGATCTGCGCCGAAAAAGAACTGCTCGAACAAACGCTCAACGGAGCCATCCAGATGCTCACCGACATTCTTTTGCTCGTGGATCCGAACGCCTCCGGCCGCGGCCAGGAATTGCGCGACCATATGCGGTCGTTCCTCGCGTCGCTCGAAGTGCCGTGCCACTGGGAATTTGAAATTGCCGCAATGCTTTCTCCCATCGGGTTTGTCACCGTGCCGCAAAGCGTGATGCAGCGGGCTAAAGCCGGGCTCTCGTTGACCAACCAGGAAGCCGACATGCTCGCCCGCGTGCCCGAAACCGGCAGCCGCTTGATTGCCAAAATTCCACGCCTGGAAGCCGTCGCCGAAATCGTTCTCTACCAAAGCAAAAATTTTGATGGCACCGGTCTTCCCCAAGATGGTCGCGCGGGTGAAGACATCCCCGTCGCCTCCCGCATCCTTCACATCCTGGACAACCTCGCCCAGATGGAAGCGAAAGGCATGTCCAAGGCTGAAGCCTTGCTGGCCATGCAGCAGCAAACCGGCTTTTACGACCCGCGCGCGCTCGATGCCGCATTCAAATGCTTCGACGCCTACCTGCCCCACGCCTCGGCAAACGCCACCCTGGCGCGGGCCGTAAAGATATCGGAACTTCATGCCGGACAAACCTTGCGTTCCGACGTCGAGACGAACGACGGCACGTTGCTACTCCTACGCGGCGGCAAACTCACGCCGGTAATCCTGGAAAAAATCCGAAATTTCCATCAGTTGAATGGCATCAAAGAACCAATCTATGTGGCTGAAGAAACTTGAAGGCGGCGGATGCTGTCCGGATCAGTTCCCTTGGAGAAATCCGAAAATTCTGGTTGCCAAGCCGGGCAATCGGCGTAGCCTTGCAACAATTTCCAAAGTTTCCGGGCTTATGAAAACCAACGGCATGCTTACAGACAATCCGCTCAACGGCAGCCTCACCGAGCCGCAACTGCTGAACTCCCTCGCCGACGGCGTTTATATCACCGACCTGGATCGGAAGATTCTCTTCTGGAACCACGCCGCCGAGCGCATCACGGGCTGGACCGCCGCCGAAGTCGTGGGACGCACCTGCCGGGACAACCTGCTTTGTCATGTGGACAAGGACGGCAACTGTCTCTGCGGCCAGGACACCTGCCCGCTCCACCGCAGCATCGTCACCCACCAGCCCAGCACGGAACCGCTGCTCGTCTTCGCCCAGTGCAAGTCGCAACGCCGGATGCCGGTGGAAGTATCCGTCGCCCCACTGACGAACGCCGCCGGCGAGACCATCGGCGGCATCGAGGTATTCCGCGACCTGCGGCACGACTTGCACGATCTGCTGCGCGCCAAGTCCATTCAGGAACAGTCGCTTGCCAGCCATCTGCCCAGCGACAAACGGGTGGAGATCCAGACCCTCTACCAGCCGCGCAGCATCGTCGGCGGCGATTTCTTCCGCATCGAACAATTGAACGCGCACCGCTACGCCTTCCTGGTCGCCGACGCCATCGGCCATGGCATCGCGGCGGCGCTCTACACGATGCAACTGCGGATGCTCTGGGACGATCATCGCGACAAGCTGGCCACGCCCGCGTATTTCATGCGCACCATCAACCAGCGCCTGCACGCGCTGGTGCAGGACGCCGGCTTTTTCGCGACGGCGACGTTCGTGCTATACGACGCCACCTGCGGCCATCTGCGCTGCGTGCGCGCCGGTCATCCCTCACCAGTCATCCTGCGCGGCGACCTGAAGGCGGAGAGCATCGGCCAGTCGCAAAGCGCGCTGGGAATGTGGCCGGAGGCACAATACACGGAGTTCCATGCGCAGCTCGCGCCGGGCGACACGCTGCTGATGTTCACCGACGGTGCGACGGAGATTTTCGACGTGGAAGACAACCAACTGGATCAGGCCGGCCTCGTCCGGCTGGCGCACGAGCAGATGATGCTCACGGATAACCACGAATTGAACCTGCCAAAACTTGCGGAAAAACTTTTGGAATACAGCAACCAGATCCACCTGACCGACGACCTGACGCTGGTCAAGTTCCGGCGGTTGCTCTGAAACTTAAATCACCGCGCCAATCAGTTCGGACGCGACGCGGCAGCCGAACTTCACGCGGCCGATCTTTTCCGCCAGCACAAACTTCACCTCGCCGCCGCTGACCTTCTTGTCGAGGAGCATGGCGGCGAACAGCTTTTTGCGCTGCGCCGCCGTCAGCTTCAGTTTCACCGGCAGGCCGGACTGGCCAAATAGGTTTTCAATCCGCGCCGCCTCGCCGGAGGACAGGCCGAGGACTTTTTGCGACAGCTTCGCCGCCGCGACCTGCCCGATGGCAATCGCCTCACCGTGCAGAAACTTGCCGTAGCCGGAGCTGTTCTCAATCGCGTGGCCGATGGTGTGGCCGAAATTCAGGATGGCACGCAGGCCGCTCTCCGTCTCGTCCTGACCGACGACCTCCGCCTTGATTTCGCAGCAGCGGGCCACGACATCGCGCAAAGTTTTTGCGTCGCGCTGGAGCAGCTTCGGCAGATTGCGTTCGAGTTGGGAAAACAAGACCGCGTCGTAGATGATGCCGTATTTGACGACTTCGCCGAGGCCGGAAACATATTCGCGGCGCGGCAAGGTCTTCAGCGCGTCCAGATCGCACAACACAAGGCGCGGCTGGTAAAACGCGCCGACGAGATTCTTGCCGGACTTCAGGTTCACGCCCGTCTTGCCGCCGACGGAACTGTCCACCTGCGCGAGCAGCGTCGTCGGCACCTGCACGAACGGGATGCCGCGCAGATATGTCGCCGCCACGAAACCCGCGAGGTCGCCCACCACGCCGCCGCCGAGCGCGACGATGAACGATTTTCTTTCCAGCCGGTGTTTGGCGAGCTGGTCGTAGCATTTTTCAACCGTGGCAACGCTTTTGGATTTTTCACCGGCGGGCACAGTGATAAGCACGGGCTGAAAACCGGAAGCCGAAAGCGATTTCAGCGCGGCCGACGCAAACTTTTTGCCGACATTGGAATCCGTGATGACGGCGCAGCGCTGGCCGAGCTTGAGCGCGGCGCACTCCGCGCCGAGACGCGGCAGCAGGCCGCCACTGACTTTGATCTGGTAACTGCGGCTGCCGAGGGAAACTGGAACGATGCGCATGGCGGAAGGATAAACACCGCCGCGCTGGTGTCAAAAATGGAAATTCAGCCGGCGGATTAAAACTTGCCGTGCTTCACGACCTACGCCATTGTCCTCGAGCCAAACCAAAACTTAAACCAGACAAAAGGAGTACTTATGCGAATGCTATTGACCGCCACCCTGCCCCACCACACATTCAACGCCGCCGTAAAAGACGGAACCGCCGGCGCTAAGCTCGGCAAAATTCTCGACTCACTCAAACCGGAGGCGGTTTATTTCACGGAAATTTGCGGCAAGCGCACGGCGGTCGCCGTGGTGGACTTGCCGGATGCCTCAAAAATCCCTGCGCTGGCCGAACCGTGGTTTCTGACCTTCGAGGCCGACGTGCAGATCCACCCCTGCATGACGCCGGACGACTTGCAACGCGCCGGCCTGGACAGCATGGGTAAACAGTGGTGCTGAACCGCTGTCTAATTATTTTCCCAGGCAGAAGCTGCTGAAAATTTTATCGAGCAAATCTTCCGTCGTCGTCTTGCCCACAATTTCACCGACGGCCTTGGCGGCGATGTGCAAATCCATCGCCACGAGTTCCAGCGTGGCGTCGGCGCGCAACGCATCGGTCGCGGCGCGCGCGGAAAAACGGGCGCGGTTCAGCGCATCCTGATGCCGCGAATTGATGGTCACCTGCAACATCTCGGCCTTGAGTTCGCCCGCCCACACGAGCTTTTGAATCGCGTCCTTGAGCGCCTCAATCCCCTGCCCGCCCGTGCAGCAAACGTCCACGATCGGAACGTCGCTCGCCGCCGACAGTTCCAGTTTCACCGGCAAATCGGTTTTATTGCGGACGAGAATCCGTTTCTTGCCGGCGAACTCGGCCAGAGAATTTTCATCGGCGGCGGTCAGCGGTTCGCTCGCGTCGAGGACGTGCAAAATCAATTCCGCCTGCGCCAGCGATTCGCGGCTGCGGCGGATGCCCTCGCGCTCAATCTCGTCATGCGCCTCGCGCAGGCCGGCGGTGTCAATGAACACGACCGGGATGCCGCGGATGTTCGCCGTTTCCTCAATCGTGTCGCGCGTCGTGCCGGGAATGTGCGAGACAATCGCGCGGTCGCGACCGAGCAGCTGGTTCAGCAGGCTGGATTTGCCGGCGTTCGGACGGCCCACAATCGCCGCGCGGATGCCGCGCCGCAAGATCTGCCCCTCGTTCGCCGTGCGCAGCAGTTGATCCATGAAGACAATGCCGGCTTCGAGCCGTTCGAGCAATTTGTCCTTCGTGTCCGGCGCAATGTCCTCGTCGGGAAAATCAATGTGCGCCTCGACATGCGCGAGCGTGAGCATCAGGTCGTCGCGCACCTGGTTAATGCGCTGCGAGAGTTTGCCGGCCAGCTGCTCGTTGGCGGCGGCGAGCGCGAGTTCCGTACGCGAGTGGATCAGATCCGCGACGGCCTCCGCCTGCGCGAGGTCAATGCGACCGTTGAGAAAAGCGCGCTTGGTGAATTCGCCCGGCTCGGCCAGC
>CAYUGC010000146.1:0-9007 GCA_964444085.1 uncultured Bifidobacteriaceae bacterium | reverse complement strand
AACAAAACCTGTTCTGGGCGTTTTTCTACAATGCGCTCGGCGTGCCGCTGGCGGCATGCGGCGTCATCAGCCCGATTTTCTGCGCGGCGGCGATGGGCGTTTCCGATCTGGTCGTCATCGGCAATGCGCTGCGGCTGCTGCGCTGGAAACAAAAATGAACGGTCTTTCTCCAAACATTTTCCTGGCGGCGGAATGGCGCTGGCTGGCGATGTTCAATTACGAAATCGCGCCGGAAGTCCTCGCACCGTTCGTTCCCGCCGGCACCGAGCTGGATTCGTGGAACGGAAAAACCTTCGCCAGCATGGTCGGTTTTCTGTTTCTCAAAACACACGTGAAAGGAATTCCGATTCCGCTCCATCAGAATTTTGAGGAGGTGAACCTGCGCTTTTACGTCCGGCGCAAGGCGGACGACGGCTGGCGGCGCGGCGTGGTGTTCATCAAGGAAATCGTTCCCCGCTCCGCCATCGCGTTCGTCGCGCGATATTTTTACAACGAAAATTACGTCGCGCTGCCGATGTCGCACCGGTTGGAATTGGCCGGCGAAAACCCGAAATTCATCCGTTACGCGTGGCGGTTCAATGACCGCGAAAACTTCATGCAGATTGAAACCACCGGCGCGGCGCAACCGCTGGCCGAGGGTTCATTGCCTGAATTCATTGCGGAACATTACTGGGGCTACGCACGACAACGCGACGGCTCCACGATGGAATACCGCGTGGAACACCCGCGCTGGAACGCGCTGACAGCCGCGTCGGCAAAACTGGATTGTGCTGCGACCGGACTGTATGGCAAAGCGTTCGGCGAATGTTTGAATCGGCCGCCTGCCTCGGCCTTTCTCACTGACGGTTCAGCAGTGACCGTAAGCGATGGAATGAAATTATGAAGACCGGGCGGCCACATCCCATCGGCTGGATTCTCTACGACGATTCGTGCGGGATTTGCCGGCGCTGGGTTCCGTTTTGGGAAAATACGCTGCGGCGGCGCGGTTTTGAGATCGCGCCGTTGCAGGCGGATTGGGTGCGGGAACAACTGCAGTTGAACGAAACCGAGCTTTTGCAGGACTTGCGACTGCTGCTGGCAACCGGCGAACAAATCCAAGGCGCGGACACCTACCGCTACGCGATGAAGCGCATCTGGTGGGCCTATCCGGTTTATCTATTTTCCATCGCGCCAGTCGGCCGCCGGCTTTTCGACCGAAGCTACCGGAAATTTGCCGTCAACCGCCACAAGGTTTCCGATGCCTGTCAACTGCCCGGCAAGACAGGCGACTGACAAATTCATTTTCACCGCGCCAGCTTTCGCTAAACTCCGCGCATGAATTTGTTGCCGTTCGGAAAATTGCCGTCTGCCAAACCGCGTTCGTTCGTCCCGTCCGCCCTTGACCTCGGCGACTGGCCGCAGATTGCGCCGCTATTCGACCAGCTCGAGCGGCAAGCTGCCACTGCCTATGATGCACCGGCCTTCGAGCGGTGGATTCTGGCTTGGAGCGAGCTTTCCGCCGCGCTGGACGAGGAAGCATCCCGCCGCAACATCGCCATGACCTGCCACACGGACAGTGCCGAAGCGGAGAAGTCCTACCTGCATTTCGTCGAGAACGTGGAGCCGCAACTCAAGCCGCGCCAGTTCGCACTGGAGCAGCTTTACGTCTCCCATCCACAGCGAAAGAATTTGCCAAAACCGCGCTACGAGGTTTTTGACCGCGACGTGGCGAATCACGTCCAACTGTTCCGCCCGGAAAACGTGGCGCTGGAAACCGAGGAATCCAAGCTCGGCCAGCAGTATCAAAAGCTCATCGGCGCGCAGACAGTGAATTTTCGCGGCGAGGAAAAAACGCTGGTGCAGATGGTCCGCTTCCTCGAAGAACCCGACCGCGCACTGCGACAAGAAGCGTGGGAACTCGTCGCCAAGCGGCGTTTGCACGATGTGGACAAGTGCGAAGAAATCATGGACGAACTGATCAAGCTGCGTCATCAAATCGCCAAGAACGCGGGCTTCAACAATTATCTCGAATACATTTTCCGCCAGAAAGGCCGGTTCGATTACACACCCGCGGATTGCGTGAGTTTTCACGACGCGATTGAAAGCGAAATCATGCCCGCCGTCCGCGAAATCCAGAACGAACGCAAGCGGCAGTTGAATTTGGAGAAGCTGCGTCCGTGGGATCTGGCGGTTGACCCGCAGAACCGCGCGCCATTAAAACCGTTCGCCGATGTCGGCGAAATGGTGGCGCGCACGCAAAAGATTTTTAACCAGCTCGACGCGGAGCTGGCGGCGAATTTTCAGGAGATGCAGGACAAGAAGCTGCTCGACCTCGACAACCGCAAGGGCAAGGCGCCGGGCGGCTACCAGTCCACGCTGGCCGAGGCGCGCGTGCCGTTCATTTTCATGAACGCCGTCGGCGTGCAGCGCGATGTGGAGACCATTCTGCACGAGGCCGGTCACGCGTTCCACGCACAGGCGACGCGCGGCGAGGATTTATATCCGTATCGCAGCGCGCCGATTGAGTTTTGCGAGGTCGCCTCGATGGCGATGGAACTGCTCGGCAACGAGTTCATTGAGGAATTTTACGCGACGGCGGAAACGGCGCGGGCGCGCAAGACGCACCTCGAAGGCATCATCGGATTCTTCCCGTGGATGGCGGTGGTGGATGGCTTCCAGCACTGGATCTACACGCACCCCGGCCACACGCGCGCCGAGCGCAAGGCGGCGTATCTGCGGCTCATGGACCGCTTCGGCGGCGACGTGGATTATTCCGGCTTCGAGGAAGTGCGGGCGCATTCGTGGCACCGGCAGTTACACATCTTTCTGTATCCGTTTTACTACGTCGAATACGGCATCGCGCAGCTCGGCGCGTTGCAGGTGTGGGCGAATTCCAAGGCGGACAAGGCAAAGGCGCTGGGCGACTACAAAAAATCCCTTATGCTCGGCGGCTCAAGACCATTGCCGGATTTATTTGCGGCGGCGGGATGCAAACTGCAATTCGACGCCACGACGATTCGTCCGCTGATTCAACTGGCAAACACTGAGTTGAAGAAATTCTAAAAGCCTCAGGTCTCAATCCCGTAGGCCTTGATCTTGTTGTAGAGCGTCTGGCGACCGATGCCGAGGCGTTTGGCGGTCTCCAGTTTGTTGCCGCCGGTTTCGCGGAGCATCTGGATGATGGCATTGCGCTCGACGCCTTCGAGCAGCGTGAAGCTGGTGTCGTTGCCTTCGGACGGAACCATCCGGGTTTCGCTGACGGACAGGTCGGCAGCATCCACGTCCGGGCCTTCGCAAAGGAGAACCGCGCGCTGGATTTCGTTCTGGAGCTGGCGAATGTTGCCAGGCCAGTCAAAGCTGGTCAGCCGGTCGGCGGCCTGCAACGTGAAGCTGCGGAGGGTGCGATTGGCCTGCGCGGAAAAACGTTTCAGGAAGGCGTTCGCCAGCGGCATGATGTCGTCGCGGCGTTCGCGCAGCGGCGGCAGGTGGACGGAAATCGCGCTGATGCGGTAGAACAGATCCTCGCGCAGCTTGCCGTCCTTGATGGCGTCCTCGGGCTTGCGGTTCGTCGCGGCGATGATGCGGCAGTTGGTCTGGTAATCCGATTTGCCGCCGACGGGGCGAACCTTTTGATCCTGCAACACGCGCAGCAATTTGCTCTGCGTATCAATCGGCATCTCGGAAATTTCATCGAGGAACAGCGTGCCGCCCTCGGCCTGGCGGAAGAGGCCGTCGCGGTCGGCGTTCGCGCCGGTGAACGCGCCCTTGACGGAACCGAACAGCTCACTCTCGATGAGCTCGCGGGGCAGTGCGGCGCAGTTGACCTTGACGATGCGGTTTTTACTGCGCGGGCTTAAGGCGTGGATGAGGTCGGAGATGACCTCCTTGCCGGTGCCGCTTTCGCCGGTGATCAAAATCGTCACATCGCTGGGCGCGATGCGTTCGATGGTGCGGACGACCGACTGCATCTGCGGGCTTTGGAAAACCGGCGCGGAACTGCCGCTCATGGTGGAGATGGCGCGGCGAAGGGAATTGTTTTCCTCCTTCTGCTGCTTGTTCTCGATGGCGCGGCCCAAAGTGACGAGCAACACCTGCGTGTCGAACGGCTTGTTGATGAAATGATACGCGCCGCGCTTGGTGGCCTCGACGGCGGACTCAAACGTGGCGGATTCGCCGGTGAGCACAATGACTTCGGTGTCGGACCAGTTTTTTTTGATCAGGGGCAGAAGATCAAGTCCGTTGGCATCGGGCAGCTTCAAATCGAGCAGCACCACGTCAGGCGCGTCCTGGGAAAAACTTTTTTGCAGCGCGGCGCCGCTGTCGGCCTCGGTCACGGCGTAGTCGTCCGCGAGCACGGCCCGGAGCAACTGGCGCAAGTCCGCGTTGTCATCCACGATTAGAATTTTGCCTTTCATGATTTAATCCTGATTCTTCCGCGCACAAGCCACGACAAATTTCCGAAAAATCGCGCGGTGCGCGGCGTGTTTCTGAGTCAGCCGCTCCGGGTGAAACTGCACGCTCAACAGGAACGGCATTCCGCGCGCGGCGTCCGGCTTCAACTCCATCGCCTCCACCAACCCGTCGGCGCTGACCGCCGTAGCAACGAACGGTTCCGCCAGTTTTTGCACTGCCTGATGGTGCGAACTGTTCACACCCAACACGGTTGTTTTACAGATTTTGGACACTAACGAACCGGCTGTCAACGCCACTTCATGCACTAATTCGCACGCCCGATCTAGCCGCTGGTGGTTCAGCGCGCAAGGAACCTGCTGCCGAATGTCCGCCACCAATTGCCCGCCGAACGCGATGTTGAGCAACTGGTGCCCGCGGCAAATCGCCAGCAGCGGCTTGCGTTGCCGGAAAGTTTCCTCGATTAAAATCAGTTCCCGTAAATCACGCGCGCCGCCGTCCGGCGTCTGGTCCACGGTCTGTTTGATTTTTGCGGACAGCGTTTTGTCGTAGAGGTCGGAATTGATGTCATCGCCGCCGGTGAGCAGCACGCCTTCCACGCGGCGGACACATTCGGCGATCACGGCGCGATCCGTCGTCGCCGGCATCGTCAGCGGGATGCCGCCGGCTTGCAGCACGGCGAAATCGTATTTCACCGAAAGGCTGGCGGACAAATCGTGAAACTCCACTCCTCGTTTTTCGATGCTGGGCGAAACTAAAATCAACGGCTTCCAAACCATGCGCGCAAGATAAAGCATCCGGGCGAATTGTCAGCGGAAAATCATTTTCCCACCAGCGCCCACGCGCACCACAGCACCGGTGCCTGCCCGTGCAAATCACCAGCCTGGCGCGGACGGTCGAGGTAAAATTGCTTATTCTTGCTTTGGTTCGTGCCCACGCAGATTTCAATCAGGTTGGACTTCGCGTCAATTTTTTCACACAGCGCCAGCCAGCCGCGCCGCGCGCAATCGCCGTAATCCGCCGCGCCGAGCCAGCCGTGTTTCACGCCCATGATCATCGCGTAGGTGAACATCCCGGTGCCGGACGTTTCCTCAAATGACGCCGGCTCGTCGAGCAGTTGGTGCCACAGACCGGAAGGCGACTGGCAGGCTTTCAATCCGCTCATCATTTTTTGGTAGCCGGCCATGAGCCGCGCGTATTTCGGATGCGATGGCGGCAACGATTGCAACACTTCCGCCAGCGACGCCGCAACCCAGCCGTTGCCGCGCGCCCAATAAAACGGCGCTTCCGGCCCGTGATGGAAAAGTCCGTTTGGCTCCTGCAATTTGTCCAGATACGCCGCGAGTTGAGTCGCCGCGCGGTCGGCGTATTTTGCGTCGTGCGTCGCGCAGAACGCCTCGATTTGCAGGCTGCCGATCATCCACGCGTCGTCCACCCACCAGCGCGTCTCGCGCGTGAGGCCGTTCGTCAGCGGATTTTCCCACTGGCGGTCGGCCAGTTTCAAACCGAGCGCAAGGGAGTTGGTGTCCCCGTTGAGCAGGAAGATTTCCAGCGGCAAAGCGCCGAAGACATTGTTGTCCACATGGCCGGCCGGCGGAATCAGCCG
Source organism: uncultured Bifidobacteriaceae bacterium (assembly GCA_964444085.1). GTDB lineage: Bacteria > Verrucomicrobiota > Verrucomicrobiia > Limisphaerales > UBA11358 > UBA11358. Next base: position 3,012 of record CAYUGC010000146.1, on the reverse strand, counting down.
CGCGTTTTCCGCCCGCCACACCGGCGCATAGCGCGCGAACAACTTTTGCTCCAAATTCGTGTCGCCCGTCGCCGCCGCGAACCGCAGGGCGCCGAACGAAGCGCAGATTTCGGGATAGACTATAAAGCCGGTCTTGTTGGTGCGATAGCTACGTTCCAGAAGATTTTCCGCAACGCGTTTGCCGACAATGCGTGGATCGGCGTTGGCGGGAAGATTAGAAAAATAATTTTGCGCCGACGCGCAGCCGGCGAGCAAAAACAGCGCGGCGACGCGCTCGAAAAATTTGTTCATGCCCGGATTAAACCGGTTTGCCGGCGGCACCGCCATCGCCAATTCGGTGGAAGCGCTAGATGTCCGCCTCGGGAAATTTCTCGATGATTTGCGCGCGCAACCGCTTCTCGTCGTCCGGCTGGTAACGGCGGCGGTTCACGAGCCGCACCACGGCATCGAGCAATTCCAGCCAGTCCTCCAACGGCGGCTCCTTGACGCGCTGCCAGACATCAAACCGCTTGGCGCGATGAAAAAAATGATACTCGCGCCCGACGTGCTGGGCGTAAACCTGAAGCTTCTCACCGTCCTCGGTGACGCGCTTCCAAGCGATTTCGGCTTTGGGCATGATTTATTATTATTCCGGCAAATTAACACTGGCAACGGCCATCGCGGCAATGCCTTCTTCGCGGCCGATGAAACCCATCAGCTCGTTCGTCGTCGCCTTGATGCCGACCTGCGCCTCGCGCATCCCCAGCGCGTCGGCGATGCGTTTTTTCATCTCGGCGATGTGCGGATAAATCTTCGGCGCCTGCGCAATCACGGTGGCGTCAATATTGACGATGCGGCCGTTGCGCCGGAGCACCTGGCGCGCGGCTTCCTCCAGAAAAATGCTGCTCGGCACGCCTTTCCAGCGCGGGTCCGTATTCGGGAAAAAGTGGCCGATGTCCTCCTCGCCCAGCGCGCCAAGGACGGCGTCGCAGATGGCGTGCATCAGCGCGTCGGCGTCCGAATGGCCGTCGAGGCCTTTCGTGTGCGGGATCTCCACGCCGCCGAGGACGAGCTTGCGCCCGGCGACCAATTGATGAACGTCATAGCCGATGCCTACGTGAACCATGCCCAGAGGATAGGTTTTCTGTGCGCTGCAACAAAGAAATTAATTCGCCGGCGCCGGCAGCGTGAAGAAAAACGTCGCGCCTTTGCCCAGTTCGCTTTCCACGCGCACCTCGCCGCCGTGGGCGTGGACGATGTGCTTCACAATCGCCAGGCCAAGGCCGGTGCCGCCCTGGTCGCGGGAACGCGCCTTGTCCACGCGGTAAAATCGCTCGAACACGCGCGGCAGCGCCTCCGCCGGGATGCCCGGCCCGTCGTCGCGCACGAAAATCTCCAGCGCGCCATCGGCCATTTTTTTTCCACCCACCACGAGCCGGCCATCGGCGCGGCCATATTTGATGGCATTGTCCACGAGGTTCGATAGCACCTGATCGAGCCGGTTCGCGTCGGCGTTCACCGTGAATTCCGGCAGTTCGTTGACCAGCGTGACGTTTTTATTTTCCGCCTTGGTGTGCAGAAACGTCAGAACTTTGTCCGCCAGCGCGTGCAAATCCACCGGCGACAAATCCAGCTTCATCCGCCCTGATTCCAGCGCGGAAATCGTCAGTAAATCCTGGATGAGCAGGTCCAGCCGGTTGGCATTGCGCTCAATGATTTTCAGGAAACGCTCGGCCACTTCGGGATTGTCACGCGCGCCGTCGAGCAGCGTTTCCACGTAGCCCTTGATGAGCGAAAGCGGCGTGCGCAGCTCGTGGCTGACGTTGGCGACGAATTCCTCGCGCTGCCGCTCGAGCTGCTTCAATCGCGTCAAATCGTGGAAGACAAGAATCGTCCCATCGCGCTCGCCGGCGGCGTTGGTGATGGCGGCGGCATTCACTTGCAGCCACCGCTCAGCCAGCCCCGGCAACTTGATTTCGTAGTCCAGCACCTGCTTCTCGGTCTCCGCGCGCTGGAGCAGTTCGTCCAGCTCGTGCAGCCGCAGCGCCTCTACAACGGTTTTGCCGCGCAACTCCGCCTTGACGCCAAACAGGTTTTTGAATGCGCGGTTGGCGAGATAAATTTTCCGGCTGCGATCCAGCAGCAGCAACCCTTCGAGCATGGAATCGAACAAAACTTTCTGCTGCGCCTGCGCGTCGAGCGAGGTCTGCTGCTGCTGGCGTTGGGAAGCCTCAATCTCTGCCGTGCGCCGGCCTTGCAGCGCGCGGAACTTCGCCCGCCACCAGAAATGGAGGCCGATGGCGGCGGCAATGGCGAGAATGGTCAGGGCTGGCCACATGGAAGGGACAATTGGGGAAAGGAAAACATCCAACACTCAACATCCAACATCCAACATTCAGAGGTGCCCGCGCCACGCCCTTTGGATGTTGGATGTTCGCTGCTGGATGTTCGATGTTTCCGCATCACTCCACAAACCGATACCCCACGCCGCGCACCGTGTCCAGATGCTTTGACGCCGGGCCGATTTTCTCGCGCAGCCGCCGCATGTGCGTGTCCACCGTGCGCGTATCAATCAGGCTGTCATATTCCCACACGTCGCGCAAAAGCTGGTCGCGCGACTGCACGCGGCCCGCGCGCTGGGCGAGGACGGTGATGAGCTTGAACTCCGTCGCCGTCATCTCGATTGGCTTGTTCTTCCAACTCACGATGTGGCGCGGCAGATCAATCAGCAGGTCGCCGAAGCGCAGTTGTTCCTTTGGCTTCTCCTCGGTCTGGAAACGCGCGAGGATTTTCTTCACGCGCAGGAGCAGTTCACGCGGGCTGAACGGCTTGGTCAGGTAATCATCCGCGCCGAGTTCCAAGCCGAGCACGCGGTCAATCTCCGCCGCCTTGGCCGTGAGCATGATGATGGGCACTTTGGCCGTGGCCGCGTCAAGGCGCAGCGTCTTGCAGATCTCGAAGCCGTCCATCTCCGGCAACATCACGTCGAGGATGATGAGGTCGGGCGTCTGCGTGCGGGCTTTTTTCAACGCC
>CAYUGC010000145.1:0-9009 GCA_964444085.1 uncultured Bifidobacteriaceae bacterium | reverse complement strand
ATTTCAATGGATCAACCTGATGCGGGGCGACACCGCCCTCATGTCCCTGGTGAATCATCGCTATCTTACGACCAAGCCAAATCAGCCGGGTCAGGCCACCGCCGATGCGACTAGCCCCAGTCCGGCGCGCAAGAATGGTGTGTGTTTTAAATGGAAGGCGGTTGAATGAAAACCAGAACAACTATGAAAACCAGAACAACTTTGAAAACCAGAACAACTATGAAAATGAAACTTTTGATTTCCGCCGCGCTGGCCATGACAGCCATTCGTGGTTACGCGCTGAATCCCATCATTCAAACCATCTACACCGCCGATCCGGCACCCATGGTGCATGACGGCGTCTGCTACTTGTATGTTGACCACGACGAGGATGGCGTGGGGAAAGATGGCTTCACCCTGAAAGACTGGCGCTGCTTCACCTCCACCGACATGGTCAATTGGACGGATCACGGCGTGGTGGCCACGCTTCACGATTTCAAATGGGCTGGGTCCGGCTGGGGAGGTGGATTTGAAAATGGCGCGTGGGCGCCGCAGTGCATTGAGCGGGATGGAAAATGGTATATGTATTGCCCGCTGCAAGGACGCGGCATCGGCGTGCTGGTGGCGGACCATCCCTTCGGACCATTCACCGATCCCATTGGCAAACCGCTGATCGGCGGCCAGTATGACAGCATTGATCCGACGGTGTTCGTTGACAAAGATGGTCAGGCTTATCTTTGCTGGGGCAATCCCCGATATTGGTATGTCAAACTCAACAAGGACATGATCTCCTACGATACCAGCATCGGCGACAAGGGCCTCGTCGTTCATGACATGACCGTTGAAGCTTTTGGCAAACGCAGCAAGGATGATCCGCATCGCCTCACCACCTACGAAGAAGGCCCATGGCTCTACAAGCGCAACGCACTTTATTACCTCATCTTTGCCGGCGGACCCATTTCAGAACATATCGGCTATTCCACCGGCCCCAGCCCCACCGGCCCATGGAAATATGGCGGTGTGGTGCTGCCCAGCCAGGGACGCAGCTTCACGGACCATCCCGGAGTTGTGGACTTCAAAGGAAAAACTTACCTGTTTTACCACAATGGCGACCTGCCCGGCGGCGATGGTTTCCATCGTTCCGTTTGTGTGGACGAGATGAAGTTTAATCCCGATGGCTCCATCGTCGAGATGACCATGACGAAGGACGGCGTGGCTCCCATCGCCACGCTCAATCCTTATCAGCGCGTCGAGGCCGAAACCATCGCTTGGGAATCGGGAGTCAAGACCACGAACAGCGCCGATGCGGGCGTTTATGTGACCGGCATCCGCGATGGCTCTTATATCAAAGTCTGCAAAGTGGATTTCACCGGCCAAGGTGCGGCCAAATTCATGGCCAGTGTGGCCGGCGCAACGGATGGCGGAGCAGTTGAACTGCGGCTCGATAACGAAAACGGGCCGATCATTGGAACGCTTAAAGTCAAATCCACGGGTGGCGCGGACAAATGGGCGACGCAATCTTGCGCGGTCAGCGGCGCGAAAGGCGTCCACGATTTGGTATTGAAATTCACCGGCGGCAATGAACCACAGTTTAACTTTGATTGGTGGAAATTCGGGCAAATAAATTAGAGTTCACACACACATGAAACGACTTGTTCAACTCTTTGCGGCTGTAACATTGACGGGGCTTTTTGCCCAGGCAGCGCCCACCGGCTTGGACAAGGTCGGGCAACTGGCTTCAGTCGTCCAACCATCAGCGGATGGATTTTCTTTCGTTCAACTGGAGAACGGCGTCCAGCTCCGCGTCAATGGCATCACGAAGAACATTTTGTTCTACGGACCGGACACGGTGCGCGTGAACGCCAATCTCGGCGAGACCTGCGCCATCCAGCCGAGCATTGTGGTGGTGGTCGCCCCGGCGGCAGTGAAGTTTAGCGTGAAGGAATCGGACGACGCGCTGACGATCAGCTCGCCGAAGCTGCGCATTGTGGCGGACAAGAAAACGGGCGCGGTCGCGTTCTATGGCGCGGACGGCAGGTTGTTCACGCGCGAGCGGATGGAGAATCCCACCGTGTTGAAGAAGCGGATGATCACGGGTGCGCCGACCTACGAAGCGACCCAGACCTTCACGCTTTTTCCGGACGAATCGCTCTACGGCCTCGGCGAATACAACGAGCCTTACATGGATTATCGTGGCAAGAAAGTGAAACTCGTCCAGACCAACATCGGAATCGTCGTGCCACTGCTCGTTTCCACCCGGCGCTACGGCATCATGTGGGACATTTACTCGAAGGCGTTTTTCACGGATGACGCGAGCGGGGCGACCTTCTCGGCTGAAAGCGCTCCGGCGGGCATGGATTACTATTTCTTCGCTGGGAACAACCTGGATGAAGTCATTGCCGCCTATCGTCAGCTCACCGGCCCGGCCCCGATGTTTCCGAAAGCCGCGTTCGGTTTGTTCATGAGCAAGGAACGTTATCAGACGCAAGATCGCGTCGTGGAAGTTGCGCAGAATTTTCGCAAAGAAGGTTTCCCGCTCGATTACATGGTGCAGGACTGGCAATACTGGGGCAGCGACCACGATGGCACGTGGAGCGGCATGATTTGGAACCAGGAGCGTTATCCCCATCCGGAAGCAATGACCAAGGCGCTTCACGATATGCACATGAAGCTGATGATTTCGATCTGGCCGTCCGTTGGTAACGACACCGAGTTAGCTCATGAACTGGACGCAAAGGGATTGCGTTTCACGCCGCTGCACTGGATTTCCAAGAAGGCGCGCATTTACGATGCTTACAGCGCTGAAGGACGATCAATATATTTCAAATACATTAAAAGCGGATTGCTCGATGTGGGCGTGGACGCGCTCTGGATGGACGGCACGGAAGTGGAAGTTGGCGGCGCGTGCCACGACCCTGTGGGCGTCGAAATGGACATCAAGAATCTCGGCACAAATGCGATGGGCGATTTCACGCGTTACTTGAATCCCTACAGCCTGATGACGACCAAAGGCACTTATGAAGGACAACGCGCCACGAGCAATAAACGCGTGCTGACGCTGACACGCTCCTCATGGACGGGGCAACAGCGCTACGCCGCATTGCCATGGGATGGCGATACGACGGCCGGTTGGAGTTCGCTGCACAACCGGATTTCCGGCGGCATCAACGTTTGCATGGCGGGCCAGCCTTACTGGACGCAGGATACGGGCGGCTTCTTCGTGAATTATCCGGGCGGTGAGAAAAATCCTGAATACCGCGAACTTTTTGCCCGCTGGAACCAATTCGCCATTTTTAATCCCATTTATCGCATTCACGGCACCAGCATTGAGAGGGAGCCTTACGTCTTCAAGACGATTGATCCGGAGATCTACCAATCTTTGCTTGAAGCCGCACAATTGCGTTATCGCTTGTTGCCCTTCATTTACTCGCTGGCGTGGCAAAGCTCCGCCAACGGCTACACGCTCATGCGCGGTCTGCCGATGGATTTCCCGGACGACCTGAGCGTGCGCAAGACGGATGACGCCTTCATGTTCGGTCCGTCGTTCCTCGTGCATCCGATCACCCGCGCCATGTATCATGTCAGCGCGCCACCCGCGTCAACGATTCCAAGTGAGTTTTTGCGGACGCCGGATGGCCAACCCGGCCTCGCGGTCCAATATTTCGATGGCATGAATTTTGAGAAACCCGCCGGCAAAACCGTGGACGCCAAGGTGGAACATCGCTGGCCCGGCCCGCCGCTGGCGAATCCGCCGCCCGGACTGAACGGCTTTGAAAATTTCTCCGGCCGCTGGGAAGGCACGCTCACCGCGCCCGAGGCTGGCGACTACGAAATCGGCGTCGAGATGGACGACGGCGCGCGGCTTTGGCTCGATGGCAAGCTCGTTGCGGAAGATTGGAATCAAGGCCCCGCGCGCTGGTGCGGCGCGAAAGTCACGCTGCAAAAGGATCAGAAAGTGGCAGTCAAACTGGAATACTTCCAAGGCGGCGGAGATCGCGCGCTTCGGCTGGGCTGGCGGACGCCCGGTCAGTTTCGCGAATTGGCCCAGGCGAAAAACGGTTTGAACAACTCGATGGAAACCTATCTGCCGCAGGGCGCGGATTGGTATGACTTCTGGACGAACGAACGCTTCACCGGCGGACAGACGGTCAAGAAAGATTGCCCGATGGACATCCTGCCGCTCTACGCTCGCGCAGGAACCATTGTGCCGATGGGGCCGGTCGTGCAATACGCGACCGAGAAACCAGACGCGCCCTACGAAATCCGCGTCTATCCGGGCGCGAATGCGAAGTTCACGATCTACGAGGACGACAACGAAACTTACAACTACGAGAAGGGACAACGCGCCACCTGCGATCTTGTCTGGAACGATGCGGCGAAGACGCTGACCGTGGGCGCACGCCAAGGTTCGTTCCCCGGCATGGTTGCCACCCGCAAGCTCAACATCGTGCTCGTCGCTCCGGGGCCGAGTGACACTGCCGCCAAAACCGTTGAATACAGCGGCAAAGCGCTCACCGTGAAATTCCCCTGAATCTTATGACTACAAATAAATCCGGAATTCGAAAACTCATTGCGGGCACCGTTGCGCTTGTCGCGGCAACCGCGGGGATGATCTGCCATGCGGAGAATCCCATCATCCAAACGAAGTTCACCGCTGACCCGGCCCCGATGGTTTATAGCAACACGGTCTATCTCTACACCAGTCACGACGAGGATGATGCCGATGGTTTCAAGATGTTCAATTGGATGTGTTACTCCACGACGGACATGGTGAACTGGACTGATCACGGCATTATCGGCGGCCTCAGTGAACCCTATAAGACCTTCAAGTGGGCGGACGATCAGGGCGCATGGGCGCCCCAGTGCGTTGAGCGGAATGGGAAGTTTTATTTGTATTGCCCCTTTCCATTCCATGGACAGATGGTCATCGGCGTGGCGGTGGCCGACAACCCGTTTGGGCCGTTTGTTGATCCAATCGGAAAACCTCTGGTCACGGGCAGCTACGACCCCACCGTGTTCGTGGACAACGACGGGCAGGCATACTTGTATTGGGGTGGTAATGGGCCATGTTTTTATGTGAAGTTGAATGAGGACATGATCTCGGTTTCAGGTGAGACCAAAGTGGCATCCATTGATTTCACCGGCACTCCCCCCGAGGCATCTTACACGGAAGGTCCATGGTTATGGCGGGAGAATAACCATTACTATCTGGCTTGGGCGTCCCGCTGCTGTCCCGAAGGCATCGGCTATGGAATGAGCGACAGTCCCACCGGCCCTTGGAGATGCAAGGGAACGATCATGGATCCGGACGCCAGGTCCTCTGGAAATCATCCAGGAATAATTGATTACAAAGGGAAGTCATATGTGTTTGGCTTCAATTACGCGGTGAATTTTGCCCTGACGAAACAACATCGCGAACGGCGTTCGATCTGCATGGAGCAGATGACTTGCAATGCTGACGGCACAATTCAAAAGCATCCGTGGTGGTCCACCAATGGCGTTGCTCAAATTGGTGATTTCAATCCGTTTGCTCAAACCGAGGCGGCAACGATTTGCTGGGAAACCGGAGTCAGCACACAAAACCGAGGCGGCGGCAAAGCCGGAGTCTATGTCACCGTCAACACGAATGGCGCTTACATCAAAATCAAGGGCGTGGATTTTGGCAAGAAGGGAGCGAAAAAATTCCTCGCCAGCGTGGCCGGTGCCACAAAAGGAAACGCCATTGAACTGCGGCTCGACAGCGAAACGGGGCCGATCATTGGAACTCTTAAAGTCAAGTCCACCGGAACTTTGGACAAGTGGAAGACGCAATCATGTTCCGTAAAAATGGCGAAGGGAGTCCATGACCTGTATTTGAAATTCACTGGCGGCGACGGACCGTTACTGAACTTCGATTGGTGGAAGTTTGAATGATGAAAGACTTGCGGATGAAATACTCATCCAATTATTTATACGTTTTGATGACGCGAATCGATGGCCGACGCGGTGACGAAGTTCGGCCAGGCCATCGCCGGCGCGCTAGAACAATGTGTGTTTCAAATGGAAGGCGGTTGAATGAACCACATCCAAACCGCACTGGCCGATGGCAACATGCCCGGTCATGAGCGACATTACCTTGGTTCTCGACGCCATCAATCGTGGCGAAAGGCAGGCGTCCGAAGAGTTGTTGCCGCTGGTCTATGATGAACTGCGGCGGCTGGCATCAGCCCAAATGGCCGGCGAGGCGGCGGGCCAGACGTTGCAGCCAACGGCGCTGGTGCATGAAGCGTGGTTGCGCCTGGTCAAGGATGCAGATCGTACATGGCATAATCGCGAACATTTTTTTCGGACAGCGGCGCTGGCCATGCGCCGGATTTTGGTGGATCGCGCGCGGCACAAGTTGAGCCTCAAACGCGGCGCGGGCGGCAGGCGCGCGTGGTGGTTTTGAATTGTTTGGCGGCCTAACGAATTTGGAAGTGACAGAAATCCGGCGTGGGCGGTGATTTGGATCATTCCGACCGATCAGGCAACCGAGGCCTTGCGCATAAAGGTCGCCAAGAACGAATTTCCGGGCGTTGAAAAACAGTCGCAGCTCTTCAGGGATCCCATCGGTCACCCCGGTCCAGTTTTGCAGGCCCTGAATTCCTACGTGCATTTTGCCACAATTTGCGGGGTAAGCCCGGTGGGGCTGCCGCTGCCAACGATTCTTAAGAACGACAACAACCCGAAATGGGATGATGATTTCAACAAGCGATTGCAGGAAGTCGCTTGGGATGCGGTGATACAATGCTCATACAGCGGGGTGAAAGTGCCTGCGGCCGCGAGGCTATGGCACGAGTATGAGGCAAATACCGGCAGCGATGTAGAGCGTGGATAGATTCCATTTATGACGAAGGATCCCCCAAGTCGGAGCCATCGTCGAGGTGCGTTACCTCTACGCCTACCGGGAAAGTCTCGCGTTGTATCAACCGGTTTGTCTCGGCCCCCGTGACGACGTTGACCCCGGCGAATATCTGGTGTCGCAGTTGAAATTCAAGGCGGAGTAAAATCCTATCAGCCGGTCATGCCCAGCGCATGACCGGTATTTTAAACCCGTTCATTGATATGAAAAAGGCCACTCAATTAAGAGTGGCCTTAGGCATGAATTCAGAGCTTATTTCTTGGCCGACTTTTCAGCCTTTACCTTCGCCCAGCGGGCTTTGGCCGCAGCGGCAATCTTGGCCCTGGCTTCGGCACTCATCGTCTTCTTGGCCGGTTTGGCAGGTTTGGTGGTCTTGGGCGCAATCTTGGCCGCTTTGATCTTGGCCCAGCGCAGCTTTTGAGCAGCGACGATTCGGGCTTTGCCAGCGGCGCTCATTCCGCCCTTTTTCTTCGCCGGTTTAGCGGCTTGGGGAGCGGCTTTGGATTCGCTGCCGAAAATGGCAGTGAGTTCAGATTGAAGCTGGGCGATCTTATCCTGGAGATCGGCAGCTTTACGGAGTTGAGCGGGTGATAGATTGATAATACTCATGTAACTATTAAAGCAGCAAAGACAGACGTGGTAAATAGGTAAATGTAAGTCGATGTTTGCCGGCTAATAAACAACCAAACCATCTTGCCTGATAGATAAATAAAATCCGGCATCAGTTTTCAACCTTCTCGTGAAACATCTGCTCCCGGCAATCTTGATGAATGCCGGGAGCAGACGCGGTGATACGCGCTTGCTTGCTTCAATGCACGCGATTACGCCACACATAAACCGAGCGCACTGCGCCAATAATCGCCAGCGCACCCACCACGCAGCACCAGATGAGCCAGAACAAACTGGCCTTCATGAAACAGAGCGCAATGAGACCGCCGGTGTAGGCCAGATTCTTCATGTGATGCCTTTCGTTGAAATGAAAAAGGCGCAGAGGGTTTAAACTCTGCGCCTCTTGGTTGTTGGTTTGTTTAGTATTCGAGCATGGACTGTGAAACGCCGTTGATCAGGGCATCCGGTGTGACCTGGTGTTTGAGGCAGGCGGCGAGGATGGCTTGGAGCACCTCATTGCCGGCCAGAGTTTGCAGATCGGCCAGCCATTCCTCCTCCCGCACCGACATGACCCCGCACTGATGATGGATGTCCTCCAACGCCTCATCTACCCGAGTCAGGATGGGTAACTGGAGATCGTCCATATCCCAATGCCGCAGCGGCACCAGTGAGCGCGGTTCAGGTGCACTTTCGACGAGGTGATGCCGCCACTGATCCGGGAAGTCCACCGTCAACTTCGCACCCATCTGATGAATGGCTAGCTGATGATGCATGGCGGCTGGCACCTGTTCCGCCAACAACGGATCAATCGCCCAGAACAGGCTCAAGTCCGGCTCGTAGCAGTTGCCACCCAGATAAAACCGGGCGTGCAGGTCATGCCGTTCCTGATCCATCCTGCCCACCGTGATATGCAGGCCGTCCTGGTTCCATTCATTCTGTTCGTCCGTGCCCGACTGGAACGCGCTCGACGAGCAATGATGATGCACCGTGCCGAAGTAGAGCCAGTCGTCCGAGGGTTCCGACTGCCACGAGGCGAACCGTTCTTTCGCCTTTTCCGGAGTCTCTTGGACCGGTAGTTCCCTGGCTGTCATGCCCGTTCGAGCGGCTTGAGGAAAGGCCCACGCTGCCCACCGACCGAGCTTCACGTTGACGTAGAGGCGCACCTGGCATTCGCTCTGGTGTTCCTTGTGGGTCCACCGAAAGAACGACAGCACCTGTGATCATGTGATTTTCCTTTCGTATGATTGATCCGGAGGGTGACCGGGGCATCTGGATCAGGACAGCCCGGGGTTTAGGACAGGAACTTCAAGGTGGGTTGGGACGGCAAAACGGCTTCATCCACGAACTTTACCTGGATCTGGTCGAACCCGGCTCCGCCCCACTGCCGCTCGCGCTCCAGCCAGAGTTTCACGAATTCAGCGACGGACTGCCGGCAGGTGTCCCGCACCAGGTTCAACCGCCGGGGATCGCCGGCATATTCAATCAGCGTCGGGGCATGGACGATGACCCGGCGGTCCTGCGTTTCCAGTTTCCACACCTCC
>CAYUGC010000144.1:0-9025 GCA_964444085.1 uncultured Bifidobacteriaceae bacterium | reverse complement strand
TCCACAAATCAAAGTTGTCGTGATGCACGCCTTGGATCATCAGAAACCGCGCGCCAGCGTCCTTGTAAATCTCCGTCAGCTTGGCGGGATCAAGTTTGTCTGGATTCCAATCACGCAGCACTTCCTTGTAGCCGGATTCGGACGGAGGCCCATATTTCTTCAGGTGATTGTTGTAGGCCGTGGTGCCGGGAACATACATCTTGCGCGCATACCAATCGCCGCTCTCACCGGAGGCCTGCGGGCCAAAATGCACCCAGATGCCAAACTTCGCCTGTCGCAGCCAGTCCGGCGTGCCGGGATAATTTTTCTCGATGGATGTCCACGTCGGCTGAAACGGCCCGGGTGCAATCGGCAAATCCAATTTCACTTCCGGTGAGTTGGCCAACGCCCCCATCGGCACACTGTCTGGCGGCAATGGCTTGGAAAGCGCCGGCATCGGCGGCAATTCCGGCAATGTGTAGGCGTGGCTGGCCAAAGCTCCAATACCGGCAAACAGACCGAGAAGAATCGTTTTAACGCCGGCAGATGTGATGCGTGTAAGCATGATGAATTGCAGTTATTCGTTGCGGTCGAAAACACCCTTTTATTTCCAGCCGGGGTAACGGTAACCCTGATAGACGTATTGGTAATCAATGCCCGAACTGGGACCGGAAAATGATGGAACCGCCACTCCGCTGGCAGCTTGTTTGCCGGCAGCAATGATGGAACCATCGATCCACTTATGCGATTCAGCATGGCCGTCACAAAACGCCACCGTGCTGACATTGCCGTGATACATGGCTGGCGGATCACCCCAAGTGAAAGACTGGCTGGCAGTTCCGGCTCCCGCCCAGTTCTGCTGCCAGGTGCCGTCGTTGAAACCGCGCCAGTCAGCGGTTTCCATGAAGGCGAAAGTTAGCGTGGAGGCAGAAATACCCCCCAATTTGGTATAGGTCGCGGCAAGCCCCGCGTAGCTACCTTGCGGATCTCCGGCCAAATTCTGGGTCTTGGCATAACTGTCGTAAGCCCAGCCGACATTACCACCAGCTTGCGGTGTCAGCCGGTAACGGGCGTCGCCAGGACAATGATAAACGCCGGGATTAGCTGCATATTGAAAAAGCGGGTTATTGGTCTTTAGCACACCTTGCATGAAGGCTTCGGCGGTCCCAACCGACATGCCTCCAAGCATCGCGGAAAGAGCATTGTCACTAATGCCATTTGGCAAATCCCAGAAACCGCCACCGCTCCACATAGACCCAGTCGAGTTATAAGGCACAATGGCATCATTATTGTCTCCAGCAAACATCACCAGGGCCAAACCGAGTTGCTTTTGATTGTTTAAGCAGGCTGCCTGCGTGGCCTTCATCTTGGCCTTGGATAAGGCCGGCAGCAGCATCGCCGCCAAAATTGCGATAATTGCGATGACCACCAGCAGTTCAATCAATGTGAATCCGGCCTTGGTGGATTTAAGCCGCATGTCTATTTCGATTTTCCACGAACTTTTCATTTTCTTCATCTCTGCTTGCAATGTTAATCTATGAACTAAACGGGATGCCGGAACCCAAACCGGCACCCCGTCACTGTTTTACTGCAAGCGCCATGACTCGCAGCAAAATGACTTATTTAGACAACCAGACTCACGGATTAGTCAAACGATAGAACACCGTGGGTTTGCTTGGATCAATCGTGATGTTGGTGCTGCTCAGGCTGCCGTCGGTAATGTAGGTCCAATTGGTACCCAGCCCGGTGGCCAGACTGTTGGTCTGCATCTGCAACCGCCAGCCCTGGCCAGCAGGCCACGAGAGACTCAACACGCCGCTACTGACGCTGTTGGTGATCGTCGCCGGGCCGCTCGGGCCGCTCGTGACGACACTCAACACGCCGTTGGTGAAGGTGAATCCCAGCCCGCTGCCGGGACTGACCTGAATGCTGGAGAAGTGGCTGGCGCTGGTCGCACCGGCTCCGCTGAACAGGGTGAAGGTCTGGCCGACGGTGAAGGTGCCGCTGGGCACAATTTTCAGCACGCCGCCATAAGTCACGCTCGCCCCGGCCGTCACAGCGACATTGGCCGGCGTGGTTCCATCCACGGCAAAGGCGTTCGTGGAACCGGCGTTCAACGTGAGGTTGCCGTTGACGGTCAGCACACCGCTGCCAGCGCTGCCCGGAGCCAGCGTCGCTCCCGAGTTAACGTCCAGCGAACCGCCAATGGTTCCCGTGCCGCCCAGCGTGCCGCCCTTGACCGTGGTGGCGCCGGTGGAAATTGAGCCGTTCACCAGCAATGTGCCATTGCTCACAACGGTCGCACCGTTGTAACTGGAGGCTCCGCCCAAAATCAGCACGCCGTTCTTGGCGAGGCTCGAATCAATCAAGACCAAACCGCCGTCCGGCGAAGCGCCGCTGGCAAGCGCGTTGCCGATGGCCACGGAGAAGCCGTTCGCGTCAACGACCGCTGCACCAGTATTGATTGTGACGGAAGGCGGCTGGGCATTTCCGTTGACGACCGACTGGAGCCAGTCGGTTTGATTGGCCAGCGCCTTGAGCGTGCCGCCGTCGAAGAAGACGTAGCCAGTGCCGCTCACCGGTGCCAGCCCCTGGCAAATGATGCGGTCCGTCGCCAGCGTGCCGTTGGCGAGATAAAGCGTGCCGCTCGAACTGGCACTGTCGCGACCGAGGGCGAGATAGCCTTCCTCCATGATGCCGGTGCCTTTGAGAATCATCGCCGTGCCGCCGTTGGTGATGAGCAGCACGCCGTTGCCGCCACCATTGCCAACCAGCAGTGCGCTCGATCCGTCCCAGTTGAACGCTCCGCCGTTCACGTTGAGGTAGCTGGTGCCGCCCGTGCCCTGCTGGCCGATGACGGAACCGGGGTTGCCGGTCAGATTGGTGAAGGTCAGCACGCCGCCGGAATTGATATTGATGGTGCCATAGCCACCGGCAGCATTGTTGCCAATTTGCAGGTAGCCGTTCACCCCGGCAGTGCCGCTGGAGTATTTGAGCGAGCCATTGACATTTAACACACCACCAGACTGGACGAAGAGCGGCCGGAAATCACCGGCACTGGGGGCCAGCGCGCCGACCGTGTTCCAGTTCAGCGTGCCGCCGTTGACCTGCAACTGGCCGGTCAAGGCGCTGGCGGCGCCAGACAACGTCAACGTGCCATTGCCAGTCTTGGTCAAAGCCAAACTGCCGGAACTGTTTTGCAGGGTGCCGCTGAAGGTCGAGCTGGCGCCGTTATTGCCGACGGTCAGCGTGGGATTGCCGCCCGTCACGGTGTCCACCGTGCCGTTGCCGGACAGGCCGTTGATCGTGATGCTGGTGGAGTTGACATCCAACACACCGGCACCGCCCACCACCACGTCACCCTTGCCGGAGCCGGTGGGAATCGCACTCGCCGTTGCAACCTTCAAGGTGCCGTTGCTGATCACCGTGTTGCCGGCGTAGGTGTTCGCCTGACCGAGCACCAACATGCCCGTGCCCTGCTTGTTCAGGCTGACCGCGCCGCCGATGGCACTGCCGGTGAAGGAGAACGTCTTGCTGACGTTGCTGACAATCATGCTGCTCGGCGAGACCACCGTGGTGACAAACACGTTCGTGGCCGTGGCCGTGTCATCAAAGCGAGTTGAGTCGCCTTCAAAGTAAACGTCCGCCCCGCCGTTGGTCTGCCAGTTCGCCGTGGTGGCGATGTCCCAATTGGTGTTGACCGAGCCGGTCCAGACGTTTTTCGCGGGCGTGAAGGCAGTCACGCTCAACGCAATCGTGTTGCCCCCGTTGGTTACGATGCTGCCCGCCATGCCGCGCGGCAGAGAGCCGACTTGGAAACCGCCCGCCCCGCCAATGCTGGTGTAACTGATCAGGGGATAAGTATCGCCCACCACGAAGCTGCCGCCGTTGATGTTGACCGTGGTCTGGCCGGCGAGCGTGAGCGTGCCCGCATTCACGGGCGCAAAGTTCGTGCTGCTCAAGCCAGCAAACTCATTGGTCACCGGGCCGCTGCTGCTGCCCAGCGTGTAGATGGCGGGAGCAACCTGATTGGTGCCGACCGCCGTAATCATCAGCGTGGCGCCATCATTCACCACCATGCCCGCCGTGGCGTTGGTCTGAAGCGTGTTGACGGCCAGTTTGCCGGCCGCAACGGTCGTGGTGCCGCTGTAGCTGTTCGCGCCAGCGAGCGTCAACGTGCCGTTGCCAACTTTCGTCAGCGAACTGCCGAGAGCATTGTCGCTCAAAACACCGGAGTAGGTCGTATTGCTGTTGTTGTTGCCGACGCTCAGGGTGATGGCCGCGCCGCCGGTGTTGGCGAGCGTGAGGTTGGCCGTGCCCGTCAGGCCGCCAAACACAAAGGAGTTCGAGGAAACACTGCTATCGAACTGCACTTTGCCCGCGGTGAAATTCAACGTGCTGTTTTGAATCGCCGAGCCATTGGCCAGCAACAAAATGTAGCGGGAATTATTCCACGTCGTCGGACCGTGATAGGTGTTCACGCCCCAAAGGGTTTCCGGCATACCACCGTTGGCGATGACGTTGGCGGCCGGCGGAAGCGTGGTGGCCGCGCCGATGCCATAGCCCTGATTATTGTCATCAATGACGCCGCTGAAACCGTTGACCGAGCCGCTGGGGAACCAGTTGCCGCCGATGGTGGTGTTGCCTAGCAGATTCACGTTGCCGGAAATAATGGCCTGGTTGTCCACGCGCAACGCGCCGTAGCCTTCGCTGTTACCGGCTCCGGAAACATTGATGGTGGCGGCGACGGTGGCGTTTTCCGTAAAGAAGGTGCCGCCGTTGGAGACGGTGATGCTGGCGGCGGAGTTCAGGTTGACCCCGGTGCTTTGGATGGTGGCCTTGGAACCAAGTCCGCCGCTGCTGGCGACCTTGATCGCGCCAGTGAAGCCAGACATGTCACCCGCAAAGGTGGTTCCATTGTTGCCTGTGAGCAGAACATTGATCGTGCCACCGCCGTTGACCGTATTGGCGAGGCTGGCGTTCCCAATGTTCAGGTTCAAATTGCTGTTAACCGTGATCGTCCCGGCACCGGCGGCCGTGTTGATGTTCAATTGCAGCGTGCCGTTGCTGACAATCGTGCCGCTGCTGTAAGTATTCGCGGAGGGCAAGGTCAAAACCCCGGCACCGGCCTTCACCAACTGACCGGCACCACCAATGGCACCGGAGAAGGTCTGCGCCGTCGGATTCGCGAAGACCAGCACGCTGTTGTCCGTGACCGTGCCGGACACCGCGCCGTTGCTGGTCGTGCCGTCGCCGAGTTGCAGCGCGCCCGAGCTGATGGTCGTGCCGCCGTTGTAATTGTTGTTGGTGCTCGTCAGCACCACCGTGCCGGCGCCGGCAATCGTGAGGGTGGAAGAACCGCTGATAAGCGAACTGACCGTCAACGGATTGGCGGAATCGTTTTCAAACGTCTGGCTGGTGCCCAAAACCAGGTTGCTGACGGTGATCGAATTGTTGAGTGCGGTGCTGGCGTTCACCAAGCCGGCCACGAGCGTCAAGCTGTTGGTGGTGCCGGCAATCGTGACGTTATTCGCGGTGGAAAGCGTCAGGTCATTGATCACGAAGTTCGCACCGAGAACGGTGCTGAAGTTGGCCGCGCCCGTGGCCGCAAAGGTAACGGCGGTCGGCGTGCTCGGCGGCACAACCGTGTCCGTGGCACCAGAAGAATCGGTCGCCCAATTGGAATTATTGCCGCCGGTGACGCTGCTCCATTTATTGTCCACATCGCCCTTCCAGAACGCGACGCTCGGGGCGTTTTGCGTCAAGGCCACCTGCAAATTAGCACCATCGGAAACCAGCGTGCCCGAAAAACCAGCCGGCACGCTGCCGAGAACAAAGCCGTTGGTGGCTGTGATGCTCGCGCCCGTGATCAAGGTGTAAGTGGTGGCGGAAAAGCCGCTAATGGCAGCGAGATTGATCGCGGCCGTGCCGTTATGCGTGAACGTGCCGCCGACGGAAATCAGGTCCGAAGAAGAACCCAGGTCAAAGGCAAGGACGTTGCCATTGTTCAAGGTCAGCCCGTTGGCAAAGGTCGTGGTGGCGGCCGCGCCATCCTGCTGATTGACGGCGGAGTTGCCGGCCGCCAAAGTGACCAAAGCGCCGAACGTACCGCTCGACGCGCCGATTGCGCCGCCGGGGTTGACAGTCGTGGCCGTCGGCACGTTGCCGGTGACTTTCAAGATGCCGCCGTTCACGATCGTCGGCCCGGTGTAAGTCGAAGCGCCGCCGAGAGTCAAAATGCCGGTGCCGCTGGAATTGGTCAGCGTCAGACCGCCATCCGTCGCCGCCACGCCGCCGTGGGCGAGGACGGTGTTGATGTTCACAGTAAAACCGTTGGGATCAATGATCGCGCCGCCGTCCATGATCGTGGTGGTAACGACCTGGAAGTTGCCGCTGGCGGCGGTTTCAAACCAGCCATTGCCGGCGGTCTGGTTGGCCAGAGCCTGAAGCTTGCCGCCGTTAAAATTGAAGGTGGCCACACCTGCACCCGCCGTGCCGCCGCTGCTGCCGTCGCGCACGAACTGCCGCCCGGACGCCAGCGTGCCGGGAGCAAGATTGATGATGCCCGTCGCATTGTCACGCCCCATGGCGATGTAATTCCGCTGATCCTGAAGCGTCGTGCTGCCGGCGCTGATAGTCGCCATACCATTATTGGTAATCGTCAGCACGCCGATGGCGGTGTTGACATTGTTGCCGAAGGCCAGGCCCATGTTGCCGCCGAAGGTGACACTTCCCCCGTTCACCAACAGCGTACTTGTTCCCGCTGCATTCTGACCCACGATGCCCCCGGGAACAGTAGCATTCAAGGTGCCGAAAACACTCAACGAGCCACCCGATTGCACGGTGATCGTAGTGGTTCCGGAAACATTCATGTAACCGCTGTTTGCAACGCTATTCCCGCTCCCCACGGTCGTGGAGCCGGTAATATCCACGCCACCAGCACCGGCGTTTACGCCCAAGTTGCCGCCATTGGTCGCGAAGCTATTGATTCCCGCAAGGGTAATCTTGTTGGCCGAGGTCAAGGCTATAGAACCACCCCCGGTGATATTTCCGTTGAGAACCATGGTTCCCCCCGATGCATTGAACGTGCCGCCGCCCGTTGCAGAGAAGTTGTTGGGAATCGTCACGGCGGTGGAGTCCGACAATGAACCGCCCGTAAACGTGACCGCCCCGCTGCCCAGCGCGTTGTTATTCCCCACCGACAACGTGCCCCCGGTGATCGTCGTTCCGCCGCTGTAGGTGTTCGCACTGGAAAGCGTCAGCGTGCCGGCACCACTTTCGGTCACGGCACCGGTTCCTGAAATTGCGCCGGACAAAGTTTGCGCCGCCGAACTGTTGTAAACGAAGCTTCCGTTGTTCCTAATGCCCGCCGAATAGCTGCCGCTGCCCAACGAACCGGCACTGCCGATGGTGAGAAGGCCCGCATTGATCATCGTTCCGCCAGAATAGGTATTTACACCATCCAGACGCAGATAGCCCGGGCCGTTCTTGACGAGGATCACCGGCGTCGCACCATTGTCCACGACCTTCAGAGTAATTCGCGTGTCAGTGTTAGCGGCATTGGGGGTATGAACAAAGAGTTCCCCACTGGCCAGACCACTGTTAACCGAGGCACTGCCCGAAGCAGGCTGTAGCCAGAAATTAGCACCCTGGAAAATCATTCCACCACTGCCAATGGTAAGCGTTGTGGCATTGTTGACTTTGACGTCAGCGACCTCAATCAATGAGTTGACCGTGGTATTCCCAATCGTTTGAACAGCCGTAGGCGCCCAGTTCGCGGTTGATGACGCGGTGGTGGTGGTGGTCGCCGCCGTAATGTTGTTGGCACCGCTGCTGCCACTGTGCGCCCAGCTATAGGTGTTGTTGCCGTTGTCAATCACCGCCCAGCCACCGATCATGCCGTTGTTGTCCGTGGTCGTGGTACTGATTGCCCCGGTGGTCGTGAAGTTGACCGTGCTACCATTGCCAGCAGTATGGGTCAAGGTTCCCAAAGCCAGCGTATGGCCGCTAACGGTATTTTGGATCAACGTGCCGCCAACAGAACCGAGTGTAATCCCAAAATTAATGGTTTCATCCACACTGGCGTTGTCCGCCAGCGTTCCGTTCAAAGTCAGACCATTGCCGCCAACGGTGTATGCTTGGGCAGTATTGGTAAACGTAATGCTGTTGAATGAAAATGCCGTTTCGTCATTGTTTGGCGTGGTACTCCCCGTCGAGCCAAATATCAATGAATCGCCGCTTGCCAGCGGCCCGGAACCAGACGAGTAGGACCAATTTGCCGTGGTACTGAAGTTATTGCCGGAACCGCCCACCCAAGTATTGGTGGAGGCAGCAAAGCCGAGTGGGCTTGAAATCCCCAGCAACGCGACAGCGGCCAAGGCTTTAATCAATAGATTTGATTGTTTCATGACTGTTTTGGATCGGTAGGGATTGCGAGAGCAAAACCAGCTGGGTTGACTGAATGGGGAGGGTTTCATGGCTGTTGATATAGGCTAGCTATTTACTTGAACTGGACTTTCTTCACTCAAGACACCCCAACGACCACAGGCCACTGCAACCGAGAGAGAATCTCGTCACGTAAATGGCCATGGTGGCGGTTAAACATTGGGGCTTCAGTTAAACACGCGCCAATCCACTTGGAAGTCCGCCAAAAAAAACTGATGATTTGCAACCGTCGGGAACAGCGGGATTCAGCCATGGCAGTTAACCACGAAACACACCAAACACACGAAAGCCAGACAAGTCCTGCGGATGGACCGCTGGCAACCGACACGCACCCACTGGTGAGCGCAGTTTGGAAAACTTCAAAGGTTACTTCGTTATATTTTCGTGGGTTTCGTGGTACAAAAAACGGTTCCAGCTTAGAAGGTATAGCCCTTTAGAGCCGGTCTGAAAACTCCGAGGAGCGCTGTTATTGGGCAAAAGGCTGGAAGGCGAGGCGCGACGAAGGAGAATGTCCCTGGGGGTCTTCGACTGAAGAGCAACGAAGCCAGGCGGTCGTTGGCGCGAAAACCCTCCGGGCGGCGGGTCTTTTGTCCGTGGCCGG
>CAYUGC010000143.1:0-9100 GCA_964444085.1 uncultured Bifidobacteriaceae bacterium | reverse complement strand
GTCAATTCCTCCGGGAAATGAATCATGCGGACGGCATTCGCGCGGGCGGGAAGCAGATTTGCAGGTTTAAGGTTTAAGGTTTCAGGTTTCAGGAGGGCCGATGCGTCACATTGTTTTTCCTTAACCCTTGAACCTTTCACCTGAAACCGGCTCCACTCCGGCTCTTCGATTTGATTTTCGAATCGTTCCAGCGCGCGCCAGACGAGCGAGCGCAGCACGCGCGCCGTCAGCCCTTCCGTCAGCGGATGCACCGGCACGATGCGGTTGACGTGCACAAATTCATCTTCGCCTGGCTCGACGAGTTCCGTTTCGGGATGCGTGAACGTGCGCGGTTTTTTGTCGTCGTCCAGCTTGCCAAAAATCAAAAACTCGCGCCCGACCACATACCAGTCCGGCATCCACGCCTGCGCCTGCCACCAGCGGCAATGCAGCCGCGCCGTGCCGTCGTCGAACACGCACTCAAACAGCGCGCGCGTGCCTTTTTTGAAGCGCTTGATGCCGGCGGCGATGATTTTTCCGCGCACGGTAGCGGCTTCGCCGGCTTTCAAACCGCGGATCGGAAGAAATTTCCGGCGGTCTTCATAGCGTCGCGGCGGGTGCAACAGCAAATCCTCGACGGTGAAAATATCCAGTCGTGCCAACAGTTTTGCGCGTTCCTCGCCGACGCCCCAGACGGAGCTGACCGGCCTGCGCAAGTCTGCTTCGGCCCGGCCTGCCGGTTGGCCGGGCGGGGGATTGGGTTTTTCCGGTGCCGACATTGCGCGCAAAATACAGGTCGCCGCCGCAAATCTCAACCACCGTGAAGGTGCGGCTATTCCAGGTTGAATTCCTTTTTCAAGCCGGCGGTGACGAGCCGCGTCCGCCGGAGGCGGCCCAAAAGCATCCGCAGATTGTGGCTGCGATGATACTGGCCGGAGGCGTTGTTGCCGTGGCCGCTGCGGTAAATCGCGGCGCGGAACGACACGGCGGGTAGCGCGTGGCCGAGATGGGCAAATTGCGCCTCGGCGCGCGTGTGGCTGTCGTTCAGCAGCAGCGTGCCGGTGCCGGCACCGGGGATGAGCGAATAGAGGTCGCTGGCTTCGAGTTGCTGGCCGGCGGCGTCAAATTTTGCGCCGTCGCAGGAATGTAGAAACGGCCCGGTCAGGTCCGCCATGTCGCGGCGGATGATCAGGCAGGAACCGCACATCCGGTCAAAGGTTTCCGTGCATTGGATGAAAGCGCGCGGCGATGGACGCCAGATCCAGCCATGTTTTATGCGGTAACCGGCCGCATCCTTCGCACGGGCGAGCCACTCCACGAGCCGTGAGCTGATGAGGTCGTCCCAATCCACCTTCATGACATAGCGCGGCGTGCTGGTGGCCTTGGCGTAGTCCCAAGCCGCTGCGAGCTTGAGCATTTTGTCGCGCACGGGAGCGACCCACGAGATCTGGTTTGAAGGCGACGGCACGGGATAGCTTACGGGTAAATACTTGAACCGTTCATCCGGTGGCAACGGAAAATCCGGCGGCTCGTGGCCGGCCACGACCACGCGGAAATCGCCGTTCGTCGAATTGAAAATGGAGCCGAGCGTCCGCTGAAGATAGCCGCAGGCGAGCGGCCAATCCTTCACGACCTGCGGGGAGGCGATCGGGATCAGGAACACCACGGTGGGGTTGGGATTCATTTTTTGGCGGCTGGGCGGAGACGGCGTTTGATTTTTTCGGCCAGCACGCGGTGTTCTTCGTTGAGTACCGCAAGCCACGCGCCGAGTTCGCCGTGCCGGCGGCGGTGGTGTTCGAGGCGGGCAATCGTGAACGGTCGCGAGTAAGCCTTACGGTCGAAGAGGAACGGTTTGCGCCCGCAAAAATGCCCGATGCGCGGGCGGCGGACCGTCTTGGGAAAATGCCAGCCGGCGCAGTCCTGCTCAAATTCCGCCGTGCCGTGGTGATTGGGAATGTGCTGCAAATCCGTCATGGCGGTCTTCAATTTGCCGCGCTGGGCGAGCGAGTGGACGAGGTAATTCAGCATCCCCATGTCGCCCCAGGCGAACAGGCCGGGTTCGGTCTCGTCGGCCAGTTTTTTGACTTCACAATAGTGCTCAAAGGCGATGGCGTTGCGGCGCGCGGCAAAAACGCCGGCGCAAAAATACGGCAGCCCGCGCCATTCAAATTCCGGGTCGAAGCGGAGCAGTTTATCCGGGTCGAAATAAAAATGCGGAAGCCAGCCGGGAATTTCTCGCACATCGGCGGGAATGGAAATTTCGCTCCACAAAATCTGAAAGTCGAGGTCGGTGCGGATTTGTGCGGTGAAATCGCCCCAGACGATGGCGTCGGAATCGAGCCAGACGTAAAATTCAAACGGTCCGGCCCACATCGCGGCGTGCTTGGCGTGGAAGCTTGCGCCGATGGCCTGGCGCATTTCCGCCGAGGGCAGGTCGCGGACGCGGAGGACGATGGGCTGGTATTCGCGTTCCAGATCCGAGACGTCCACGTCGCCGTCCACGGTCAGGCAGACGGGCACTTGCGGACAAAAATGCCGTAGGCTGGCAAGCGTGGCCGCCACCATGAATTTATCGCCGGCATGGCAGCCGGTGACAAAACCAAATGGCGCTTGAACATTCATCGAGAGGCGGCGGCGGTCATTTTTTGGCAGGCGTAAAACGACGTTGGCAGCAAATTTGGCGGCAAACAAGAAAATTACCAGCGGTGGAAAACAGACCGTGGTGGGAAATTCGCCGGGATTATTTCACCACGAGCAACTGGTCAATGGCGTCCTTGATGGCGAGGAGATAGGTCGGCTTGCGGATGACGATGTCAATCGCGGAGCAGTCCTTGGGCGGGTTGCCGCTGCACATCACGATGGGCGTGGCCGGGGAACGGGACTTGATGACCTGCGCCATTTCGCCGCCGGTCATGCCGGGCATGGAGTTGTCCGTGAGGACGAGCCTATGCTGGCCGGGATTGAAGCGCGCCAAGGCTTCGCCGGCCGAATCGGCGGAGTCCACCTCATAGCCGAAATTGTTGAGGAACATCTTGGTCAGGAGGCGCGTGTCAACATTGTCGTCCACCAGCAAGATGGTCCGGCTTTGAGATTCAGAGATATTGTCCACAAAAACTAGGGCTAACTATATTAACGAATGCTTGTAATAAATAATATAAATCATCCTGGCCAAGGTTCTATGCGACTTTGAGACATGCGATGTCAGTATGTGGACATTGCGGCGTGCGGATGAATGACCAAAATAGTCTGGGTAAACACAAAAACCGGCTTGTCTTTCGTGTGCGATTGGGTGACGGCACCGAAACATTTTTCCGTCGGCCTCATCAAATAACTTGTGCGCCGGCAGGTGCGGGCTAGACTTTTTAAGTTTTATTCACTATGGCAAAAATCCCAAAGCAGGCCTCCGGGCGGCAAAAGCGGATATTCCTGGTGGAAGATCATCCGGTGTTCCGTGATGGTTTGGCCAAGCTCATCAACGCGGAAACCGACCTCGCTGTTGTCGGCGAGGCTGGCGACGCCATAAAGGGTTTGAAAGCCATCGCCAAACTCAGACCCGACCTCGCCGTGGTGGATCTGGGGCTGCCCGGCAAAAGCGGGCTGGAACTTATCAAGGAAATCCGTGCCGCGAAAATCCCTGTCAAAATCCTCGTCGTTTCGATGTTCGACGAGGCGCTCTATGCCCAGCGCGTGCTGCGCGCCGGCGGCGACGGCTACATCATGAAGCAGGAGGATCCGCAGGAGATCATTCAGGCGATCCGCGACGTGCTCGACGGCCACATCTACGTCACTGAGGACGTGTTCGCCGGCGATGCCGCGCAGAAGCCGGCAGAGGCCGACGCCAGCGAACTGGATTTGCTCACCGATTCCGAGTTGGAGGTCCTGGAACTGCTCGGCCAGGGCAAAAGCACGCCGGAAATTTCCGGAGCGCTGGGCCTCACCGGCAGCGAGGTCAGTAAACACACCGGCAGCATTCGTCACAAGCTGAAGCTCACCAGTACCAACGCGCTCATCCGCTACGCCGTCTGCTGGGTGGAAGGCAGCGCCGGTTAAAAACCGCGCCGGCCAAATCAATCTTCCGCCGACCGCTCCCGTTTCGCGCCTGAGCCCCGTTGGGAAAGCGTCGTCGGCACGCGCACGCTGATGACCGTGCCCTGGCCGGGCCGCGCCTTGATCTCGTAGGTGCCGCCCAGTGACAGCGCCCGTTCGCGCATGTTCGTCAGCCCCAGGCCGTGCCGCATTTTTTTTGCGGCGTGGACTGTCTTGGTGTCGAAACCCTGGCCGTCGTCCGAGATTTTCAGCGCCACAAAATCGCCGTCGAGCTGCATCTCCAGCCGCACGGATTTTGCCTTGGCATGTTTATCGATGTTGTTGATGGCCTCCTGCACGATGCGGAACAGGTGCAGCTCCACCACCGGCGGCAACCGGTGCGTCGGCGGGATGAGTCGCAATTGAAATTGCAAATTCGTCCGCAGCTGCACGTCGCTGCAAAAGCTCGTGCACGCGGCGGTCAAGCCGAGGTTGTCGAGGTCGGTCGGCCGCAGGTTGTGCGCGATACGGCGGTTCTCCTCCAGGACTTTCACCAGCAGCCGGTCGCAGCGGTGGAGGATTTCGCGCGCGGCAGGCTTGAGATCGGGCAGGCTGCCCTCGACCTTGTGCAGCCGCATCTTCACCGAGGCGATGAGCTGGTTGATGCCGTCGTGCAGTTCCTGCGCGATGCGCGAACGCTCGTCTTCCTGCGCCTTGATGATGCGCTGCGGCAGCGCCCGCAGCTCGGCCTCGGCGCGCTTGTGCTGAGTGATGTCGCGGATGTAAATCGTGAACATCGGATGCCCCGGCAGCCGGATGCGCGTGATGGTGAATTCGGCGGAAAACCGGCTGCCTTCCGCGCGCAGAGCCGGCATCTCGATGCGGCTGCCGAGCGTCGGCCCCTTGTCGCCGCTGAAGGAATTTTCCAAACCGTTTTTGAACCACGCGCGGAACGACGGCGGCACGATGCCCATGACATTTTCGCCGATCAATTTCACCCGGCTGTGCGCGAAGATTTTTTCCGCCGCCGGGTTCAGTTCCAACATCCGGCCTTCGTGGTCAATCGTGATGATGCCTTCCAGCGCCGCCTGCATGATGGCGCGTTTGCGCGCCTCGCTCTCGCCGAGCGCGTCCCACGCTTGCTTGCGCTTGGTGATGTCATCCGCGATACCGACGATGCGGTAGATGTTTCCCGCCGTGTCGCGGATGGGAAACGCGCGGTCCTGAATCCAGCGGATGGTGCCGTCGGGCCGGATGACGCGGTAGGTCTCGTCGTATTCGCCGGTGGCCGCCTTGGTGTTGATGCTTTCCAAAACCCGGTGGCGGTCGTCGGGATGGATGGCGTCGCTCCAGTTGCGCGGCGCAGCGTAAAGGTTTTCGCACGGCTGGCCCCAGATTTCTTCATACGCCGGGCTGA
Source organism: uncultured Bifidobacteriaceae bacterium (assembly GCA_964444085.1). GTDB lineage: Bacteria > Verrucomicrobiota > Verrucomicrobiia > Limisphaerales > UBA11358 > UBA11358. Next base: position 3,678 of record CAYUGC010000143.1, on the reverse strand, counting down.
CGTAAATAATCTTGGTGCGGTCAACATTCGTCATCCAAAACACTTCCCGGATGTGGTCGGCGAGCTGGCGGAAGCGCTCCTCGCTCGCGCGCAACGCCTCCTGCGCCTGCTGGCGCTCGGTGATATCGCGCATGACGCTCAACAAGCCCGCCGGCTGCTGGTTGATGCCGAGCGAGACGGTCGCGCTCAACTCCACGCGGAACAGCGTGCCGCCTTTTTTCAGCATGACATATTCCGCATTGCGCAGGATGCCGGTCTTCAAGGCTTTGCTGATATCCGCCTCGATGCGCGCATGTTCGCCGGGCGGCGTGAAATCAAAAATGGTTTTTTGCAGCAGCTCCTCCGTGTTGGTGCAACCCAGCATGGTCGCCGCCTGAAAATTGCCCGCGAGCAGCCGGCCCTTCGGGTGAATCAAACACACCGCGTCCGGCAAAATATCAATGAGCTTGCGGTGATGCTCCTCGCTGGCGCGCAACGCGGCGGTGGTATTGCGCAGGCGCAGCAGCGTCTGCACGCGCGCGGAAAGTTCCTGGAGGCCGAACGGCTTGACGAGGTATTCGTCCGCGCCGGTCTGGAAACCGCTGACCTTGTGCTCGTCGCTTGTGGCCTCGCCGGAACAGAACGCGACAAAGACATCAATCAGCGTGGGGTCGGTCTTGATTTGGCGGCAGATCTCCACGCCGCTGATGTCCGGCAGGCCGACATCCAGTAGCACCAAATCCGGCCGCCGCTGCCGCGCGAGTTTTAGGCCATCATGGCCGGTGCCCGCCTCCAGCACCTCGTGGCCTTCGCGTCGAAGAAAGGTGGAAAACAACATGCGAATCTGCTCGTCGTCGTCCACCAAGAGTATGAGGCCGATTTTTTTCATGGCTTGCCGTTTGCACGACTGGCCTTGATATACAATAGAAAAATTTCGGCCAAAAGGAAATTAACCGGAACTGCGGCTTGAAACGATGATTCCGTCAGTTGTTCTGGTGAATCCGCCGGTTCAACCGGTGAAATGCCCGGAACAAGCGGCAGCTTTCCCGAAGTTATTTTTGCCATGGGCAACAGCGTTGGAATTGTAAAAAAGCATTGCGTCCGTGAGGTCACAAGGGAATGGAACGACAAATTTTGGTCGCGGAAGCCAACGCCATGACGAATCACCCCAAAATCAAATCCAATTCAAGAAAGCCCCTCAAATGGGGCTTTTGAATACCCAAATTCGATTTGTCAGAATCTTGTCAGAAGAAAACCGAGTTTTTCTATTTTGGGAAAACTCATAAAACCGTTGTAATTGTTGGCGGAAGGGGTGGGATTCGAACCCACGGTAGCCTTGCGACTACTTCTGATTTCGAGTCAGATGCCTTTAACCACTCAGCCACCCTTCCAACCGCATAAATAAAGGACTTTTATAGCGTCTGCGACCTTCTTCTTTTCCATGGCACCCCGTAGATATTAACCATGCAATCCTTACGGGATAAACAACAAGCCGATTTCCCGGAAACGCGGGGAACACTTGTCAAGAGACGCCAAGTGGCGCTCGTTTCCGAAAGTGCCGCATCTGCTCCAATACGCTATCAGCGGAAATCACTTTGGGAAAGTTAAAATCAACGGCAAGATGGTCCGCCAGAATCGGCAGACTTCGTTTGGACAATCGCACAACTGAAGCTAAACACCTTGCTTAAGACAACACCCGGATGTCAGTCCGATGCGTTGAGCCATGCATCGGCAACGCTGCGTTTACCCCGATTTTTCCTTCACGCGCTTGGTGAAGCTTTCCGTGCGGATGACGGCACGTTTGTGCAGGCCGCGCACGATGACTTCGTGATCGTCGCGGGCTTCAATCTGAAAAGTGAACTGGCGGCCGTCGGCGGAAATCACCTGCGCGCGGCAGTGAATCGTTTGCCCCACCGGCGTTGGCGCGAGATGCTTGATGTCAATCTCCACGCCCACGGTGCGTTCGTCGGCATCGAGATGCGGCGCGAGCGTGTGGCGCGCGGTGCGTTCGAGAAACTGGATGATGTTCGGCGTGGAGACGACGGCAGGCATGCCGTCGCCGTGAAATTCCACGGCGTGGCTCAGGTCCGTGGAAATGGCCAGCTCACCGACTTCGCCGATTCTGGGGCGCGATTTCATTAAAATGATTTGACCACGAAATACATGAAGCAAAAGGTGTTTTTGAATTTTTCCTGTTCGTGGGTTCGTGTATTTCGTGGTTTGCAAAAAGGCGGCAACCCCGCTGCGCGAGATTGCCGCCTTGAAAACCCGGAAGTTATTTCTTGATCAAATCGGCGACGAGCGATTTCTCTTCCTTCAGTTCATTTTCGGTCGCGGCAATCTTGGCCTTGCTGAAATCGTTGAGCGGCACGCCTTGGACGATCTCAAAATCTTTGCCGTTGCTGCGGATCGGATAGCTGAAGATCAAGCCTTTCTCGATGCCGTAGCTGCCGTCGGAATGCACGCCCACGCTGAACCAATCGCCGGCCGGCGTCGGGTGCGTGAGTTTGTAAACGGTATTGCATGCCGCATTCGCCGCGCTCGCCGCGCTCGAAAGGCCACGGGCCTTGATGATGGCCGCGCCGCGCTGCTGCACGGTGGCAATGAAATCCTTCTCCAGCCATTCGCGGTGGCTGATGACCTCGGGCACGAGTCGACCGTTGATCTTGGTGTTGAAGAAATCAGGATACATCGTGGCGCTGTGATTGCCCCAGATGGCGAGGTTCGTGACAGCGGTGACGTCCACGCTGGCCTTCTGGGCAAGCTGGGATTTGGCGCGGTTTTCATCGAGCGCGGTCATGGCGAAGAAGCGGTTCGCCGGCACGCCTGGCGCGTTGTTCGCGGCGATGAGCGAGTTGGTGTTGCACGGATTGCCGACGACGAGCACGCGAATGTCGCTCGCGGCGTTCTTGGCGATGGCGTTGCCCTGGCCGGTGAAAATCTTGCCGTTGATGCCGAGCAAATCCTTGCGTTCCATTCCGGCCTTGCGCGGTACGGCGCCGACGAGCAACGCCCAGTTCACGCCTTTGAAACCTTCGTCGAGATTCGAGGTGGGCACGAGGCCTTTGAGCAGCGGAAACGCGCAGTCGTCCAATTCCATGCAGACACCGCCAAGTGCGGCCATGGCCTTCTCGTCCGGCACTTCGATGAGGTGCAGGATGACCGGCTGGTCCGGGCCGAACGCCGCGCCGGAGGCGATGCGGAACAGGAGGGAATAACCGATTTGGCCGGCGGCACCTGTGATGGCGACACGAATGGGAGGTTTGCTCATAAATATTTTTGGTGGCGACAGTATGAATTTATTGGCGTTTTGAAGCAAGTATTCCGCGTGGACAAAAATTGTCTTGGATTAAATTTATTTTGGCGTTAAAAAGAACCGTTCTTTGAAACATGGCGGAGCAGTTTCCGCCTATCGCAGTCAAATGTCTGGGAACCCGGTGTGAATCCGGGACGGTTGCGCCACTGTAACGGCTACAATTTCCAATGCCACCGATGCAAATCGGGAAGGCGGAATGAGGTTCGATGCCGAAGTCAGGATACCGGTTTGAATGCACTCGTCGGCCTCGCGTCAGAGGCACTTCTCCGCAAAGAGAAGGATGAGGCCAGTCCGCCCGGACCGTTTTTCGGGCGGCTCGTCGAATTTACCTCCATTCCTCGTTTGCGAAGTCTGGAGGTTTTTTTATTTTCAAAAATCTTCCG
>CAYUGC010000142.1:0-9215 GCA_964444085.1 uncultured Bifidobacteriaceae bacterium | reverse complement strand
TCGTCGAGCGCTCGGTGATGTAGCTGTAATTCGGGATGCCGTGGAACGTCAGGTTCGCCACGTTGTTCGTGAACGAGGTGAACTGGCCGGTGATCTGGCCCGTCACCACGTTGCTGACCACGATGCTGACCAACCCCGTGTTCGTCCCGCCAAAGCCGTCCGTCACCGTGTAGCTGAACTGGTCGTTCACATTGTTCATGTTGTTGTAGTTCAGAAAGTTCGTGCCCGACAGGCTGACAATCACACCGTTGGTGCTGGTGCCAGTGGACACCAAGCTAATGGTATCGCTATCCGCGTCCGTCACGTTGACCAACAGGTCGCTGACCAAAATCCGCAGGGAATAGATCCCCGCGTTTCGCGCGTAGCTCACATTCCCCGCCACCGGCGGATGGTTCGTCACCACTTGATTAAGTGTGTTGGTGCTGGCCAAATATTTGGCATCGCCCGAGTAGATCGCTTGAATGACATTTGTGCCCCGCGGAAGCGTGGTCACTGACAAGCTGGTCGCGCTGCCGCCAATCAACGTGTTGGTGCTTAAGGGCACTCCATTCGCAAGAAAGATAACTGAACCGCTGGCTGTGCTTGGGGTAATGCTGGCCGTGAAGCTCACGCTGCCAAGATTGCCGGACGGATTCGATGATGAAGCCAGTGCAGTGGAAGAACCGGCTTTGGTCAGGGCGCCGAGAAAGTATTGCTGCACTTGGGCGCTGGTCAGGGCGTTCGTGAACAGGCTGGCTTCCGTAATCAGCCCGCTGAAACCACCATTAACGAGGTTTTGCGCGTCAGCACCCAGGAGGATGGTGCCACCGGCAAAAGTTTGCGCAATATGGCTGATGTTGTTGGTCGCCTGCAAAAAGTTGGTGGTGCCACCGTTCAAGTTGCCCAAATAGATCACCGCATTGGTTGGGGTGATGACATAGGCCACAAAGTTCCATTGATTTTCCGCAACAGACAGACCGGAATTCCAACCCCAAGTGCTGGAGGCATTGTTGTTCCAAGTATAGCCCAATTGGTCGGCTGTGCCGGTAAAGCCAAAGCCGCAACCGTTGTCAGCCCCGCCGCGATTCATCAACAGCCCGCAGAAGCCCGGCGTCGGGCCATTGGGCTTGATCCAGGCCATGAAGGTCACGTTGGTGTTGCCAGCGAGGTTCAAGGCAGGCACGGTAAGATGCGCGTTGGCGTTATTATATATGGTTTGCACCGCCAGTTCGTTGGTATCCATGCTCGGATAGGTTGGCGGCTGCGGCCCGGCATTGCCCACCGTTACCGCACTTCCATAAACCGGGTCGAAGCCGTGGCCGGAATAATCATAGGCCGAATAGAGAGGCGCGCCGACGGCGGTCGGATCATTCGTTTCATTCAACCGCCAATAGGCCCACGGATGGTTGGTATAGACCATGTTAAAATATGCCTGACTGCTCACAACCGGAGCCGCCGGCGCAGGCAGAACCGTGAGCGTAACCGCGTTGCTGGCGCTGCCAGCCGCATTCGCCGCCAAGATCTGGTAATTGCCGGAATTGGTGGTCTGGAGGTTGCTCAAGGCCAAGGTCGTGTTCGTCTGCGCCGTAAGGCTCACGTAACCGCCGCCGTTGTTAAACTGCCACTGGTTGGTGATCGGCACGGTTCCAATTTCAGTGACACTATAGGAACGGCTGTCGCCGGCGAACGTCACCACGTTGGTTGGCGTCAGCCCGGTGATCTGCGGCACGGTGGCCGCGTGAACGGTCAAAACCACCACCGAGCTGGTGGCAGAGTTGCCGCCGAGCGTATCGTTAACCACAAAGTAATAGTTGGTGGTATAGTCGGCGCCGCCGGGATGCAAGTCTGACGGAATCACCGTCACATTGGTGCTGGTGGCTCCGGGAATTGTGAGGTAGTGGGGCGGGTTGGCGCCGGTGCCATCGTCGGTCAGCCATTGGTAGGTATAAGTCCCGGTCGTGATGGCCGAATCACGCAGGACTACCGGCGAGAGGGCGTAGGCCGGGTTGGGAGAGGCGACAGGATTGTTGACCAGCACGGAAGCCCCCCGGGGAAGCAATCCGGCGTCAAACACACCGTTATAACCGGAATTCCCGCTCGCCACGCCGCCGGCATAGGTCACGGTTCCGCCCGCCGCGGGAATCGCGCAAGCACTTCCGGCCGGATACCAAGACGAGGACTGGGAGCTAGGCGTCGCCAGGCCGGCAAACCCCCCACTGACATGGATGGTATAGGCATAAACCGTGTTGGACGCCAAAGTCAGGGGCGCAAAACTCCAGTTCATCCAGTGTCCATAAGTGACCGTAAAGTTGTAGTTGGTGATGACGGCCAGCGGGAAGGCAGTTCCCCCATGGGCCGAGATCTGGTAAATGCTCAACGTATAATTTTGGTTCGCCAACGAGCCGTTATTGCCGCCGGCAAACAAAACCGAGAGCGAATTCAGGATGTAACCTTGGGAATTGGTGCCGGTGGTGAATGTTTCGCCGACCGGAGTGCTATTGTCGGTGTAATAGTTAAGCCCTGAGGCATTATTGCCTCCGGAAACCAGCTGATATTGGTCCGTCGCACCCGGCGTAGGCGTGGTGGTGCCCACGTCGCTCATGGTTCCGGAAAGATTCACGGCTGAATTCGGAACCGCCGAATTCACAATCACCGGCGGCGCACTGGTGGCTTTCGTCGAAGCGTTGTCCGTCACCACTACTCGATATTGGTAGTCCGCCATCACGGTTAAGTTGCTGGTGTTGATCGCAAGCGTGGAACTGGTCGCGCTGGGGATGTTGGTAAACGTTGCGCCGCCGCCGTCCGTCTGCCATTGATAGGTATAAGGCGACGTTCCGCCCGAAGCCGACGCGGTCAGGACGTTGGTGTTCCCCCAAGGAACCGGATTCGCCACCGAGGCGGCTGCCGACGCGTTGAGGGGCACAACTGAGGGGACAATAAAAGCCAAGTCGTCGTAGCGGTTCAAATTACTATTTTGGATGGTAAAGCTCTTGATGTAGTTAGCCCCAGTGGCTGACAGTTCATGGAAATAACAGCCGCCCCCATTCGCCCCCGATGTGCTGAGGGTGGTGTTGTCCAGAAAAGTAACCTTTAGCACTGCAGTGCGAGTAGCATCACCTCGGTTTAAGTTGAAGATCGAAACGGTCTTCAGCGGCACGCTGGGAGTGAAAACACGGTCGGCCCCACTGCCGTTTTCAGCCATAAAAAAACCTCCGGAAGTATTTGGAGTGCCGCTACTCCGGGAGATACCGTCACTGCCGCCGCAAGCAAGGGTCAAAACCAAGCTGCTGCCTCCCCCAACGCCATAGCTCAAAGTGATGGTTTGCCCGTTACCGACAATGCCGGCGGAATTGAAGGCTGCACTGTCAAAGTTCAACACCCCTCCGGAGTTATTGGCGAATGCGGTTGCGAGGTTGTTGGTAAAAGTTGTGTAGCTGTCGGAATTTCCCGTGGCGGCGGTAAACGCCACGCCGTTCCCGTTGACGGTTCCCACCGTGGTGTCGGAATAGCTGCTCGCCGATGCGGCGGCGATGGAAGCGGCCAATATGCCGGCAATAGCGATTTTATGATTCATAACAGACAATGACCTGGCGGCAATGGCCCCTAACCTGGCGTAATGATTTTTCATTTTGATTTGGGTTTTCTCTTTGATTTCTGGATAGCTTGGTTATTTGTGCAGGAACATTCCGAAACCACCCCGCCGCTGTGGTTGACCACAGCTGACACAGGGGGAGGCAGTGCCGGAACTTTGGAGACATTCCCGGCAAGCAAGAATGCCACTAAAACGACAGCAACAGCCCGATCGAATGGTAATTTGAGCCAACACTTCTGATACTTCTGATTTTAATGACTACGTTTTTGAGTTGTGAGCTGTCAGCCTCACACTCTTTTCAGCCGGCGACACATATTGCACTCAAGCAGTAATATCGTCCGGCCCTGCTAAAAAATGTGAAATGGATTATTTAAAACTATACAACCAGGGAGCAAAGCCGTCATGTCGTATGAGTTAATGTCATATCATTTACCGACATCAAATCATCGGGAGTGTGCCCTTAGAGCATTTCCATAAATCATGTAGCGCAGCGGAATCAGATTTGAAAGCAGCGGTCTTTTCGGTTTTTGGCTTCGTTTCGGCTCAGTTTGTCTCCCCGAGTCCTGCAATCCAGATGCCCGCAGGTTCGCTATGCGCTTGCGCGCAATGCAGTCAGGGTTTTCAAACCTGCGCCTTCGCCAAAGCCTCGCCCATAACCAAAAATCCTCGCTCCGCCTCGCTACATCATTTCTCTCAATGCTCTAACGAAGGCAGACAGCGCGAGAAACCGAGTGTTTATGCGGGCGGATGCGGGCTAATTCAGACGCGGATTTGGGACAGCCTTGGCAGCCGGTTTGCGCTTGGATTTCTTGGGCAGCGGGGGCGCGGCGAGGAGGCGCTTCACGGCTTGTTCAAAGCTGACGCCTTTCAACTATGCCAAGGTTAACCAAAACTGCTATAGCGTTGGAAACCGACGACCGCAAACGCAAAGGGTGCATCTTTGCACACGGTTCATATTTCCCCCTCTGGTCCAAGGGAGGACCGGGTGAGAATTTACTGAATCCCGATTCGCGCTTTAAACCCTTGAACCACAGATTGGAGCGCCGGTATTTTACCGGCTTTGGACATCCGCACGCGCAAAGCCGGCAAAATGCCGGCGCTCCGCCATAAGGAGGCTCATGGGCGGGAGTAAGAACCGGGTCAAGATGCGCCCAACGCAAACCTGGGCGCAAAAAAAACGGGCCGGGTGATTTACACCCAGCCCGCTGGTCAAAACGGAAGGAATTTTCAGCGAACAGTGCGGCGGCGGAAGAACAGGAGAGCCGCACCGCCCAAAGCCGCCAAGGTCATCGTGCCAGGTTCGGGCACGGGCGTGATGATTCGCACGTTATCAATGTAAACCTGCTGGGCCGTATATGGCCCTACGCCAGTCCAAACATTGTTTGCGTCCCACATCCAATCGTAGCCGGGCTGCACAAACAGATCAATCCCACCATACGAATCGGCCGACCGCGGATAGCCGAGCGAACTTAAATCGAAGGTCATATGGATCACTGAATCCTTGGTCAATGAATTCAAATCCTGCTGCCCCCAAGTGTCCGTCCAAGGGTTGCCACTCCACATTTCCAGTTTCACCGTGGCATGATCTGCCAGCCAGCCAGTCGAAGGAAAATACAAATCAAAAGCGATCTGCGAACCGTCATTCAAGTTGGCTAAGCTCAGTTGACTGTTGAATGAAAGGGACAAGTTTCCCCAATTCTGATTACCGACTGTCTCCAGAAGGGAATAACTGCCCAAGCTCGCGTCGGGAGCCGCCACCACGGTTCCAGTATTACCACTGCGATCCCCCCAGCCATCCGTTGTGTTGTCCTCGAAATTCGACACCATCACACTCTGTGCCTGGGTGGAAAGGACGGCGGACACGGCCAACAGTCCCGTTAAATACATGGTTTTCTTTATCATAAGGTGTCTAGCTAGTTTTTGGGTTATGGTCTGCAAACACCCATCTTCAAGGAGCCGCAATGTTTTGCCCAACTCGCCTGAAAACTGGGTTTTGATGATTCAAACAAAAATTCACCAAATTGTAACGTCATGATAATTGATGATACCACCAAATCGAACAACAAATACTTATGGTAATGATTCCACAACCTTACGGCAGCGGCGAGCCAAGTTTGAGGCGATAGTAACGCTGCAGCGAATTCGTCACGTTGTCCGTCCAGTTGAACGGCAGCGCGGGCGAATTGGTGATGAAGACACTGATCCATTGCGTGAGGTTCGTTGAAGTCTCGATCGCATAATCCGGCCCGCCCTGGCCGGTGACATGCAGGCTGACTTGCCCGTTGGCCAGCGAAACCGTGCTGACGTCGAACGGCGCGAGCGGATTGACGACCACGGAAAAGCTTTGCGTGGCGCTCAGGCTGGGCCACGCGTTGTTGGCGATTTTCAAGGTGACCTGATTTGTGGAACGGGCATTGGGCACTCCCGGCCGCCAATAGAAAGCGGCATTGTTGGTGGCGGTCTGGCTCAAGCTGGCGGTCGTCGGCGCGTTGAGCAGCGAGAAGGCAAGCGCGAACGGCGGAGAATTTGTGTCTTGGCCGCTGGCGAGCAGGGACACCGGCTGACCAACGTTCACTGTTTGGTTGCCAATGGGATTCAGAATCGGCGCGCCGCTCGCGCGGCCAAAAGCGGCGGTGACGTTGTCCAGCACCGACGTGTTCAACACGCCGGCGCTGTGAGAACAAACGGCCAGCCCGACGTAAGCGGCGGCGGTCATGCTGATGGTCGTGGACGATCCGATTTGACTCCAGGCATTGCCGTCCGCCGACCAATAGGCCGTGAAAGTGTCGTTGGTACGGGTGAGACGAATCCACTTCGGAGGAGTTACGGCGACGGATGCGCTGCTGGAACCGCCACTGGTGGTGTTGCGCCAGATGAACTCAATACCAGCTGACGGCTCGACATCGGCCATCACATGGCGAGAATCTGCGGCGAGTGATTCGCGGATCATTAGCGCGGCCTTCGCGCCGACAGCAGTGTTTTGCACGCTTGCAACACGCGCCCGAATGTCGCAGTTCGTCGTGACGGGGACGTAAGTATAGACAAACTGGAATGCATCCGAGTTGCCCCAGATGTCGCCACCGGAGCCGGTAATGGTGAATTGTCCACTGCAATAAGCAGCGCTGCCAGCAGCGCCGACGTTTCCAATGTCCGCGCTCGAAAATTGCGGCGGCAGAATGCTCGACACGCCGGCTTCGTTTGAAGGCAGGCTTTCAAAATTCCCGTTGGTGATGGTCACCACGTAGTAATAGCTTTGGCATCCGGACACCGTGGCGTCCGTGAAGTTCGTGCCGGCAACCATCGAACCAATGAGCGTGTAAGCACCGCCCGAGACAAGGGATCGTCTCACGTTGTAACTGGCGCCGCTCACCGAATTCCACGTCAACTGCACCTGCCCGATGACGGCTTTAGCAGCGAGGCCGGTGACGATCGGTGCTGGCATCGCCGGCATTGCGCTGACTTCAGCGGAACCGGCGCTGGTGCCGTTGTTCCACGTGCCGTTGGCAGTGACGACATAATAGTAAGTCGTCTGATTGGTGACGTTCGTGTCCACGTAACCCAAACTGACGCCGCTGATATTCGGCGCAATCGGCGTGTAAGGCCCGCCGGGGCTCGTGGCGCGCCAAAGATTGTAAGTCGTCGCGCCCGGCACGATGTCCCAACTCACCGTCACCCGGGCATTGTCGGCCACGGCGGCAACTCCCGTCGGCGCGGCGGGCGGCGGCAATGTGATGGCTTTGGTGAGCGTGAGCGGACTCGATGTCAGCCCAGGCGAAGTCGCCGTCAAGGTGATCGCGCCGGGTTGGCGATCGGACTGAACAATCACTTGGGCCAATCCGTTGAACACGGAACGTTGGCTGGCCTTGTCCGCTTCGTGCGAATTGGGGTCGCCATCGCCCACGCCGATGATCGTGCCGCCGCTGATCGAGAAATTCACCAGGTTCGCCGCGGTCGGAACCACGCGCCCTTGCGAATCCACCACGGCGACTGTGATGGTGGAAACATCCATGCCGTTGGCGGAAATCACTGAACGATCCGGCGTCAGCTTGATCGCCGCCGGGACGCCGGTGGTGACCACGGTGTTGGTAATGCTCGGCGAGCCGTTGAGGTAACCGACCGCTTGCAACGTGCCGGCGGCGTAAGGCACGCTCCAAGCAAGATGGCTTTGGGTATTTAACGACTGGCGTCCTTGGCTCACGCCGTTCAGGAACAGTTCCACGGACTGGCAATTGCCATAGGCCCACACCGAAATCGCCTGGCCTTCCTTGCCGGCCCAATTCCAATGCGGCAGCAGGTGCAGCACCGGCTTGAGCGTCCAGTTCGCCTGGTAATAATAGAAGTTGTCCTTGGCGAATCCGCACATGTCGAGCGTGCCGAAATGCGAGCCGATGCTGGGCCACGCGAACGGATACGGCTCGCCGCGGTAGTCGAAGCCGGTCCAGGAAAACGCGCCGGACGCCCACGGACGCGCGTGGTAAAACGGCCACCACACTCCCGCCGGCTGGCCGCTGGTCGAATCATCGTAACTGTCCAGGTAAGCATTCCCCCAATCGGTGGCATAAACGCCCCGGTCGCCGACCGCGCTCGAAATCTCCGTGCCGAGGGAAGGCTGGTTCGGAAATGAAGTGTGAAAACTGTCCATGTTCTCCATATGATAGTTGAATCCCTGGACATCAATGACGGTGGAAAATCCGCTGCCCCAGCCCCCGTTCATCGCGATGGTGCAAAGCCGCGTCGGGTCCATGGGATGAACCGCGTTTTGCATCGCTTGCACAACCGGCGCACCGTTGGCCGTGTCGCCTTGCAGTGATTCTTCATTGCCCAGCGACCACATGAAGATGGACGGATGATTGCGGTCACGACGGATCAGCCGGTTCAACTCGCTCATCGGCTCGGCGTTCGTCCCGATGCGACGGTTTTCATCCAACACCAGCATTCCCAACTGGTCGCACGCATCGAGCAATTCCTCGGTCGGCTGGTTGTGCGAAGTCCGGTAGGCGTTCACGCCCATCTGCAGGAGCCGTTCAATCCGAAAATTCTGCAACCGATCGGGCAGCGCAACGCCCACGCCGGCCATGTCTTGGTGATTGCACATGCCTTTGATTTCCACCGGCTGGCCGTTGATGAAGATGCCGTTGTTCTTATCAATCGAAACCGTGCGCACGCCGAACGGCGTGCGGTAAATGTCCGCAACGGCGTTTTGATTGCTGATGGTCGTGACGAGTTTGTAGAGATAGGGCGACTGTGGCGACCACAGGTTGGCGGCAAACAACACGCTCTGGGTCGTCACCAATCTCTGGCCAGCCGCAAGGCTGATCGCCGACGTGACGCTGGCGACGGCGTTGCTGGCGGCATCGTAAATCGTCGAAGTCACCGTGCCGCCGGAAGTAGCCGACGCGCTTTGATTGGTCACCTCGGTCTGGATCTTGACGGTGGCATTTGAACCCGCCAGCGCCGAGGTATAAACAAACGTCCCCCATTGCGCGACGTGAACGGGATTCTCCGTCGTCAGCCAGACGTGACGGTAAATGCCCGCGCCTTCATACCACCAGCCTTCAAACCGACTGGCGTCCACGCGCACCACCAGCACGTTCGTCCCGCCGGGATTGACGTAAGGCGTGACGTCAAAATAGAAGCTGGAATA